>JBANGJ010000049.1:0-22702 GCA_037975505.1 Gemmatimonadota bacterium | reverse complement strand
GGTTTCGATTGTGTAGGTGGCTCCGTGGCTGCGCGCCCAGGTCCTCGGGTTCCTGGTAAAACACTCGGGACATTTCCAACTGCGAACAACAACTTCGCTCTCGCCGCGTAAGGCCTAGCCTTACTCCGGCAGTGCCTGAGAGGCAGCCCGCCCGGGGCGGTGCTCAGGTATCGCAAATCCGGGCTGGCCCAAGGGTGCGTCCACCGCCCGCGGGTGAGACTTCAGTGGACTCATCCGTGTGTGGGCGGCCTGCCGGCCAGCGCCCGGAGACATCAATCGGCGGGATACGCGCGTAGACGCTGTGGAAGATCTTATGCAAGACGGGAGTTCGAATCTCCCCGCCTCCACTCACCGGTCCTGCGGGGTCGGCACCGACGGGGTCGCCGCACCAGGCGACCCCGTCTGGCGTTCGGGGCTTCGGAGCCTTCAGCCGCGCCGCTCCTCCCGCCAGGCCCACAGGGCGAACGCGAGCAACGCGAGGAGCAGCGAGGGCACGAGCATCACCGCCGCGATCTGGATGACCCCTTCGACGAGCGGAGCGATGCCGCCGTGGGCGGAACCATCGATGCGGAACGCGGCGCCGAACCGGAGCCCCCGCCAGAGCGAGACCGGGATCCAGGTGACGAGGAAGACTGCGGCCGCGAGCCGCGCGCCCCGGCGAAGGCTCATCCTTTCGTGCGGTCGCGTCGACGGATGAGGCCTTCCTGCGCCACGGAGGCCACCAGGTGTCCCTCGCGGGTGAAGATCTGCCCCCGGACGAAGCCGCGGGCCCCGTGGGCCGACGGACTGTCGCTCACGTAGAGCAGCCACTCGTCGGCGCGGAAGGGCCGATGCATCCACACCGTGTGGTCCAGCGACGCGATGAGGAGGCTGGGGTCGCGCATGGTGATGCCGTGCGGCAGGAGGGCCGTCGGGAGGAACCCGTAGTCGGAGGCGTAGGCGAGCACCGCCTGGTGCACGATCACGTCGTCGGGGATGCGCTCCACCACGCGGAACCAGACCTGACGCTGCGCACGCTCCGCCGGCGCGGCGGTCGGCTGCTCGAACGGGTGCCGCGGGGCGACCGCTCGGAGGTCGATGGGGCGATCCTGCGTCCAGAGATGCCGGGTGGCCTCCGGGATCCGATCGGCGTTCGCGCGGATCAGCTCAAGTTCGGACGTGAGCGACTCCGGCGGCGGTACCTCGGGCATCGCCACCTGGTGGTCGAGTCCTGGCTCCGCCACGTGGAAGGACGCCGAGAGATGGAAGATGGCCTCACCGTGCTGGATGGCGGTGACGCGGCGGCTGGTGAAGCTTTTCCCGTCTCGCGGTCGATCGACGAAGTAGACGATCGGGGTGGTGAGATCCCCCTCGCGCAGGAAGTAGCCGTGGACGGAGTGCGCCTCGCGGCCCTCGCCGACGGTGCGTCGCGCGGCGACCAGTGCCTGCGCGAACACCTGTCCGCCGAAGACGCGTCCCGTGCCGAGGTCGCGGTTCTGGCCGCGATAGATGTTGTGCTCGAGTCGTTCGAGTTCGAGCAGGTCGAGGAACTGGCGGACGACGGTCATAGGCGCAAGCTAATCGGGGCGGTTTCGCATGTGGTCCGCGAGCGCCGCGAACCGCTCGCCGAGGAAGGCGCGCAGGTCGTCCGGCAATGCGTGCGCCTCGAGCGCCCGGGTCATGCACCAGAGCCACTCGTCGCGTTCGCGCGACGCGATGGGGAACGGGAGATGCCGCGCCCGGAGCATCGGCTGTCCGCGGTGCTCCACGAACAGGGGCGGCCCGCCGGTCCATCCCGTGAGAAACCAGGTGAGGCGGTCCCGGGATTGCCGGAGGTCACGGGCGTGCAGCGCGCGGATGTGCGTGGCCTCCGGCGCCGTGTCCATCAAGTCATAGAACCGGTCGACGAGCGCCCGGATTCCGTCGGCGCCGCCGAGCTGGTCGAAGTGAGAGGCAGGAGCGGTCATTTCCGGTCGGAGGGGGTAGAAGAAGCATAACGCGTTCTGGGCCCTCGTCGCCCGGGGAATCGCCCATGCCACCATCGTCTGCCCGCGCCCGCCCTAACGTCAGCACCACCTGGGACGAGGGACGGTTCTTCGACCGCTGGATGATTGTGCATGCCCTCTGCGGGCTCGCCTGCGGCTTCGTGAACATCCTCTTTCGCTGGCCGCCGGGACGCGTGCTCGGCGTGACCGCAGCGCTGCTCGTTGCCTGGGAGATCGGGGAGGTCGCCTTCCGGGTGCACGAGGCGTTGGAGAACCGCGTGATCGACGTGATGGTTGGGCTGGCTGGTACGGTGGTGGCGCTGGCGATCCTCCCGTGGGTCGGGCGACCGGTCGGCGTCGGCCTCTTCTGGGGGACTACCCTGGTGTTCCTCGCCGGGGACGTGCTGGGCTGGCGAGCGTATCGGCTCCGGGGACGCGCGGCCCGGCGCGGGACTCGCCAACCGACGCGGTCGCCCCCAGTTTGACAGGATGACGCCTCTCTCGCTCCGCTCGCGCCTGCGCGCCTTCGCCGCGCTCCTCTGCACGCTGATCCTCGGCCGGAGCCTCACGGCCCAGTCGACGGCCCTCCCCACGCCCGAGTCGGTCTTCGGGCACACCGTGGGGGCGGACTTCCGGCTGATCGACTACCGCCAGTCCATCGACTACTTCCGGCGCCTGGCGGCCGCGAGTGACCGCATCCGGCTGCTCGAGGTGGGGCGTACCTCCCAGGGGCGGCCCTGGACCATCGCGCTCATCTCGTCTCCGTCGAATCTCGCCGACCTGGAGCGGCTGCGGGGCATCGCGCAGCGGCTGGCGCATCCGGACGGACTGAGCGACGCCGAGGCGCGCGCGCTCGCGCGCTCGGGGAAGGTCTTCGTGGACATCAGCGGCGGGTTGCACGCCTCGGAGATCGCGGGCTCGCAGCACACGGTGCAGCTCGCGTACGACCTGCTGTCCCGCGACGACGCGCGGACGCGAGCGATCCTGGACGCCACGGTGCTCATCCTCTGGCCCTCCATCAATCCCGATGGCCAGGAGATCGTCGTGCAGTGGTACCGGAAGAACGTCGGGACCCCGTACGAGGTGGCGCCGCTCGACTCGCTCTACCAGCGGTACATCGGGCACGACAACAATCGCGACGCCTACATGCTGAACCAGGTGGAGTCGCGCGTGGTGGCGCGCACCTGGCGGCACTGGGAGCCGCAGGTGATCTACGTGCAGCACCAGACAGCGCCGTTCCCGACGCGGATCTGGCTCCCGCCCTTCGCCGAACCCGTGACGCCGCGGGTCCCCGGGCTGATGGCCCGCGAGGTCAACACGATCGGGATGACGATCGCGCAGGCCCTGGAGACGAACGGGCAGGTGGGGGCCACGCACATGGGGAAGGGGTTCGACGCGTGGTACCCTGGGTACATCGACTACCTGCCGATGCTGCAGAACATCGCGGCGTTCTGGACGGAGACGGCCCTGTACAGCTACGCCACGCCGAAGTTCTACACGATCGACGATTTCCCCGCGGAGTATCGGGATCTCCGGCCGCAGTCGCTGTATGCGAGTCCGTGGCGGGGCGGGTGGTGGCGGCTCCGCGACGCGGTCGACTACATGGAGACGGGATCGCTCGCCACGCTGGATTACGCCGCCAAGTATCGGGAGGAGCTGCTCTGGAACCGGTACCAGGCGGGGCGTGAGGCCATCGCGCGCTACCGGAAGGAGCCGCCCTACGCGTACGTGATCCCCCAGGCGCAGCGTGACCCGGGCGCGGCGGTGGCGCTGCTGCAGCGGCTGGCCTTCAACGGCATCCGGATCGCCACGCTCGCCCGCGAGGCCGACCTCGGTGGGCAGCGCTATCCCGCAGGCACCTGGGTCATCCCGATGGATCAGGAGTTCGCCGAGGTGGTGCGGCAGCTCTTCGACCGTCAGCGCTACCCGGATCTCCGGGACGGCCCGGAGGGGGCGCCGGAGCCGCCGTACGACGCGGCCGGCTGGACGCTGCCGTACCTCACCGATGTGAAGGTCGCCGAGGTGCGCACGCCGATCTCGGTCGCGGTCGCGTCGGTGCTCACTCCGGTCGCGGGGCGGCCCACGGGGCTCGAGGCGCCGGAGGCGCCGTTCAGCACCAACGCCGTGGCGGCGGGTATCATCGCACCGCCGGCTCTGCTCACGGGGACCGGTCCGGCGATGCTCGTCGACCCGGGGCAGAACGACGCGTTCCGCCTGGTGAACCGAGCCCTCGCGGCGGGCGGGACGGTCCGGATGCGTGAGGGGCGGTACGTCGTCTCCGGGGTGGCGACGGCCACGCTCGACGGCTGGGCGCGGGCCCTGGGGCTCCGCGCCGCCCACACGGCGGACCTGTCCGGGGCCCCGGTGGCCACGCGACTCGCGCTGTATCAGCCCTCCGCGCCGAGCATGGACGCCGGGTGGACGGAATGGCTCCTCGACCGGCACGAGTTCCGATACGCGCAGATCGGCAATGCCGACTTGCAGGCCGGGGAGCTGCGGCAGCGCTTCGACGTCATCGTGCTCGCCTCCGACCGCGCCGCCACGCTCCGGGACGGCTACGTGCCTGGGCGCGTGCCTCCCAGCATCGAAGGGGGGATTGGGGACGAGGGGAGCCGTGCGCTTGACGCCTTTGTTCGCGCGGGAGGGACGGTCGTGGCGATGAACGCGGCAGCCGCCTTTGCCATCGACGCGCTGCATCTGCCCGTGCGGAACGTCGTCCGCGGCCTCGGGTCCGCGCAGTTCTTCGCGAGCGGTTCGATCCTCGAGGTGGCCGCGGACACGACACACCCGGTGATGGCGGGCATGCCGGAACGGGCCAAGGTGTTCTTCGACCAGAGTCCCGTCTTCGCGCCCGGTGAGGGGTTCGTGGGCGCCACGCTGGCCCGCTATGCGGCGGCGGGGTCGCCGCTCCTCTCGGGCTACCTGCTGGGCGAGTCGCACCTGCAGGGCGCGGCCGGCGCGCTCGACGTCGCACACGGCCGCGGCCACGTGATCCTGCTCGGATTCCGCCCCCAGTGGCGGGGGCAGACCATCGGGACCTTCCGGGTGCTCCTCAACGCGGCGCTCTACGCGCCAGCGCCGGTCAGAAGGCCATCATCTGAGTGAACTTCACGGCCAGCGACCGACCGGCCACCGGGGCGTCGGCCGTGAGGAACCGCTGGTCGTTGTAGACCACGAAGAGGTCGCTCAACGGGTGGTGCAGGAGGTTGAACCGGACGTTCGCGTTGAGCTGATGTGAGGCCGGGTCGTACTGCGTGAGCGCGTCGATGAACATGCGCGGCGAGAACGAATAGTTCGCCCGCGTGGTCCAGATACTGTTGACGAAGTCGCCGTTGGCGAGGTCGAGGGAGGCCTGCGTGCGCTGCACCCCGGAGGTGATCCGGAGGTGGTAGTCCGGCCGGAGGGTGACGGAGGCGCTCACGGACACCTGGTCGCCGTTGTACAGCTGGCCCCACGTGACGCGGGACGCCAAGGAGATCCGACGGCTCGCATCGGTGTTCGTGAGCAGGCTCCACTCGGTCCACCCGTAGCCGCCCGCGGGCAGCGCGTCCGCGCGCGGTGACAGGCGGAGCGGCCGATCGAGCTGGTTGAACGTGGGGTTCACGGAGAGTTCGATGACACCGCCGTGCTCGAGGAAGAACGACTGGCCCGTGTGCAGCTTCTTCTGCACCATCGTGTTCGCCTGATCGGTGAACACCTCCCAGACCAGGTGCGGGTGCAGCTCCCGAATGCCCCGCCGGCGCAAGGCCTCGGGCCGCGGGCGCACACCGACGTCGGCGAACCACTTCTTGACGCCGACGCGCCGATAGAAGCCGAGGTCGTTCTCGAAGTTCTCCCCGAGTGACATCAGTCCGGTCTTCGCGTGAAAGAAGTTGCTCTCGTAGTTGACGGACGTACGGGCGGCGTACTGCCCGGCGCCGCGGCCCGGCGTCCGGGTCGCGACGAGATACGAGTTCCAGTCCAGGCGGCCGAGGAACCGGATGTTCGCGTCCACGCCGGCCACGCGGTTGTAGTCCGTCGCGTCGTCGGTGGACTGCCGCTGCATCAGCAGTACCCCCACGTCTGAGCCTACGCGCAGGTTCCGCCGGAGGCGGACGACCGTGTAGTTGTTGGCGTCGGTGACGTCGTCTCCGCGGACCTGGGCATTGATCAGCCCGATGCCCCAGGCCCCCACCTGGCCGGTCAGTCGTCCGGCGCCGTCGATCTGGAGCGGACGCCGGTCGTCCCGGATGCCGATCCGTCGGGAGAAGAAGAGCAGGTTGTCGTCATCGGGCGTGGCGGGCACCGCGACGCGGTTGTTCCGGGCGGCATCCCCGACGTAGAAGATGCCGGAGTTCTCGAGGAACGCCTCGCGCTTCTCGGGGAAGAACTGGGCGAACTGCGTCAGGTTCACCTGCTGCTCATCGGCCTCAACCTGCGCGAAATCCGGGCGCACCGTGGCATCGAGGGTGAGGCCGCGGCTGACCGCCATCTTCATATCGACGCCGGCGTCGAACTCCGAGCCGAAGCCCGTGCCGCCGAGGTCGCGGACGGTGCCGCCGATGACGTACGGCTTCACGCGCAGGTCGCGTCCGGTGCGGTCCATCCGTAGCCCGGTGACGTCTCCCGCGAGCGAGAGCCGCGTGAGCGTGAAGGCGCGCGGGATCGGGGCCCAGTAGCTGGTCTCGTTCTTGTAGCGGATGCGCCGGGCGAAGTTGATGCCCCAGCGCTGGTCGGTGCCCGGCTCGAAGCGGAGCGTGCGGAAGGGGATCCGCATCTCGGCGGTCCAGCCGTCCGCCCGTCGCTGGGTGCGTACGTCCCAGATGGCGTCCCAGCTCGAATTGATCTCCCGTCCCTCGTTCGAGATCTGCCGGTCCACGCGGCCACCGGCCGGATTCGTGATGAAGACGTATCCGTTGCGGCGGTCCCGGAAGGTGTCGAGGATGACCTCGAAGTCGTCCTGGTCCTCCTCTCGGAAGTCCTTGCGGATGTCGTTCACGATCTCGCGGCCGGCCTCACGGTCCCGCAGGAATGCCGCGACGTACAGGTTCTCCGCGTCGAACGCCACGAAGACCTCGGTGGCCTCGGTGGCGGGCTGCCCCTCGCGCGGCTCACTCTGCACGAACCCCGTGGCCCCTGGGGCTCGGGTCCACACCTCCTCGTCCAGCACGCCGTCGAGGGTGATGGTCCCGGTCACCGGCCGAGCCGCGATCTCGCGGGGCGCGGCCGGAGCGTGGGGAACCGCCCGCTCCGCGCGAGGCGTCGCGCCCCCGGCCGCATCCTGAGCGGACCCGGTGGTCGCCACGGAGACGGCGGCAAGGAGCGCCAACACAGGGGAGCAGGACCGCACAGAGAGAACGGACATGGAGAGGGACCGAGGTGGTGTGAACGCCGCGTTAATCATACGGCGAACCGGGTCCGGATGATGAACCGCCTCGTGCCGTCTAGTGGCCGACCGCCTGGGCCGCCGCGAGCCGGGCAATCGGCACCCGGAAGGGCGAACAACTGACGTAGTCGAGCCCCGTGCCGTGGCAGAAGGCCACCGAGCGAGGCTCGCCGCCGTGCTCGCCGCAGATCCCGACCTTGAGGCCCTGCCGGGCGGCCCGGCCCTCGGTCGTCGCGAACTCGATCAGTCGGCCCACCCCCTCGACGTCCAGCACCTGGAAGGGGTCGTCCCGGTAGATCCCGCGTTCCACATACAGCGGCAGGAAGCGCCCCGCATCGTCCCGCGAGAGGCCGAGTGTGGTCTGCGTGAGGTCGTTGGTGCCGAAGGAGAAGAACTCCGCCTCCGCTGCGATCTGCCGGGCGGTCAGCGCGGCGCGCGGCAGCTCGATCATCGTGCCGACGAGATACTTCACCGTCAGGCCGGACTCCCGAGCCACCTGTGTGGCGATGCGGTCCACGATGGCGCGCTGATGCCGGAACTCGAGGACGGTGCTCACGAGCGGGATCATCACCTCGGGCTGGACGATCCCCCCACGCCGGATGACCGCCGTCGCCGCCTCGAAGATGGCGCGCGCCTGCATCTCGGTGATCTCCGGATAGGTGATGCCCAGTCGGCATCCGCGGTGCCCCAGCATCGGATTCGATTCCCGGAGGGACTCCACGACGCGCATCAGGTCGCGCCGTGTGACGCCGACGCGCCGTGCGAGGAGCTTGGCCTCCTCGCCGCCGTGCGGGAGGAACTCGTGGAGGGGGGGATCCAGGAGCCGGATGGTCACGGGGTGGCCGTCCATCGCCTCGAAGATCCCCTCGAAGTCCGCACGCTGCATGGGCAGCAGCTTGGCGAGCGCGCGGCGCCGCCCGCCCTCGTCGTGCGCGACGATCATCTCGCGCATCGCGTGGATCCGATCCCCGTCGAAGAACATGTGCTCCGTCCGGCAGAGTCCGATGCCCTCGGCGCCGAAGCCTCGCGCGACGCGGGCGTCGTGCGGCGTGTCCGCATTGGCGCGGACCTTGAGTCGCCGACGCGCGTCGGCCCAGCCGAGCAGCTCGGCGAACCCGCGGTACACCGGGGCCTCGTCCGCGGACCGCGTCCCGGCGTTCACCTGCATCACCTCGCTCGGCATCGTCGGGAGGTCGCCGAGGAACACCTCCCCCGTGCCGCCGTCGAGGGTGAGCCAGTCCCCCTCGTTGATCTCCACGTCCCCCACGGTGAACCGACGGTGCGTCGCATCCACCCGGATGGCGCCGCAGCCGACGACGGCGCATTTGCCCATGCCACGGGCGACGACGGCGGCGTGAGAGGTCATCCCGCCGCGCGCCGTGAGCACGGCACGCGCGGCGACGATGCCGTGGAAATCCTCCGGTGTGGTCTCGTCCCGGACGAGAACCACGGCGTCTCCCCGCGCCGCGCGGGCCTCGGCGGCGTCGGCGTCGAACACCGCGATGCCGCTCGCCGCCCCCGGGCTGGCGGGGAGTCCGACGCAGAGCGCGTCGGCCTGCCCGGCGCGATCGATCACCGGGTGGAGGAGTTGGTCCAGCTGACCGGCCGGGACGCGCTGGATGGCCTCGGGGCGCGAGATGATCCCCTCCGCGACCAGGTCCCGGGCGATGCGCACCGCCGCGGCCGCGGTCCGCTTGCCGGTCCGCGTCTGCAGCAGGTAGAGCGTCCCGCGCTCCACGGTGAACTCGAGGTCCTGCATATCGCGGAAGTGGCGCTCAAGCAGAGACTGCGTGCGGAGGAGGTCGGCGTACGCCGCCGGCAGCTGCCGCGCCATCTCGGCGATGGGCTCCGGAGTGCGGATCCCGGCGACGACGTCCTCGCCCTGCGCGTTGACGAGGAACTCCCCGTAGAACGCCTTCTCGCCGGTGGAGGGGTTCCGCGTGAAGGCGACCCCGGTGCCGGAATCCTCGCCGAGATTGCCGAAAACCATCGCGACGATGTTCACCGCGGTGCCTGGGGTCTCGGCGATGCCGTTCACCCGGCGGTAGTCGACCGCTTTCTTCAGAGTCCAAGACTTCCAGACCGCCTGGATGGCGCCCCAGAGCTGGGCGCGCGGATCGTGCGGGAACGGCGTGCCGGTGGCCGCCTTGATCAGCTGCTGATACTCGTGCACCAACGCCTGCAGCGCCTCCGCGGGGAGTTCCGCATCGGTGCGCGCCCCGGTGGTGAGCCTTTTGGCGGCGAGGAGGTGCTCGAAGTCGTGCATCGGGACTCCGAGGACGACGTCGCCGTACATCTGCAGGAGCCGCCGGTAGGAGTCGTAGGCGAAGCGAGGGCTCCCGCTCTGGGCCGCGAGGCCACGGACCGTGTCGTCGTTGAGCCCGAGGTTGAGGATGGTCTCCATCATCCCGGGCATCGATACGCGCGCGCCGGACCGGACGGAGACCAGCAGGGGATTGGCCGCGTCACCGAAGCGCCGGCCGGCCGCCGTCTCCAAGCGGGCGAGCGCTCGCTCGACCTCGTCGGCGAGGGACTCGGGGGCGCGGCCGTGCGCCAGATAGTGGTCGCAGAGCGTGCAGGCGATGGTGAATCCCGGGGGGACCGGCACCCCGAGGTTGGTCATCTCCGCGAGGTTCGCGCCCTTACCGCCCAGGAGGTCCCGGTCGTCCTTGGTGGCCTCGGCCTTGCCGTTCCCGAAGAAGAAGACGGACTGCTGCACGCTGCGACCTCCGCGCCCGAGGGCGCCGGGGAGCCGTCAGCCGCGCCGGAGGGTGACCGGGGCGGTGGGCGGCCGGGTGGGATACTTCCCCGAGAAGCAGGCGTGGCAGAACCCGTCCGGCCCCGTCGGCACCGACTGCAGCATCCCGTCCAGCGAGATGTAGCCGAGGGTGTCGACCCCGATCTTGGCGGCGATCTCCGACACGCTGTGCTGGGCCGCGATCAACTGCTCGCGGTCCGGGGTATCGATGCCGTAGTAGCACGGGCCCGTGATCGGGGGGGACGAGACCCGCATGTGGACCTCACGCGCGCCGGCTGCGCGAATGAGGGAGACGAGGCCCCGGGTGGTGGTGCCGCGGACGATCGAATCATCGACCATGACCACGGACTTGCCCTCCAGGATCTCGCGCACCGCGTTGTACTTCACCTTCACCTTCTCGTCGCGCCCCTGCTGCGTCGGCTGGATGAACGTCCGGCCGACGTAGTGGTTGCGGATGAGCGCCAACTCGAGCGGGAGTCCGCTCGCCTCGGCGTAGCCGAGGGCGGCGGAGTTCGACGAGTCCGGCACCGAGAAGACGAAGTCCGCGCCGGGGGCCGGATGTTCCATCGCGAGGCGGCGACCGAGCGCTCGCCGTGCCCGGTCGACTGAGCCCCCGAACACCTTGGAGTCCGGCCGGGCGAAGTAGACGTGTTCGAAGACGCACTGGTGCAGGTCGGCCGCCGGCGGGCGACGCAGGGTCCGGACCGACCCGTCTGTCTCCACCGCGATGATCTCGCCGGGCTCCACCTCGCGCACCAGCGTCGCCCCGACGATGTCGAGCGCGCAGGTCTCCGAGGCGAAGACGGTCGCGCCGTTGAGCCGACCCATCGCCAGCGGACGCCAACCGTACGGGTCGCGGGTGGCCAGCAGGGTCGTGCCAATCACGACCAATAACGCGTACGCGCCCTCGATGCCCTCGAGCGCCTCGGCGAGCTGCGCCTCGGGGCGTGGCGCGCGGGCCTTCGCCAGTCGGTGGACGATCACCTCGGAGTCCGCTGACGAGCTGAAGATCGACCCCTCATCCTCGAGGGCCGTCCGGAGTTCCGTCGCGTTGGTCAGGTTGCCGTTATGCGCCAGGGCGACGTGCCCGCCTCTGAAGTGCACCAGCTTGGGCTGGGCGTTGTCGATGGTGCTCGATCCCGCCGTGGAATACCGCGTGTGGCCGATGGCGATCGGGCCCGTGAGGGTGCGCATCGTCTCCGACGAGAACTTGTCGGAGACGAGTCCCATCGCCCGGATGGCCCGGGCCTGGTCCCCGTCGACCGCGACGATGCCCGCCGATTCCTGGCCCCGGTGCTGCAGGGAGTAGAGCCCCAGATGCGCCAGCGCGGCCGCGTCCGGATGGCCGGAGATCCCGAAGATGCCGCACATCAGGCCGCCCCTCCGGCCGTCACGGCCTCGGCGGCGGCGCGGGACATCGCCCGCGGGATCGCCTCGTGGTACGCCTCGCTCAGGCGCGTGATCGGGGCGTCGAGCGTCCCGGTCGCGGTGGCGATGCGCAGGCCGGTTGCCGCTCCCGTGACGGAGCCGATCACCCGCGCCGGGACGCCGTGCCGTGCGGCGATCGCGAGGACGGCCTCCGCCTGTGCCGTGGAGACGACGATGCGCCCCTGGGCCTCGCCGAACAGCAGCGCGCGCGTCGGGAGATGTCCCCAGGCCCCGAGGTCCACGCTGGCCCCCGTGGTCCGGTCCCGCTCGGCCATGCACGACTCCGCGAGCGCGACGGCCAGGCCACCTTCCCCGCAGTCGTGGGCCGACCGCACGTGGCCCGCCCGGATGGACTCAAGGATGGTGGTGATGAGCGCCCGCTCGCGCTCGAGGTCGCACGTCGGCGGCGCACCGGCGACCTCGCCGTGCACCCACGCGAGGTACTCAGAGCCGCCGAGCTCGTCGGTGTTCTCCCCGAGGAGGACGATGGCATCCCCGGGTGTCGTGAAGGTCATCCGCGTGGCGTGGGCCGCATCCTCGAGGACGCCGACCATGCCGATGGTCGGGGTGGGGTAGACGGCGCCCTGCGGGTTCTCGTTGTAGAGCGAGACGTTCCCCCCGGTCACCGGGGTCTCGAGCGCGCGACAGGCATCGCCCATCCCGTACACCGCCTCACGGAACTGGAAGAAGACCTCGGGCTTCTTCGGATTCCCGAAGTTCAAGCAGTTGGTGATGGCGCGGGGCGTGGCCCCGGTGCAGGCCACGTTGCGCGCGGCCTCCGCCACCGCGATGCGGCCTCCGACGCGCGGGTCGAGATAGACGTAGCGGCCGTTGCAGTCGGTCTTCACGGCGATGGCCTTGCGCGTCCCCCGGATGCGAAGGACCGCCGCGTCCGCGGCGCCGGGGCCGATCACCGTGTTCGTGCGGACGGTGGAGTCGTACTGGCGGTGGATCCACTGCTTGCTGGCGATGGTCGGCGCCTGGAGCAGCTGCGTGAGCGTCCACGCCGGGTCGGACTCCTCGCGGCGCTCGGGGATCGCCGAGACGTCCCGCTGGCGGCGCGAGATCGCGGCCTCGGACTCGCGCGCCTCGGGGTGGTACTGCGGGCAGTCCGTCACGAGCCGCGTCCCCGGGAACTCGGCGACCACGCGGTCCCCCTCGGTCACGCGGTAGACCGGCTCCGCGATCACCTCGCCGATCACCTCCGCGGCGAGGTCCCACTTGGCGAGGATCGCCTTCACCTCGGCCTCGCGCCCGCGCCGGGCCACGACGAGCATGCGCTCCTGCGACTCGCTGAGGAGGATCTCGTACGGGGTCATCCCCTCCTCGCGTACCGGCACCTTCGTGGTGTCGATCGTCACGCCCACGTCGCCGCGCTCCGCCATCTCGGCGCTGCTGGAGGTGAGTCCGGCCGCCCCCATGTCCTGGATGGCGACGATGTGCCCGCTGCGGATGAGCTCCAGCGAGGCTTCAAGGAGGAGCTTCTCGGTGAAGGGATCCCCCACCTGCACCCGCGGCCGCTTGGCCTCCGTCTCCGCGGAGAGGTCCTCGGACGCGAAGGAGGCCCCGTGGATGCCGTCGCGCCCCGTGCGCGCGCCGACGGCGATGATCGGGTTGCCGACGCCTTCCGCCTTGGCGCGGATGAGCTCCTCCTCGCGGAGCAGCCCGACGCACATCGCGTTGACGAGCGGATTCCCCTCGTACGCGGCGTCGAACATCACGTCGCCGGCGACGGTGGGGATGCCGACGCAGTTGCCGTAGTCGCCGATCCCCTTCACGACGCCGCCGACGAGGTAGCGCACGCGGGGGGTGTCCAGCGACCCGAAGCGCAGCGAGTTGAGCATCGCGATGGGGCGCGCGCCCATCGTGAAGACGTCGCGGAGGATGCCGCCGACTCCGGTCGCGGCACCCTGATAGGGCTCCACCGCGGACGGATGGTTGTGCGACTCAATCTTGAAAGCCACCGCGAGCCCGTCCCCGATGGCGATGACACCCGCGTTCTCCCCCGGTCCCTGAAGCACCCAGGGGGCCTGCGTGGGGAGCGTCTTGAGGACGGGGCGTGAGTGCTTGTACGAGCAGTGTTCGCTCCACAGCGCACTGATGATGCCGACCTCGGTGAAGGTCGGGGTGCGGCCGAGCATTGCCTCGACGCGGGCGAACTCGTCGGGCGTGATGCCGTGCTCGGCGATGAGCGCCGGGGTGATGGCCGGGTCGCCGGGGCGGGGAGTGGCGGAAGTGGACACGGATCAGGCCTTGGCGGTGGCGAGCAGGGACTCGAAGAGGACGAGCCCGTCGGTCGAGCCGAGCAGCGGTTCCATCGCGCGCTCGGGGTGGGGCATGAGCCCGACGACGGTACCGGTGTCGTTGGTGACGCCGGCGATGTTGCGCAGCGACCCGTTCGGATTGGCGGCGGCCGTCGGCTCCCCCGCGGCGTCGACGTACCGGAAGACCACGCGCCCCTCGCCCTCGAGTCGGGCGAGTGTCTCCGCATCGGCGGTGTACCGCCCATCACCGTGGGCGATGGGCATGGTCAAGCGGGCGCCCGGCGTCGCCGCGCGCGTGAACACGGTGTCCACCGACTCGACGCGCAGGGTCACCGGCATCGACCGGAACTGGAGGCTCTCATTGCGCAGCAGGGCCCCGGGCAGCAGGCCGGCCTCGCAGGCGATCTGGAACCCGTTGCAGATGCCGATCACCGGGCCGCCGCGACGGGCGTGGGCCACCACCTCCTGCATGATCGGCGAGAAGCGCGCGATGGCACCGGAGCGGAGGTAGTCCCCATAGCTGAAGCCGCCCGGCAGGATGACCACGTCCGCCCCTTGGAGGTCGTGGTCCTTGTGCCAGAGCAGCACCGCGGACTCGTGGAGCCGCTCGACGATGGCGAGCAGCGCGTCCTCGTCGCAGTTCGACCCCGGGAAGGAGACGACGCCGACCTTCATGCCGCGACCACGCCGGCGATCTCGAAATCCTCCGTCACCGGATTGGCGAGGAGGCGCCCGCACATGTCGCGCACGGCGGCCTCGGCGGTGCCGGCGTCGGCGGCCGCCATCTCGATGACCACGTGGCGCCCGACGTGCACGTCGGCGACGGCCGCGAAGCCGAGGGTGCGCAGCGAGTCCGCGACGGCCTTGCCCTGCGGGTCGAGGAGGCCCTTCCGGGGCACGATGTGGACGCTGACCTTGAACCGCTTCACGGGGTGGACTCCTCAGGGAGGTCGGACTCGCCCTCGGGGGCGAGCGGGTTGGGGAGGTCGAGGACGCCGCGCAGGACCGCCATCACGATGCCGATGATGACGTAGCTGACGCCGACGGTGAAGAAGAACTCGCGCGGCATCACGAACAGTGCCACGATCGAGGCGACGAGCAGGAGGAGGCCGATGAACCCGTCGAGCGTGCGGACGCTGAAGCGCGGCCACGCGCGATACGGCACGTTGCTGATCATCAGGAAGCTGAGGGTGAGCATGAGCCACCGGAGGATCGTCTCCCACGGCCAGTCGGCGAAGAGCTGGCCGTAGAGCGGGGTCTGGCTGAACCAGTAGTAGGTGGCGAGCGTGCCGCCGGCCGCCGGGCTCGGGAGCCCCGTGAAGTACTTGGCCTTCGTCTCCGCCCCCGCCTGCTCGATGTTGAACCGGGCGAGGCGCATCACCGCGCAGGCGGCGAAGAGGAAGACGAAGATCCAGTCCCACTTCGTCCGGTTGAGCTCGGCGAAGTAGATCATCAGCGCGGGCGCGAGGCCGAACGAGATGGCGTCGACGAGGGAGTCCAGCTCCTCACCAAACGGGCTCCCGGAGTTCGTGGCCCGGGCGATGCGGCCGTCGAGCGCGTCGCAGAAGCCGCCCAGGACGATGCACCACCCGGCCTGCACGTGCTCGCCGCGCGAGGCGGAGACGATCGCGTAGATGCCGAAGAAGAGGTTGCCGAGCGTGAAGCCGTTCGGCAGCATGACCATCGAGGGGCGGGGGAAGCGGCGGCGTGCCATCACGGGAGCTCCGCCAGCACCGTGACCCCGGCGACCGGCTTCTGGCCGAGGGTCGTTCGGATGGTGCTCCCCACCGGGACGAAGACGTCGACGCGCGAGCCGAAGCGGATGAGCCCCATCCGCTCCCCCTGCTGGGCCGCGTCCCCGGGCCGGCTGTAGGTGACGATGCGTCGGGCGATGAGGCCGGCGATCTGCCGGAAGAGAACCTTGTGCGTGCCGGTGTTGACGCCCACCGACATCTGCTCGTTGTCGAGCGACGACTTCTCCGCCGCCGCGTTGAAGAACTTGCCGGGGTTGTACTGCACGTACTCGACGGTGCCGCTCACCGGGTACCGGTTCACGTGCACGTTGAAGACGTTCATGAACACCGAGATGCGGATGGCGCGTCCGCCGAGGTAGCCGGGCTCGTCCACTTCACGGATGTCGATGACGCGGCCATCCGCCGGCGAGATCACCAACCGGTCCCCGCGGGGGCCGGTGCGCTCGGGGTCCCGGAAGAAGTACGCCACCCAGAGGACGAGCAGGGTGAGCACGAAGGCGAGCAGCCAGAGCGGCCACGAGCGGCGGGCGAGGGCCGCCGTGTAACCCACCGCGGCGAGGGCCGCGGCGATGAGGATGAAGGGAATTCCTTCGCGGGCGAAGTTCATGGGAGGGTCGTGAGGTCGAGGGGAGCGCCGGTGAGGCGCTCGAAGGCATCGAGATAACGCCGGCTGGTCGCGCGCACGACCTCCGGCGGGAGGGTCGGCGGCGGGGCGTTGCCGTCCCAGCGCCCGGCGCGGCGCTCGGCGTCGAGCCAGTCGCGCAGCGGCTGCTTGTCGTAGCTCGGCTGTGACTGCCCCGGGGCGTAGCGGTCGGCCGGCCAGAAGCGCGAGCTGTCCGGCGTCATCACCTCGTCGATGAGCAGCACGCGGCCGTCGGCGTCGGCGCCGAACTCGAACTTGGTGTCCGCGATGATGATGCCGCGGGCGGCGGCGAGGTCGCGGCCCCGGCCGTACACCAGCCGGGCGAGACGCTCCAGCGTCGCGGCCGCGTCTGCCCCCACCACCTCGCCCATCCGGGCGATGGTGATGTTCTCATCGTGACCGGTCTCCGCCTTCGTGGCGGGGCTGAACACCGGCGGATCGAAGCGCTCGCTCTCGCGCAGACCATCCGCGAGGCGCTCCCCGGCCAGCGTGCCGGTCGCCTGGTACTCCTTCCACGCGGAGCCCGCGAGGTAGCCGCGCACGACGCATTCCACCGGGAACACCTCGGTCCGGCGGCAGAGCATCGCCCGGCCCGCGAGTTCGTCGCGGTGCGGGGCGAGCGCCGGGACAGCGCGCACGATCGTCGCCACGTCGCACGAGATCAGATGATGGGCGACTTCGGACTCGAACTGGCGGAGCCACCAGGCGGTGAGCTGCGTCAGGACGGCACCCTTGTACGGCACGAGCTCACGCATCACCACATCGAAGGCGCTCACCCGATCGCTCGTCACGAGCAACAGGCGCTCCTCGTCCACCACGTAGACGTCGCGGACCTTGCCGCGGCGCAGGAGGGGGAGGGGCAGCGCCGTCTGGCCCACGAGCAGCGGAGTCATACGCGCACCTCGTCCGCGACCGGCGCGGCGGTGCCATCGGCGTCGAGGATCGGGGCCACGACCTCGGTCAGGAAGTCGTCCACCTGGGCCGCGGCGCGGCCGATGAACCGGGCGGGGTCGAGGAGCGCTCGCATCGCCGAGGCATCCACGGGGAACTCCCCGTCACCGGCGAGCCGCTCGAGGAGATCATTCGGCCGGCCCTCGTCCTTCATCGCGCGCGCCGCAGCGATCGAGTGCCGGCGGATCACCTCGTGCGCCTCCTGACGGTCCCCACCGGCCTGCACCGCCTGAACCAGGAGCGACTCCGTGGCCATGAAGGGGAGCTCCTCCTGGATGCGCGCCCGGATCCGCGCCGGATGGACCTCGAGGCCGCTCGCGACCGCCTCCATCAGAATCAGAATGGCATCCGTGGCGAGGAAGGCCTCCGGGATCACCAGGCGGCGGATGGCCGAGTCGTCGAGGGTGCGCTCGAAATACTGCACGCCGTGCGTCTCGTTGGCCGTGCCCGACACGGACTGCACGAACCGGGCGAGCGAGTTGATCCGCTCGCACTTCATCGGATTCCGCTTGTACGCCATCGCGCTGGACCCGATCTGGTCCTTGCCGAAGGGCTCCTCGATCTCGCCGAAGGACTGGAGCATCCGGAGGTCGCTCGCGAACTTGGCCGCGCTCGCCGCGATCCCCGCGAGGAGGTCGAGCACGTGCGCGTCGAGCTTGCGCGTGTAGGTCTGACCGCTGACCGGGATCGAGGCGGGGAAACCCATGCGCGCGCAGACGGCCGCATCGAGCGCCCGCACCTTGGCGTGGTCGCCGCCGAAGAGCTCCAGAAAGGAGGCCTGCGTGCCGGTGGTCCCCTTCACGCCGCGCAGTGGGAGCGTGGCGAGGCGGTGCTCCACGTCCTGCAGGTCGAGCACGAGATCCTGCATCCACAACGTCGCGCGTTTGCCGACCGTGGTGAGCTGCGCGGCCTGCAAGTGCGTGTAGCCGAGGGTCGGCTCCGCCCGCCAGGCGGTGGCGAAGGCGGCGAGGGTGCGCAGGAGCCCCACGAGACGTCCGCGGACGAGTTCGAGGCCGCGGCGCATCTGGATGAGGTCGCCGTTGTCCGTGACGAAGCAGCTCGTCGCGCCGAGGTGGATGACCCCGCGGGCCGCCGGCGCCGCGTCACCGAAGGCGTGTACGTGCGCCATCACGTCGTGGCGGAACCGCCGTTCGTACTCCGCGACCGCGGCGAAGTCGATGTCGTCGAGGTGCGCCCGCATCCCCGCGATGGCGGCATCCGGGATGGCGATACCCAAGGCCTGCTGCGACTCCGCGAGCGCGAGCCAGAGGCGACGCCAGAGGCCGTGCCGCACCTGTGGGCTCCAGAGCTCGAGCATGGCGGCCGACGCGTATCGGTCGGCGAGGGGGGAGCGATACTGGGTATGGGTCATGAGATGCGGAAATCGGTCGAGAAGATGCGGCCGCCACGCTCAAGGAACATCCGAATGGGGCCGCGGCCGGCGTACGCCGAGAGCACCGTCGCCGCCTGCTGCGCGTCGGTGATCGGCGTGGTGTTGATCTGCACGATCACATCCCCCGCACGGATGCCGAGGCCCTGCGCCACCCGGTCGGACACCTGGACCACCAGCGCCCCCTGCGGCGACTTGAGCCCTCGCTCGGCGCGGATGGCCGGCGTCAGCGTGATGAGCTCCAGTTCGCGCAGCACGGCCACGCGTTCGGCTCCTGCCTCGGGAAGGTCCTTCACCGCGACGGTGAGGCGACGCTCCCGCGTGGCCCGCCGGACCTGGAGGGGCACCGAATCGCCCACCCGCAGGTCGAGCAGCTCGGCCTCCCAGTCGTAGGCGTTGCGCACCTGGCGGTCGCGGCTTCGCGTGATGACGTCGCCCGGGAGGAGACCGGCGTCTGCGGCAGGGCTGCCCGGCACCACGCGGTCGATGACGGCGCCGTCGGTCAGGTTGCCCCGGGCGGCACTCGCCTGCGTCTGCTCGACCTTCACGCCGATCCACGGCCGGCGGATGCTCCCGTGGGCGAGCAGATCCTCGGCCACGCGACGCGCCCGATCGATCGGGATCGCGAAGCCGAGGCCGACGGAGCCGCCGCTCGGGCTGTAGATGGAGCTGTTGACGCCGATCACCTCGCCGGTCGCGGAGATCAGCGGGCCGCCGGAGTTCCCAGGGTTGATGGACGCATCCGTCTGGATCATGTCCACGTACACCCCGGGGCCGTCGCCGCGACCCGTCAGGTTGCGGCCGACGCCGCTGACGACGCCGACGGTCACGCTCGGTTCTGAATTCCCGAGCAAGAACCCGTAGGGATTGCCAATGGCCACGACCCACTCGCCGAGGAGCAACCCGCGCGAGCTCCCGAGCGGGGCTGTGGGGAGGCCCTGCGCGTCGATGCGCAGCACCGCGAGGTCGTTGAGGTCATCGGCCCCGACCAGGGTCGCCGGGTAGGTGGTCCCGTCGCGGAGCGCCACCTGGATCCGTTGCGCCCCTTGGACCACGTGGGCGTTGGTGACGATGACGCCACTCGCCTGGATGATGAAGCCGGAGCCGACGCCGGCGGCGACTTGTTCGCCGGAGCGCGTCCCGAAGAAGAGGTCGTACGGCGTGGCCGCCGCGCGCTCCATCCGCTCCGTCTGCACCGTCACGACGGCCGGCGAAACGCGCTCAACGGCCCTCGTGATGGCTGTGCGGCGGGAGGCATCGATGCCCTGCGCCTGCGCCGGGGTAGCCGCCGGGGCCACGGCAGGTGCCGACTGGGCACCGAGCGTCGTCGCGAGGCCGAGCGCGAGCAGGGCAAGCGGTGGGCGCACGGCGCGACGGGGCCAGCCCGCCGAGCGCACGAGCGTCACTTGGCCCGCCGGGGCTTGGCGCGACGACTCACGTCCACGAGGAACCGATCCACACCGCGATCCGTCAGCGGGTGCTGGAGCAGACCCCGGAGAGCGTCTGGGCCGACCACCGCCGCGTCCGCGCCGGCCGCGGCGAGTTCACCGAAGCGGGCCGCGGTCGCCGGTCCGGCGGCGACGACGTCGCATTCCAGACGGGCACGGTCGAGCGCGGCCCGCAGATCGCGGACCACCACCTCCGCCGCCTGTCCGACGGCCTCGAGCGCGTCCACGGCGATCACCGCGTGTGACGCCCCGGCCTTGGCCGCGAGCAGGCCCTGGGCCACGGAGTGCACGAAGGTCGCGGCGCAGCGGACACCGTCCGCCCGGAGCCGAGGGAATGCGGGGATCGCATCTTCGATGAACGGCACGGCCACGACCACATGTTCCGCGAGGCGGACCAGCGCCCTCGCGTCCCGGACGATCCGGTCCGCCTCCAGCGGGGCCACGCTCGCGAAGATCGGGAGGGGCGTCAGCGCCGCCACCTCGGCCAGAATCTCCGTCGGGTCGGCGTGCGGCACGGTCGCGGCGAGGACGCTGGGGGTAGCGACGACCCCATCGCACAGGCCGAGCGCGGTAGCCCAGCGAATCTCGTCCGGGAGTACGGAGGCGAGGTAGAGGCGCATCAGGCGGGGAGGTAGAGGTCGGCGGGGTAGGTCACGGCCTCGAGGCAGAGCCCCGTCGGGGGGGCGGGCGGGGAGACCTCGTCGTTGGCATCGGCCTGCAGGAGCGTCGCGAAGTCGTCGAGGGGCCGCGCACCGCTCGCCACATCCAGCATCGTGCCCACGAGGAATCGTACCATGTGATGCAGGAAGCGGTTCGCCGCCACCTCGAACACGAGGTCGCCGGCCTCGGGGGCGGCCGCGGGGCGCCAGCGCGCGAGCTGGACGCTGCAGCGATGGTCGTCGTCCGCGGGGGCCGTCCCTCGCACCGCGAAGCCGCGGAAGGCGTGGGTGCCGGGCAGGAGCGCCGCACACCGGTCGAGGGCCCCCCGATCCACGGGTCGCCGCCACGGGGTGGCCCACCGGCGTCGGAACGGCGAGGCCGCCTCATCGGTGAGCCCGAGGGCGTAGGTGTATCGGCGCGCGGTGGCGCTGAAGCGGGCGTGGAACCGCGGCGTCATCTCGTGAATGGCCGCGACCCAGAGGTCGCCCGGCAGTTGTTCGTTCAGCACGCGGCGGAGGCGCTCGGGGGTCCAGTGAGCGGCGAGGGACAGGCCGACCGCCTGACCGCGCGCGTGCACTCCAGCGTCGGTGCGGCCGGCACCCGTCACGCGCAGTGGGGCCCCATGCAGCCGGGCGAGCACGGCCTCCAGTTCGCCTTGCACCGTGCGTTGGCCGGGTTGGACCTGCCAGCCGGCGAAGTCCGTCCCGTCATAGTGCACGACCAGCTGGAGCGTCCGTTCCGCCATCTGGGGAAACGTACCGTCCGCGCAGGGTGACTTCAAGGAAATCGGCGGCGCTTTCAATTGACGCGGCACGACGCCACACGACAGCTTTCCTCCCCTATGCCTCCGCGTTCCCTCCCCGCGCTGGCCCTCGCGCTCAGTGCCGCGCCGGGCCTCGAGGCGGCCCTCGTCGCCCTCGCGGGGGCGGTCGACGATGGGGACCGCGACGCCCAGCTCCTCTTCGCCGCCTTCGACGGCCGGCGCGAGCTGCTCGTGCGCCAGTTCACGGCGCGGGACGGCCGCGCGGTCGCCGGCGTCCTCGAGCTCTCGCTCGGCCAGTTCCCGGAGAGCATCGAGCCTGCCATCCGGGAGGGCGCAGCCTTCGTCGACGTCCCAGGAGAACCGGCGGCCTACGCGCGCCTCCTCGGCCTGACCCCCGGTGCCGATGTCACGCTGGCGCTGCGGGGCGTGAAGGTGGACGGCCAGCTCGCCGGCGTCGTCGCGCTGGTGGAGCCGCGGCGGGTCTTCGGGCTCCGAGCGGTCGAGCGCGTGGAGCCGCTCGTGGCGCTCTTCGCCCTCGCCGTGGCCCGGTTTACCGAGCGGGACGCGCGGCAGGAGGCTGAGCGCACCGTGGAAGTCGTGGCCGAGCGGGTGCACGCCGAGGTCGCCGCACGTGCCGCGGCCTCCGACCGGGAACAGGCAGAGGCCGCCGAGACGGCCCGCCGACAGGCCCGCCGGCTGACGGCGGTGGAGGAGCAGTTGAGTGCCTCGGTCGGCCATCTGGAGCAGGCCCACGTGGAGCTGCACCGTCGCGCCGAGTCCTTGCGGGCGCGGACGCGCACGCTCGCGCTTCTCGAGCGCGTCTTCGCCGTCGCTGCCGCCTCGGTGGATCCTGAGGCGCTGGCGAACGGTCTGGTGGAACTGCTGGGGGACGACCTCGAGGCGTCGCGATGCTCCCTCTTCCTGACGGGCGGCGAACCGCGCACCCTCGTGCTGGTGGCGGCGCGCGGCCTGCCGCCCGGCGTGGGGGTGGGACGCATCATCCCGTTCGGCGAGAGCGTGGCGGGCAAGGTGGCCGAGCGACGGGAGCCGCTCCTCGTCACCGATGCGGTCGATGTGAAGCAGCATCACCTGCTGCTGCAGGACGACTACCTCAATCGCGGGTCATTCATCTCGTTTCCGCTCGAGTGGCGCGGGGACCTGCTCGGGGTGGTGAACGTGAGCAATCGGGTGCAGCAGGGTTTCTTCGTGGAGGAGGATCTCGTGCGGGTGCGGCTGCTGGCGTTGGTGGTCTCGGTGATCGTGGCGGAGCGCGGCCTGGTGGCGGCGCTGGCCGGGGGAGCGCCTCATGGCCGT
>JBANGJ010000023.1:0-3926 GCA_037975505.1 Gemmatimonadota bacterium | reverse complement strand
CCCCCGGCCTCGGCACGGCGGTGCCGCCACGGCGCCAGCGTGGCACGGTGCCGGTACGCACCGGCCCGCACCCCACGGATCGTCCCCAGATCACCCTTCCGCAGTACCGCATCGAGCGCCTGCGCGTCGTGCCGGAAGCGCTGGTTGTTGGCGACCATCACCACGCGCCCCGCCTTCTCGGCGGCGGCCAGGATGCGCTCGACGCCCCGGGCCTGCAGCGCGAAGGGCCGCTCACAGAGAACGTGCTTCCCTGCGCGGAGCGCGGAGAGGACGTGCACCTCGTGCAGATGGTTCGGGGTGCACACCACCACGGCGTCGAGGGCCGGCGCCTCGAGCAGCTCGTCGACGTCGTCGAACACATCGCGCACCCCAGCGCGCTGCGCGAGCGTCCGGGCCTTGGCCGCGTCGTTGTCGCAGAGGGCCGTCACCTGCACCCCGCGCATCTTCGCGAGCACCGGGAGATGCGCGGTCTGCGCGATCACCCCCATCCCGAGGATCCCGACGCGGATCGGGGCGCGGACGGCGGCGGTAGCGGTCGGGGTCGGCACGGGAGCTCCTACGGGGTCAGGGTGCCGTCGGGCACGGGCCCGACAGTGGTGCCGGGGTAGTACGTCGCGAGGATGGTCCGGGCGTCCTGGCCGGCGCGGGCGCGACCGATCGCGCCCCACTGGCACATCCCGACGCCATGCCCGTACCCCTTGCCCCGCACCACCACGCGGGAGAGGCGTCCCTCGACGCGTTCCACCGCGAGCGAAAAATAGGCGCTCAGCAGGGGCTCGCCAGCGGAGGAACGCAAGACGCTGCGCGCCTCGCTGCCCCGCAGGCGGTAGCTCCCCCGCTCGGCCCAGATCACCACCTCCGCCGCGCGTCCGCTCGACGAGGTCTCCGTCACCACCAGGTCGCGCACCGCCCCCGGACCGCCGGCACCGACGGCCACATAGTTCGCGAGGTAGCGACGCACCGCGGCATCCACCTCCGACGCGGCGAGCGTCCGGGTCCAAGCGTAGCGCGGGGAGATGTCGCAGTAGTCGCGGTCGGTGCCGGGGACGCGATCGCTGACCTCGCGGAGGTACGGGGCCCCACCACCGCGCCACGCCTCGGCGGCCGTCGCCGTCCTCCCCCCGCAGGTGGAGTGATAGGGGGCGCTCACCACCCGTCCGTCCCAGAGCAGGACGAGCCCGGCGGTCCGCTCGACGGCGGCGTCGGAGAGCGGACGCTCCGCCGCCACCCCGCCATAGACCTGATCCGAGATCGTGGCCAGCAGATCGAACGGCGCCGTGCGGGTCCGGCTCCGCCGGGCCGCGGCCATCTTGTCCACCGTGTAGGACCGGGCCGCGACCGCCTGCGCCTCGACCGCTGGCTGATCTCCCTCCCCACGGGTGCCGCCGATCTCGAGCGGGACCACCCCACGCAGGTACTCCTCCAGCGGCAACTCGTTCACCACGAGCGCCCCACTGTCCGTGGGGAAGAGGAGCAGGGCCCCGCGATAGGCCTTGCCGTCCACGGTGGCCGGCGCCCCCTCATCGGCGAGCTGGGTCATCGGCCGCGTGCGCCACGCCGTCGCGGTGCCGTCCGCGCGCACGGCGCGGATGCGCAGGCCGCGGCGCTGCAGCGTCCAGCGCTCCCCCGCCCGCGCCCGCGCCAGCACGCCGCCGTCCTCGTCGAGCAGGCGCCACGTCGATGCGCTGGCCAGCACCAGACTGTCCGTGGCCACGCGTAGCGCGACGCGCACGAGGATGCCGGCCGCGGCGGCCGGGGCGGGGGCGGTGCCCACCCCGGTGATCGTGGGGAGCGAGGGGTCGAACTCCCCGTTCCGACGAGCCCCACTCGACGGCGACGTGGTCGACGGCTCCGCGGTCGTTCGCGCGTCGGTCGCCGCACCGGAGGGAGTCGCGTGCGTGCCCGGTGCCCGGCGTGGCGGGATCGGCATCCGACCGATCCGCGGCTCATCCGGGACCACCGGACGGGAGAGACAGCCGGCGACGAGCAGGGCGACCGCGAGCCGCGCGACGGCCGGCCCCGGACGTCGCGTGCTCACCGTCCGAAGCTCCCCATCGTCGTCGCGATCGGCAACGCGCGCCCGCCGGGCGCGGGGCTCGCCGGCACGGGCGCCGAGAGGAGCCGCCGCGCGTCCGCGCGGAAGTCGTAATCGTCCTCGACCGCCGTGACCTCGACCTCGACGAAGCTCCCGGCGGGGGCGTCCGTCGCGATCCAGGTGACCCCGTCGATGTCGTCCGCCTGCCACGGGAGCCGCGCGCGCGCCACGCCGTCCGCCCCTGCGGCGACCTCGATGAGCGCCGGCGCCACGGCACCGATGCGCCCCTCGTACCGCTCGGCCGTGATGTGCCGCTGGAGCTCCTGCACTGCCTCGAGCCGCTCGCGCTTCAGCGCCTCGGGCACGTCGTCCGGCAGCTCGGCGCCCCGCGTCCCCTCCTGCGGCGAGTACGTGAACGCCCCCACCCGTTCGAACTCGGCCTCGCGCAGGAAGTCGAGCAGCTCCGCGAAGTCCGCCTCGGTCTCGCCGGGGAACCCGACGATGCACGTGGTGCGGATGGCGACGCCCGGCACGGCCGCGCGGAAGCGCGCGAGCTTCTCCGTGATGGTCCGTCGACGCTCGGGGCGTCGCATCCGCTCGAGCACGGCGTCCGCGGCGTGCTGGATCGGCATATCGAGATACGGCACGATGCGGTCGTGCGCCGCGATCACCTCGAGGAGCCGCGGCGTGATGCCCGCCGAGTAGAGGTACATGTTCCGGATCCACGGGATCCCCGTCTCGCGGAGCAGGGCCTCGAGCAACTCGGGGAGCCGCACGCCGTCGCGCCGGTCACGCCCGTAGTGCGCGAGGTCCTGCGCCACGAGGTTCACCTCGCGCGCCCCCTGCAGCTCGAGCAGCTGCGCCTCGCGCACGATCTCGTCGAGCGCGAAGGACCGGTGCTTGCCGCGCATGAGCGGGATGGCGCAGAAGGCACACCCGTGGTCGCATCCCTCGCTGACCTTGAGGTAGCGGACGAACGGCGTGTCCCCGGCGTGCAGACGCACCCCGGGATGCTGCGTCACCGGGTCGCCGACGAGCCCTCGCGCGCGGAGCAGCGGGACGAGCCGGTCGGCCTCCGAGGCCCCGAGGAAGAGGTCCACCTCGGGGAGCGCCTCGGCAAGCTCTCCCTTGTGCCGCTCCACCATGCACCCGACGGCGACCACCGCGGTGGCGCTCCCCGCCCCCTTCAGTCGCCCGGCCTCGACGATGGCGTCGATGGATTCCCGCTTGGCCGCATCGATGAACCCGCAGGTGTTCACGATGATCACCTCGGCCGCCGCGGCGTCGTCCACGGGGATGCCCCCGTGGTCCACCAACTCCGCGCGATAGCGCTCGCTGTCGACGGTGTTCTTGTCGCACCCCAGCGTGACGACGCGGAATCTCACCGATAGTTCCCGAAGCTCAGCGCGACCTCGAAGTCCTGCCCGCGGAGGAAGGTCATCACCGCCTGCAACTCGTCGCGGCTCGGCGAGGTGACGCGGACCGTGTCCCCCTGGATGGACGCCTGGACCTTCTTGAACTTCTGCGCCTTGATCGCGGCGACGACGCGCTTGCAGGTGTCGCCGTCGAGCGCCTGCTTGAGGCCGATTGTGCGGTGCCAGGTGTCGCCACCGCCCGGGGTCGGCTCGCCGGCGTCGAGGTTCTGCACCGGGACGCCCCGCTTGATGAGCTTGGACTGCAGGATGTCCCACATCGCGCGGAGGCGCATGTCGGTATCGGTCGAGAGCACGACCGTCCCCTCGCCGCGCTTGAACTCCACGGTCGCCAGCGTGGCGTCCTTGAAGTCGTACCGCTGCGCGACCTCCTTGGCCGCCTGATTCACGGCGTTGTCCACCTCCTGCAGGTCCACGGAGGTGGTGATGTCGAACGACGCGTCCTTGGACACGGTGGG
>JBANGJ010000060.1:0-2674 GCA_037975505.1 Gemmatimonadota bacterium | reverse complement strand
CGGATGTGCCACGCCGCCGGCAGCAAGCCATCTCGTTTCATCGCCGAGGCTTTGGGCTCGATGCCTGCGGTCGAGGCTGTCACCCCTGCTATGGAGTCGGACGATGCTCTCCCCTTCTGATCTGGCCGCCATCCTCGCGGACGAAGCGGGCGGGGGGCGGGTGCCAGTGATGCACTACGACCGGATCTCCGGTGCCATCTCCGCGCCGTGTCCTGTCTGCGGCGCCCCGACACGCTGGTTCCGGCCGCCGACCGACCAGATGGACCCTTGCTACATCTGTACTGCCGACAGCGGCCACGCCTTCGAGGACGCCGCTGTAGCCCCGATGGGATGGCAGGCCGGGTGGCAGCGGGGACCGTATGGGCCTCTCCCGTTGGCCCTCCTCCTCGTCCACAACGGCGCCCCGGTGGCGATGGGGTGCGACCGTGCCGCCCGGCGGTCGGATCAGCCGCTCCGGCAGGCGCACCTACTCACGGACGCCGAGGACGTCGCCAGGGTCTACGCTCGACGGAACCCCGGCGCTCGCGTCGTCGTCCTCTCGGCGGACGGGCGGGAGGTGACCCCGTGAAAACAAGGACCGTCACCGAAACCTGGACATGCGACCGGTGCCGCGCCCCCATGGAACCTCGCGGCTACAGCATCCAGCGGATTCGGCTTCAGGTGGAGCACTCGGTTTACGACGCCCTCGGCAACGGGGCGGGCGGAACACGGTCGGTGGACCTGTGCGACCGGTGTACGTCGGCGTTCCTGACGTTTCTGGCAGGGCGGGAGGCGACCACGTGACCCCCGCCCAAGCCGACCTCGCGCGCCGGCTGGTCTGCACCTGTCGGCGTGGGCAGGCGTGCCACCTCGACTGGCTCGGGGTGCACCTCGTCCGGGCGGGACACGTCGTCATCGGGCGGAATGGGAGCGCGCTGCCGTGACCGCTCGCCCCACCATCGCGATCGCCGAGGAGTTGCTCTCGGAGTCCGCCGCTGTCGCCCGCATCCCCGGCCGGGATGCGATGGTGCGCGCGTGGCTCCGCGGCCTCGGCATCGCGCGGCGGGGGCCCACGTGCGCCGTGTACCGCTGGTCGGAGATCGTGGCGGCGCTGGAGCCGATCGACGCGCCGGCGCCTCCGCCGGTGGCGCACGCAACACGGGGCGCTCGGCCGCGGGTGCGGCTCTGAGCTACCCTCCCTTTATGAACCGCCCCTCCCCCCGCAGCGTCGGCGACATCCGGATCCGCGCCGCCCGCGGCCCCGACACCTCCGGCCGCTGGTACTGGCGCGCGATGCGCCTCGATGAGACGGTCTGGGTGGGCTGGGCGACGGAGGCGGACGCCGTGCGCGCCGTGGCCTCGCTGGTCGCCCGTGACGCCGTCGGCGAGGAGCGCGGGGAGGATGTCCGCACCGTGCGCGACCTGCTCGAGCTGTGGATGGGCTACCAGTCCGAGCGCGCCGATCTCTCGCCGCACACCGTCGCCGGCCGACGGATCGCCTGCCGTCAGGTGGTACGCGTCCTCGGCGCCGTGCTCGCTGACCGGCTCGACCGGGCCACGATGGAGCGGCTGCGGGACACGCGAATTCGCGAGGGCGCGGCATCGTCCACCGTGCACCAGGAGCTGTCCGCGGTGTGCTCGGCCTGGCGCTGGGCGCGGGAGTCGGGGCTCGTCCCCGCGCGCGACCTGCCGCGGCCCCGGCTGCGCGTGGAGCCGCGCCGGGCGAGCGTGACCCCGAGCCGCGGAGACGTCGTCGAGGTGCTCCAGGAGCTCACCGGCTGGGCGCGCGTCGCCGCCTACCTCTACGCCTCGACCGGCTGCCGGCTCGGCGAGCTCGCGGCCGTGCGCCTCGACCAACTCGACCTGGAGGCCGGCACCCTGACCGTGCGTGGGAAGACCGGCGCCCGCGAGGTGCCTCTTGCCCCGCCCGTGGTGCGCGAGCTGGAGGCGTGGCTCCTGGAGCGCGCACCCGGTGCGCGGCTGTTCGGCGTGTCGGCCCAGACCATGCGCACGAACCTGCGGCGGCTGATCCACGCCGCCGTCGAGCGCATCAACGCCCGCCGCGCCGAGCGGAGGCTACCACTCGTCACCCCGTGGTCGCCCCAGGGCTTCCGCCGCGCCGTGGTCGACGCGCTGTACCGCTCCGGCGTCGACATCGGCGTGGCCGCCTCCATCGCCGGACACTCGCCCTCGACGGCGCTTCGGGCCTATCGCCGGGTCACGACGGATGAGCGGGCGTCGGCGGCTCGGATGGCCCGGCTCGGATACCTCGTCGACGGAGACGTGGTGGAGTTGGCCAAACACCGCGGCTGACACAACGATCCGACACAGCCCCCGACTCTCCGGCGTCCGCGGCGGATCCACCCGACTCCCGCATGGAGTGAGCGTCACGCGCGTTCGCGGCGTTGGCGGCCGATCGGCCTGGAGCCAGATCGGCCCCGCGTCGCCCGAAACAGCCCGCGGCCGACACAGCCGACACAGTCGCCCACGCGGTTACGATGCGTTCCTCGTCGTCGCGACCTGCAACGCGCTACGCTCCCGACGTGGATCCTGAGCACGCGTACACCGCCCTCTTGGAGCTCGAGGCACGGGGCCTCGCCGTAGCCGCAGCTGCCCGGCGCCTCCGGGGTCAGGTGAGGCGGTCCTGGGTGGCGCAGGAGGACACGGAGCGTGAGCTCGCGACCCTGCGCGCGGA
>JBANGJ010000008.1:0-8968 GCA_037975505.1 Gemmatimonadota bacterium | reverse complement strand
CGAGTGGGCGTTCGGTGCAGGGGTCGCGACCCGGTCTGGGGTGGGGGTTGGCGGCCGCCGCGTTATTGGTGGGGTACGCGGACCTCTGGCGGGGTGGGGTGACGGTGGCCCCGATCCTGTTGGTTCTTGGCTACTGCGTCCTGATCCCGATCGCCATCCTGAAGTGAGTGACCGCGCCGCCGGCGCGGGTCGCGCCGGGGCGAATAGCTCAGCTGGTTAGAGCACCTGCCTTACACGCAGGGTGTCGGGGGTTCGAATCCCTCTTCGCCCACTGCAGCAACCGGACCGTTCCAGAGAGGTTCGGGTATCGAAGGTCAACGTCCTTGGAGGAGAAGATCGTGAAGGCTCGGCTCCACGTTCGTACGCGCACTGTCCTGACGGCCGTCGCCGTCTTCGCCGCGGTCGGGCCCGTCGGGGCGCAGCCGGCGCGGACGCCGCCCGGCCCCAACACGCCGCGCTCCCTCGTGCAGGTGTTCGGGTCGGCGGACAAGGTCGCGGGGCCGGAGGCCTCGGACGCGCTCCGTGATCGCCTCATCCGCGCCTTCCCGTCGCGCCTCCTGTGGATCATCGACCGCAAGGACGTCGTGAATTTCCTCGAGTCGTCCGGCTACCCGATCGACGAGCAGCTGCCGGCGAGTGACGAGGCGGCCCTCGCGAAGGCGCTGCGCGCGGACGATTACATCCGCGGCCGGGTCGTCCCGGATGCCGCGGGCGTGAAGGTCGAGGCGATGCTCGTGCTGACCCGCGACAACACGCTCACGCAGCCGCTCCCCGCCTCCACCGGGGCGCGCGCCGATCGCGCCGTGGCCACGATGGTCGAGGCCATCCGGGACGCGCGGAAGCAGCTCGACAACGAGAAGGCGTGCATGAACTTCGCGCGCGACAACAAGTTCGACGACGCGGTGAAGGCGGCCGATGAGGGCATCGCCGAGTACCCGCAGGCGACGCTCGTGCGCTACTGCAAGATGAACGTGCTGGCGCGTCGTGAGGCGCCCGCCGCCGAGCAGCTCGCGATGGCGAAGGAGATCCTCGCGATCGACCCGAACTCGCGGGCCGCGCTCGCCGTGGCCGCCGACCAGGCGCAGGCGGCCGGGCTGAAGGACGAGGCCAACGACTACCTCGTGCGGCTCCTGGCCACCAACCCGCAGGATGCGCAGCTCGCGTCGCGTGTGATCGACGCGCTCGCCGCGAGCGGGAAGCTCGACCTCGCGAAGGAGGTCGTCGTGAAGGCCGTGGCCGACAACCCCGGCGACGTGGCCCTCATCTCGCTCCAGTTCAAGATCCTCGCCGCCGCCCGCGACTACAAGGCGGCCGTCAAGACGGGCGAGGAGCTGATCCAGATGGACACGACGCTCGCCGATGCGGCGTTCTACACGCGCCTCGCGGCGCTCTACGCGGCGGACAGCCAGCCCGCGCAGGCGGCGGACGCCGCTCGGCGTGGCACCGCCCGCTTCCCCGCAGATGCTGACCTCTGGCAGCTCTACGCGCAGACGCTGAAGAAGTCGGGCAAGGTGGCCGAGTCGATCGCCGCCGCGCGGAAGGCGCTCGAGGTGAATCCCAAGATCCCGAACGGCTGGACGCAGGTCGCGGTGGCGTACAACGACCTCGGGCAGACCGACAGCGCGATCGTCGCGCTCCGCGAGGCGCGTGCGGCGGGGGACGACGCGAACCAGATTGGCGGCTTCGCCCTGAGCATCGGTAACAAGCTCTATCGGGCGGCCGCGGCCGAGAACCCCAAGCAGGTCGCGTCGTTCAACGCGGCGCTGCCGGTGCTGCACTTCGCCGACTCGACCCTCACGGATGCCGCCCTCAAGGGGAACGCGGCGTTCCTGATCGGCGTGTCGTCCTTCTACAAGGCGCAGGTGCTCGCCACGGGGCTGCCGACCAGCAAGAGCTGTGACGAGGCCAAGGCCGCGCAGGCGGCGGCGGCCGACGCCATGGTCTACACGCAGCGCGGCGGGCGCACCTCCCCCGAGGCGGCGGCGCAGATCCTGGGTGCGGTCAACCAGCTCTCCCCGTACCTCGATCGGCAGGTCACCACGCTCTGCCGCTGACGCCGGACCGTTCGATGCACGACACCCGCCGGCGCTCCGCGCCGGCGGGTGTCGTCTTTTGGGGGGTTTCAGCGTCATCTTTCGACGTGATGCCGACCGCCGACCCGACCTACGCCACCGTGTGGCACGCCCCCGTCCTGGTGGACGCCGTGTGTGACGCCATGGCCGGCTGCCGTGAGGTCCTCGACGGGACCCTCGGCGGCGGGGGGCACGCCGCGGCGCTGCTCGCGCGCGGGGTCCACGTGACGGGGCTCGACCGCGATCCGACCGCGCTCGCCGTGGCGCGGGAGCGGCTCGCGGCCGAGGCGCGGGCCGGGCGTTTCGAGGCGGTGCAGGGGAACCATGACGCCGTCGACGCGGTGCCGGCGCTCGAGGGCCGGCGCTTCGACGGCATCCTGCTGGACCTTGGCGTCTCCTCGCGCCAGATCGACGACGACGCGCGCGGCTTCTCATTCCGGCCCGGCGTGCCGCTCGACATGCGCATGGATCCCGACGGTGACGAGGATGCGGCAGGGTTCCTCAATACCGCCGACGTGAGTGCGCTGGAGCGGACGTTCCGCGAGGCGGGGGACGAACCGAAGGCCCGGCGGCTCGCGCAGGAGGTGGTGCATCGGCGCGCGCAGCGACCCTTCGTCGTGAGCGACGATCTCGTCGGTGCGATTCGGGCGGTGCTGGGGCCACGCAGCGGCCCCGGCGACTTCGCGCGGCTCTTCCAGGCGGTGCGCATCGCGGTGAACGACGAGCTCGACGGGCTGGCGCGCGGGCTCGTCGCGCTGCGCGAGCGCCTCCGGCCGGGCGGCGTCCTGGCGGTGATCGCGTACCATTCCGGTGAGGACCGGGTGGTGAAGCACGCCTTCCGCGCGTGGAGCACCGCGTGCACCTGTCCGCCGCGGCATCCGGTGTGCACCTGCGGCGGGCGCGCCCTGGGGACCGTGGTGACGCGCAAGGCGATCCTCGCGGGGCCGGCCGAAGTGGCCGCGAACCCGCGCGCCCGGAGCGCGCATCTGCGGGTGTGGCGCTCGACCGGCGGGGCGGACTGACGATGCGCGGGCGGTCTATCCTCCTGCTGGCGCTCCTCGGCTTCCTCGTCGTGGCGACGGGCGTCATCTGGCGGCGGGGCGTGGGGCTCGCCCAGGCGCGCGAGCTCCGGACGCTCCGCCAGCAGCGGGCGGCGCTCACGGCCACCCAGGCCGCGCTCGAGGGCGCGATCCGCGACGCGTCGAGCCGCGCCCGACTCGCCCGCACCGTGGAGTCCGCCCTCGGCATGCGGGTGCCCCCGGACAGCCTCGTGATCCGCCTGCCACGTTCGCGCCCCACGCCGCCGTCGCCGTGATCAAAATCAGCCGCCTCGGACTGATCCACGGCGCCTTCGTCCTCTTCGCCGTCACGCTCGTCGGTCGCGCCGCGTATGTGCAGCTCGGCCAGACGGCGCGGTGGCGTCAGGCCGCCCAACAGCAGCAGCTCGTGGACCGCGAGCTGCCGGCGATGCGGGGGGCGATTCTCGACGCCGCCGGCACCGTGCTCGTGGACAGCCGCGAGCTCGTGCGGCTCGCCATCGCACCGCCGGAGGTGCGCGACCGCGCGGTGCTGGCCGACGCGCTGCGACAGGTGGCGGTGCCCGAGGAGTTCGTGCGTCGCGCCACGGACCCAGCGCGCAAATGGGTCGAGCTGCCCGGCCGGTATCTCTCCACCGACGTCACCGCGCTCCTCGCGATGCGGGGGGTCCATGCGACGAGTGTGATCGAGCGGGTCCCGCCGGCTACGGCGGGGCTGCGGAGTCTCCTCGGGACGGTGAATCGCGACGGCGAGGCCGTCGGCGGGGTCGAGGCGTCGCTGGATGCCGTCCTGCGGGGGCGTCCGGGGCGCTCCGTCCTCGTGCGGGCCGGCCGCGTGGGTCCGCTCAGCTCGCCGGAGGAGCGCTTCGATCCCCCCGTGCCCGGGCACTCGGTGACGTTGACGTTGCATCAGGGGCTGCAGGACATCGCCGAGCGCGCCTTGGCCGACGCCATTGGGTCGATGCGCGCCCGCGGCGGGGACATCGTCGTGCTCGACCCGCACTCCGGCGCCATCCGGGCGCTGGCGAGTCGTCGGGCGGATCCGACCGCAAGCGGCGCCACGGCGCTCACTGAGCCGTACGAGCCCGGCTCGACGCTCAAGCCGTTCGTCGCCGCCGCCCTCCTCGAGCTGAGGCGCGTGACCGTCGACGAGACTATCCCGACGTTCAACGGGAAGTTCACGCTGAACGGCCGGACGATCGCCGACGTGCACGCCGCCCCGCGGATGACCTTCGCGGAGGTCATCCAGTATTCGTCCAACGTCGGCATCGTGCAGTTCGCCCAGCGCCTGACGCCGCGCGAGCAGTACGCGGTCCTGCGGGACGCCGGCTTCGGCATGGTGACCGGCATCCCGTATCCGACGGAGTCCTCGGGACGCCTGCGCCCGCCGGCGGAGTGGTCGTTGCAGTCGCCGGCATCGTTGGCCATGGGGTACGAGGTCGCCGTGACGCCGCTGCAGCTCGCGCTCGCGTACGGGGCGATTGCCAACGGCGGGGAGCTGCTGGAGCCCGCACTGGTGCAGGAGGTGCGGACGGCGGCGGGCCGCGTGACGTACCGCGCCGGTCGCCGCGTGGTGCGGCGCCTCATGTCGCCGGCGACCGCACGGACCATGCGGGGGCTGCTGCGCGACGTCGTCACCGGCGGCACCGCGACCGCCGCCGATCTCGCGGTGTACGCCCTCGGCGGCAAGTCCGGTACGGCCCGACGGACGCGGGACGACGGCCGTGGCTATGAGACCGGGGCGTACACCGCGAGCTTCGTGGGGCTCTTCCCGGCCGACGACCCGCAGTTGGTGATCCTCGTGAAGCTCGACGACCCCAAGGCGGGCTACGGCGGGTTGACGGCGGCGCCCGTGACCAAGGCGGTGCTCACCGCGGCCATCGCGGCGCGCGATGCCGCGTTGGATCCGTCGACGCTCGCCGGGCCGCCAGTGCGTCCGGTCACGGCGGCCGCGGGCACGGCGGTGGCGAGCGGGACGGGCCCGGATTCCAGCGGACGTGGTGGCCGCGCCGTCACCAGCGACGGCGCGTCGGCCGCGTCTGGCGCGGCGGTGGAGGGCGCTCCCGTGCGTCTGGAGGAACCTCCGCTCCGCGGACCCGTCGCGTTCGACCTGGGGGTTGATCGACGTCCCACCGTGGACTCGCTCCCCCCGCGGGCCGTCCCCGATGTCACGGGGCTGACGACCCGGGCCGCCGTCCGGGCCCTGCATCGCGCCGGATTCCGCGTCGTGCTGACCGGCGCCGCCGCCGGTGCCGTCACGCTCCCGGCCGCGGGTACCGTGTTGCCCGCAGGCGCCACCGTCCGTCTTTCCTCGCTCCGATGACGCACGCCATGATCGAGATTCCTACCGAACGCCTGCGCGCGGCCCTGGAACGGGCCGGGCAACTGGTGGCCGTCCACGGCGTCTTACCGGCCTCCCTCCAGTCGCTCACCGACGACAGCCGTCAGGTGGGTGCCGGGGGCTGCTTCGTGGCGGTGCGCGGGAGCGCGCGTGACGGGCATACGTTCTTGGGAACGGTCGCCGCCGCCGGGGCGGCGTGCGTCATCGTCGAGGACGCCGCGGGGGTCACGGTGCCGGCCATGGTCGTCCGTGAGGGCCGGGTCGCCGCCGCCGTGGCCGCGGCCGCCTTCTACGGGGAGCCCGCGACATCGCTGCGCTTCGTCGGCGTCACCGGTACCAACGGCAAGAGCACCACGGTGGGCATCCTTCGGCACCTCCTCGATGCGCCCGGCGCGCCGTCGGCGAGCATCGGGACGCTCGGCGTGCTCGTGGGCGGGGAGGGCCGACCCCTGCCCGGGGGGTCCGGACTGACGACCCCCGGGCCGATCGAGTTGCAGCGCGTCTTGCGGGCGCTGGTGGAGGCGGGCGTGCGCACCGTGGCGATGGAGTGCTCGTCCCACGCGCTCGACCAGGGCCGCGTGCTCGGGGTGCGCTTCGACGCCGTGGTGTTCACCAACCTCACGCGCGATCACCTGGATTATCACGGCACGATGGAGGCGTATCGCGACGCCAAGGCCAAGCTCGTCGGCCTCCTCTCGCCGACGGGCACTGCGGTGGTGAACGCGGATGACCGCTGGTGGGACGCGCTGCCGCCGGCGCCGCACCGCTTGACCTTCGGACTCGTCGCTCCCGCGGACATCCGGTGTGCCGAGCTCTCGCTGACGCCGACCGGGAGCGCCTTCACGCTCGAGACGCCCGGGGACCGCGTGCCCGCCTCGCTGCCGCTGATGGGCGACTTCAACGTGGCCAATGCGCTCGGTGCGGTGGGCGCGGCGGTGGCGCTGGGGCTGGATGCGGAGACGATCGCGGCACGGCTCGCGACGGTCCCGCAGGTGTCCGGGCGCCTCGAACTGTTGAGCCGCCGCCCCACCGTGCTACGCGACTACGCCCACACGCCTGACGCGTATGAGCGGGTCCTGACCGCGTTGCGTCCGTACACGCCCGGGCGGATCATCCTCGTCTTCGGCTGCGGCGGCGACCGAGACCGCGGCAAGCGGCCGCTGATGGCGGCCGCCGCGCACCGCTACGCCGACCATCTGGTCATCACCGACGACAACCCGCGCACCGAGGACCCGGAGCAGATCCTGAACGACATCTGCGCGGTCCTGCCGACGGGGTCGTACGACCGCATCCGTGATCGGCGTGAGGGAATCGCCCGTGCCCTGGCGATGGCGGATCCCGAGCGGGATCTGGTGCTGCTCGTGGGGAAGGGCCCCGACACGTATCAGATCTTCGGCACCACCAAGGTGCCGTTCGACGAGAAGACGATCGTCGAGGACCTGCTCGCGGAGCGTGGGTCGTGAGCTTCTGGACGCTGGCCCGCGTGGCGGCGGCCCTCGGCGGGGGGCCCGCCGATGGTCGGCCGCTCGCCGGCATCACGACCGATACCCGGGTGCTGGTGCCGGGGGCCTGCTTCGTCGCGCTGCGGGGTGAACGGTTCGACGCGCACGACTTCCTGCCGCAGGCGGTCGCCGCGGGGGCGGCGGCGCTGGTGGTCGAGGATGCGTCTCGGACGGCCGGGCTCGGCGTCCCCGTGTTTGAGGTGCCGGACACCGTCGCGGCCCTCGGGGCCCTGGCCCGCTACCGCCGACTGGCGTGGGCGCGCCCGGTCATCGCGGTCGGTGGCTCGAACGGCAAGACGAGCACCAAGGAACTGCTCAAGGCGGTGCTGGGGAGCCGGCTAAAGGTCCACGCGACCGAGGGCAACCTCAACAACCAAGTTGGGGTGCCGCTCACGCTGCTGGCCCTCGACGACGCCGCGGATGTCGCCGTCATCGAGGCCGGGACCAACCGGCCGGGGGAGCTCGCGGTGCTCCGCGACGTGATGCGCCCAGACCTGGTCGTCGTCACGACCATTCAGGAGGAGCACCTCGAGGGCCTCGGCGACCTCGCCGGGGTGATGGCCGAGGAGCTCTCGCTCTGCGACGAGGTCCCGCTGGCGGTGGTCCCCGCCGCCGAGCCTGACGTGGTGGCGGAGGCGGTTCGTCGCGCCGGTCGGGTGATGGCGGTGGCCATCCCGGAGGCGCACGGCCTCCTGGCCGACGGACGTGGGTGGCTCGAGACGGACGGGGTCCGAGTGACGCTCGCACTCCGCGGGAGGCACAACGTGGCGAATGCCGCCCTCGCGCTCGCGGTGGGGCGGGAGTTCGGCATCGCGACGGCCGATGCCGCCGCCGGGCTGGCGGCGATGCCGCAGCCCGCGATGCGTTCCGCGGTGGAGTCGCTCGGGGCCGCGCTGCTCCTCGCCGACTGCTACAACGCCAACCCCGGCTCCGCGCGCTCGGCGCTCGCGCTGCTCGCCGAGGTGGGCGCCGGGCGACCGCAGGTCGCGGTGCTCGGCACGATGCGCGAACTCGGCGCCGCGGCGGAACGCGCCCATCGCGACGTGGCGGCCGCCGCCCTCGCCGGGAGCTTCGCCCTCGTGTGCGGCATCGGGGAGTTCGCCCCGGCGCTGCGGGCGCTCGCCCCGGACGATCCGCGGGTGCTCGTGGCGGACGATGTCGAGGACCTCTGGCCGCAGTTGCGGCCGCGGCTCGCCGCCGATGCCGCCATCTTGTTGAAGGCTTCCCGCGGGGTGCGGCTCGAGCGCCTCGTCCCCCTCCTGACCACCTGGGCCACGGGCTGATGCTCTACGAATTCCTGGTGCCGCTGACCAACGTCATCAGCGGATTCAACATCTTCCGGTACATCTCGTTCCGAGCCGCCGGCGCCGCCATCACGGCCCTGGGCATCTGCTTCGTGCTCGGCCCGGTGATTCTCCGCCGGTTGCAGCGGATGCAGATCCACCAGGTGGTCCGCGAGGGGACCCCGGACACGCACGCAGCCAAGGGCACCACGCCCACGATGGGGGGGCTCATCATCCTCGGCGCCGTCGGTGGGTCGACGCTCCTCTGGATGCGCTTCGACAGCCGATACGTCTGGCTCGCGCTGGTGGTCACGCTCCTGATGGGCGGGCTCGGCTTCCTCGACGACTATCTCAAGCTCCAGCAGAAGCGGGCGGGGGAGGAGAATCTCGGTCTCGTCGAGCGCTACAAGCTCGCCGGGCAGATCACGATCGGGCTTGCGCTCGGATGCTACATCTGGCAGGTGCCGCTGAACACGCTGCCAGGGGCCTCGACGACCCTGCCGTTCTACAAGTACGTGCTCATCGTGCCGGCCATCCCCGTGCTCTACCTCCCCTTCGTGACCTTCGTGATGACGGGCACGAGCAACGCGGTGAACCTGACAGACGGCCTCGACGGGCTGGCGGCCGGCCTCATGGCGATTGCGATGCTCACGATGGCGCTCTTCGCCTATGTGATGGGGCGCGCCGACGCGTCGGAGTACCTGCAGATCTTCTATCTCCGCGGGGCGGGGGA
>JBANGJ010000113.1:0-2647 GCA_037975505.1 Gemmatimonadota bacterium | reverse complement strand
GTGCCGTTGATGAACATCCTGAACGGCGGGGCGCACGCGACGAACACCGTGGATTTCCAGGAGTACATGATCGTCCCGGTGGGCGCCGAGAGCTTCTCGGAGGCGCTGCGGATGGGCACGGAGGTCTTCCACAGCCTCAAGAAGGTGCTCGTCAAGCGGAAGCTCTCCACGGGCGTCGGTGACGAGGGCGGCTTCGCGCCGGACCTCGCGAGCGACCAGGCCGCGCTCGACGTGGTGATGGAGGCCATCGAGGCGGCCGGCTACGCGCCCGGCACCGAGATCGCGCTCGCCCTCGATTGTGCCGCGAGCGAGCTCTACGCCAAGGGCAAGTACACGTTCAAGAAGAGCGGCGGTGGCGTGAAGACCGCCGAGCAGATGGTCGAGATGTACGCCAAGTGGTGCCAGAAGTATCCCATCGTGTCCATCGAGGACGGGTTGGCCGAGGGCGACTGGGCGGGGTGGAGCCACATGACCGACGCGATCGGCGACCGCGTGCAGCTCGTCGGGGACGATCTCTTCGTCACCAACACCGAGTTCCTCGCCCGGGGTATCGAAGAGGATGTGGCCAACGCGATCCTGGTGAAGGTCAACCAGATCGGCACCCTCACCGAGACGCTCGAGACCATCGAGATGGCGGGGCGGAACGGGTACCGGTCGATCATCTCGCATCGCTCCGGGGAGACGGAGGACACGTTCATCGCCGACCTCGCGGTGGCGACGAATGCGGGGCAGATTAAGACCGGCTCGGCGAGCCGGACCGACCGGGTGGCGAAGTACAACCAGCTCCTCCGGATCGAGGCGGAGCTTGGCCCGCACGCGGAGTTCCCGGGCGGGGCCATCTACGGCATCGAGGACTGACGCGGGCCGTGGCACGGGCCGGCGGTGCGGACGGGGGGGCGGGCGGGGGCGCCGGACGGCGTGCCCGACGGTCCCCCCGCGGTGCGCTCGGGGACCGGGCCATCGTCGGGCGGGTGGTGCTGACCGTCCTGGGGCTGCTGGTCGTCGGCTGGGCGGTGCAGGGCGGGGAGTACGGGACCACGGACCTCCTGCGTCAACGTCGGGAGATCGCGCGGGAGCAGGCCGCGGTGGACTCGCTCGCGCGGGTCGTCGACACCCTGCAGGCCCGCCGGAAGCTCGTCGAGACCGACCCGGCGACGCAGGAGCGGATCGCCCGTGAGGAGTTCGGGATGGTGCGTGGGGAGCGGGAGATCCTCTACCGCTTCTACGACGCGGCGCCGGCCGGGACGGCGCGCTAGGGCGCGCATTCCGCTGGCGCTTGAATCTGGGGCGTCGACCGGGTAATATTAGTTCACTGCCGCGGGGTGGAGCAGCCTGGTAGCTCGTCGGGCTCATAACCCGAAGGTCGCGGGTTCAAATCCCGCCCCCGCTATAGCACGAGGCGGTCGGTTCATCCGAACCGGCCGCCTCGTGGTTTGTCGGAAGGATGTGGCTGGGTAGCTCAGCTGGTTAGAGCACGGCACTCATAATGCCGGGGTCGCGGGTTCGAGTCCCGCCCCAGCTATGCACGGGCGCCCCTGCGATGCGAAGCATCGCGGGGGCGCTGTGCCTCTGGGGATCGGACGTGCGGCGCAGAGAGTGCCCGCGTCGGTCGGTGCCGGCCCGGCGACCGCCGGGCGGCGGTGGCCGGTTCGTCGTAACTTCCGAAGTGTTGTGACCTTCTCCCGCCTTCCGATGTCGACCCCACTCTCTGGCTCCCCAACCCGCGCCGGTCTGGCCGCCGCCGTCCCGCGTACCATCGTTTTTCGCCTCCGTGGCGGAGACACCATCGCGGGCACCGCGTTCATCCCGGCGCCGGTCGCGCTCGCGCCCTTTCTTGGCTCTCGACGCGGGGGGCTCCTCACGCTGGCGGCACCGACGGGTGGGACGCAGGGGGCGCCGGCGTCGCACGTGATGGTCCGACTCTCCTCGGTGCTCTTCTGCTGGGGCCCCACGGGTGACATCCCGGTGGAGCATGTCGCCGCCGGTGCCCTGCGCCGGAAGATCGCCGTCACGTTCGACGACGGCTCGGCGGTCGAGGGCGTCGTCACCGTGCCGAGCGGGCAGCGGGTGAGTGATTTCCTCGCGCGCGCCGAGGATTTCATCGCGGTGCACCGCGTCACGGTGCCGGGCGTCGCGCCGGGTCCCGTGGACGTGGCGCTTAACATCGATGCCGTCACCACGGTGCGCGACCTCGGTCCGGCCGAGGCCGGGGCGGCCGCGCGTGCGGTGCCGGGGCGCAGCACGGTGGTGCAACGCCGCGCCTCGAAGTTGACCCTCCTCTCGGCGGATGACGTCTGAGTCACTCGCTCCCGCTCTCCATCGCTCCCCCCCCACCTCTGACTCCCATGACGAAACGCCCGCTCCGCGTCGTCCCGGCGCTGCTGCTGGGGCTCTGCGTCCTCTCGGTGACCCGCACCTCCGCACAGCAGGCCCCCGCACCGGTCACCCTCGACTCCGCCTTCCTCGCGAACGTCCGCTGGCGCAACATCGGCCCGGACCGCGGCGGCCGGTCCATCGCCGTCTCGGGGGTCCGAGGCCGGCGCCAGGAGGCGTACTTCGGCGCCGTGGGCGGTGGGCTCTGGAAGACGCAGGACGGCGGCGACACCTGGTTCCCGGTGACGGATGGCCAGCTCACCTCCGCGTCGGT
>JBANGJ010000085.1:0-7869 GCA_037975505.1 Gemmatimonadota bacterium | reverse complement strand
AGCACCAGGCCCGGCGCCACCGTCGTCTGCTGGGTGCGCCACGACTCGAGGAAGTCGCTCCCCGCCGTGCCGGGAATCCGCAGCGACCGCGTGGTGGACCCGATGCCGGTGGTCACACCGAGGGCGGCGGTGGCCCAGAAGCGATCATTCACCACGATGTCCGTGAGCGAGCGCACCGTCACGGCGTGCATCCCGGTGCCGGTGCCCTGGTCGAGGAGCGCCTCGGGGGCCTCCGGCGTGCCGGTGCCGAGGCGGATGTCGACGAGGAGCGCCTGACGGAGCCCGCGCGCCGTGGTGGCGAAGCGCGCGCCGTCCGGACCGATGCGATCGAGCAGGAGCCACTTGGCGGTCAGGTGCACATCGCCGATGGCGGTGAGTCCAGGGGATTGCAGCGGCAGCGCACCGAACCCGTCGGTGGAGTCCCGGACCAGACGCGCCAGCTCGGCCGCACCGACCGGGGCCTGAGCCCCGAGCGGGAGGCCGCCGGCGGTGAGCGCCGTGATGCCGTACCGCGTGTACGCGGTGCGAAGGGAATCCGCGCGTGCGGCGAGGCGAGCCTCCCAGGCGGACCCGGCGAGCGGCACGTACCGCTGGCCGCGCGACGCCCCGCTGCCGTACACGGCGGTGAGCCCGGTGGCGAAGGTGTTCGTCGCGCCGATCAACCCGCTCACGGCGCCGGCCTCGGCGAGGATGAGACCGCACTCCGGCGCGCTCCCCGCGTTCGCCAGGCAGGCCGTCCGACGCGAGGCGAGGGCCGCCGCCGCCGTGGCGTAGCGACCGATGGTCGTGGCGTTGCCGGCCGCGACGGCGGTGCCCTCGAAGAAGGGATTCACGCCGACCGTCGCCCGGCCGCTGTCCCCGCGGATGCGGTACAGCGCCTCGGTCTTGGTTCGGACCAGCGTGGCGCGCGCGCCGATCGTGAGTCGACGCGTCACGCCCCACTCCAGGCCGAGCGGGGTGGCGAAGAGCCGTTGGCGCGCGTCGAGGGTCGCATGACCGAGCGACGCGGTGAAGTCCGAGAGCCCGAGGCCGCGCACCAGTCCTTCCACCGGTTGCAGCAGCATCAGCCGCGTCGCATCGAGGGGCGCGCCGGTGAGCGGCGCACCGATGCCCTCGAGCACGCCGTCATTCCATCGGTCGCGCTGCAGCGTGAGCTCCCCGCCGAGCTCCACACGGAGGGTGCCGCGCGGGAGCGGCACTGCGTCGGGTCCCGGCCCGAGGATGCGCTGGCCGCGGAGCGGGCTCGCGGTCGCCACAGCCAGGAGCCCCAGGGCCGTCATCGCACGGGTCATCCGGCTTCGCGGCGTCAGGCGGCGCGCGGTGCCCACCGGCCCGACGAGCGGGGCGGGTGGGGGTCCCGGAAGGTGACGGTGCGGCGGCGGGAGGGGCACGGGGCGGGGTGGAGTGGCTAACTTCGAGCGGTGACCGAAGAAGATAACGTGACCGACGCCCCTGAGACCTCGCGCCCCGGCGAGGCCCCCCTCCCGACGGTGCCCTGGCAGCTGACCGGCAACCATTGGTTCGCCTTGCCGTGCATCCATCCGGCGGATGCGTCCATCCACGCGGTGAGTCTGCTGCACCGCGGCGCGCGCGCGGCGGTGGAATTCGCGGGTTCCGCGGAGTTCCTCGGCGGCGGTGGGGCGGCGTTGGCGCGCCCGACCATCACCATCGACGGGGCCGCGGTCGAGCTCGCCCGCGGCGGCATCGCCTGGGAGCGCGCCCTGCAGTGGCTACCGACGTTCACCTGCCAGGCGGACGACCTGGTGATCCGCGGGACGATCTTCGCCCCGTTCGGTCGTGACGCCGACATCGCCGGCGCCGTGTATGCGATGGCGTTCGAGAACCGCGGCACGGCGGTGCGTCGCGTGCGCGTCGGCCTCGAAGGGACCCTCGGCCATCGCCAGCTGCGGGTGCGCACGCCGCGGCCCGCGGAGGATGCGCATCGGATCGCCCGGCGGGCCGACGGCGTGGTGCTCCTCGATGGCGCCGCCGCGCCGGGCGTGTGCGCCCTCGCGCTCGCCGCGGACGGCGAGGCGACCGTGCAGGTGACCGATGGGGCGGCTCCGTCGTACGCCGTGCAGCGCGAGCTGCTGCTCGGGCCGGGGGAACGCGGGGAGATCGCCTTCTACCTCGCGGCCGGTCCGGAACGCGACGGGGCGGAGGCTACGGTCGGGGTGATGCGTCGGCGCGGCTGGCGGCCGCTCCTCACCGGCACCCGCGAGGCGCTGCGGAGCCTCGAGCAGAGCACGGGCGTGGAGTCCGTCGATGCCCTGGTCAATCGGCACCTGCTGTTCGCGTACTTCTACGGCGTGGGCCGCGCGCTGGACGACGCGCACTACTACCTCGTGCGGTCGCGCGCGCCGTGGTGCGCTTGGGGGGTGACGGTGCGCGACTGGGAAGCGCTCGCCTGGACGGTGCCGGCGGTGCAGCTCGCGGACCCGCCGCTCGCGCGCGAGCTCATCCTCCGGGCCTGCGAGGTGCACGGGTACGCCCCAGGGCGCGGCGTGCATTACCTCGACGGCACGCTCTTCGAGCCCGGCTTCACGCTCGAGGGGTGTGCCGCCTATGCCGTCGCGACGGAGCGGTACATCCGCGAGACGGGGGACGACCAGGTGGTCGAGGAGGCCGTGCTCGCCGACACGCTGTATGTGTCGCACGACGACCTCGCCGCGCGGCGTGACCCCGAGCATCCGCTCTATCGCACGGAGGTGACGCTGGACCGCCGGGTCGCGCCGCTCCCGTACACGCTGCACGGCAACGCGGTCGTGGCCTACGCGCTCGACGCGTTCGGCAAGCTCCTCGATGAGGAGGCCGCCAAGGAGGTGCAGAGCGCCGCGCCGGTGCGCGCAGCCCTCCGCCGGCACTTCACCACGGGCGCATCGGGCAAGGAGACATTCGCCGCCTCGGCGGACCTGCGTGGGGAGCGCACGCTCGATGACGATCCCGTCGGGTCCGCGCTCTGGCTCCCGCTCTGGGAGGGGATCGACCGCACCGACTCGACGTATCGGCGCACCGCCAAGCGCATCGGGGCGTCCGCGCGGCTCACCGTGCAGGTCGCGCGGCTCCTGGGCCCCGAGGGCCCGGAGATGCTGCGCTGGTTCCGGCGCGCGCCGCTCGCAGACGGATGGGCGGCGGAGTGGGTGGACGACGAGGGACGCGCCACCTCACATGGCGGAGACGCCTCGCTCAGCGGCCTGCTGGCCGCGACGCTCTGGCACGTGGTCCACACGCAGGGCCTGCGGCCCTGACGCGGCGTCAGCCCCGCGCGATCGCGTAGCCCGCGCCGGCGGCGAGCACCGCGCCGGCGAGGCTGAGGATCGCCTGCGCGGCGGCGCGGGTCGGGTGACCCGCCTGCAGGAGCGCGAGATGCTCCACCGCGAAGGTCGAGAAGGTGGTGAACCCGCCGCACAGCCCGATGGCGATGAAGGCGCGGAGCTGTGGCGAGGCGTCCGACGCCGTGGCCCAGCGGAGGAACCAGCCGAGGACGAAAGACCCCGCCACGTTGATGACGATGGTCCCCCACGGGAACGCGGCGCTCCCTGGGAGGCGGCGCAGCGCCTCGCCGAGGGCGTAGCGGAGCACCGAGCCCAGCGCGCCACCGAGGGCGACCCACGGGAGGGAGGATCCGGACATGGGGGGAGGGACCGAGGGTGGAGCGGGGGATGCCGGGGGTGGGAATCGAACCCACACGGGAGTTACCTCCCAAGGGATTTTAAGTCCCTCGCGTCTCACCAATTTCGCCACCCCGGCCCATCGAACGCACGAGGCGGGGACGGCAGTGCCGGCCCCGCCTCGATAGGTGCATCAGGTGCTTCGGTCGACCAGAGCGGGAAACGGGACTCGAACCCGCGACCCCAACCTTGGCAAGGTTGTGCTCTACCAACTGAGCTATTCCCGCGTGAAGAGAAGGGTAGGGCCCCTCGACGGGCGGGGCAAGCGGGGGCGGTCCACGTGGGTCGACGTGGCTCACGCGCGTCGACAGCGGATGGGTAACTTCCTCTCGTGACGCGCTCCCTCCGCCTTCCTGGCGACAAGTCCATCTCGCACCGCGCGCTGATCCTCGCCGCCCTCGGCGAGGGTCGGTCGGTGATGCACGGGCTCCTGACGTCGGCGGACGTCGAGTCGACGGCCTCGGTGCTTCGCGCGCTCGGGGCCCCCGTGCCGGACCGCCTTGAGGGGGCGTGTGCCATCGACGGAACCGGGCTGCGCGGTCTGCGCGCGCCGGAGGTGCCGCTCGACTGCGGGAACAGCGGGACCACGGCACGGCTGCTCGCGGGGGTGCTGGCCGGGGCGGGGCTCGAGGCGACGCTCATCGGCGATGCCAGTCTCAGTGCCCGACCGATGCGGCGCGTGGCGGATCCGCTGAGCGCCATGGGGGCCGCTGTGGCACTCCCCCCGCACCGGGGCCTGCCGATGCGGGTGCGCGGTGGGCAATTGCACGGCATCACCTGGCACCAGGCGGTGCCGAGTGCCCAGGTGAAGAGCGCCGTCCTCCTCGCGGGGCTCCTCGGCGGGGTGCCGGTCGAGGTGCACGAGCCCCTCGCGACGCGCGATCACACCGAGCGGATGTTGCGGGCCCGCGGCGTGGATGTGCGGACCGAGGGCGGTGTGGTGACGCTCCATCCGGCCGCGCGACTCGACGCCCTCGAGAGCACCATCCCGGGGGATGCGTCGAGCGCGGCCTTCCTCCTGGCGGCGGCGGCGCTCGGTGCGGCCCCGGAACTCGCGCTCGACGGAGTCGGGGTCAATCCGGGCCGTATCGGTGGGTTCCAGGTGCTGCGGAGGATGGGCGCCACCATGCGGTTCGAAGCATCGGGGGAGACGGGGGGGGAGCCGGTGGCGACGGTCGTTGGCGGTCCGGGCGCGCTCCGCGGCGTTGTCATCGCTCCGGAGGAGGTGCCTGCGCTGATCGATGAACTCCCCGTGCTGGCCTGCGTCGCTGCGCGGTCCGAGGGCGAGACGCGCGTGACGGGGGCGGGCGAGCTTCGTGTGAAGGAAAGCGACCGGATCCGGCTCGTGGTGGAGAACCTGCGGGCGATTGGGGCCGACGCGGAGGAGCTTCCGGACGGCTTCGTGGTGCGGGGGAGCGACCGGCCGCTGCGTGGCACGGTGCGGACTGGCGGCGACCATCGGATCGCGATGGCGTTCGGGGTCCTCGGGGCGGTGCCGGGGAATGTGGTTACGGTGGATGACCCGTCGTGTGTCGGCGTCTCCTGGCCTACTTTCTGGGATGTCCTCGCCCATGTCTGCCGCTGAGCCCCCGCTGGTCGTCGCCATCGACGGCCCCGCCGCCTCGGGGAAGTCCACTACCGCCAAGCGGGTGGCCGCCGCCCTCGGATTCAAGCACGTGGACAGCGGGTCGCTGTACCGCGCCCTGACCGCGGCGACGCTGCGCCGGGAGCCTGACAGCGCGGCCTGGACGGAGGCGGCGGTGCTGGCCGCGGCGGGCGAGGTGACGCTCGTGCCGGGGAACGGCACCTTCCATCCGCGCATCGCGGGGGCGGAGACGGAGGCCGAGCTGCGTGGCACGGCGGTGACGTCTCGGGTGTCCCTCGTGGCGCGGATGCCGGGGGTCCGAGCCTGGGTCAACACGATGGTCCGCGCGGCGGCGGACGCGCACTCGGTCGTCGTCGACGGCCGCGACATGGGGACCGAGGTCTTCCCCGGGGCGGAGGTGAAGGTGTTCCTGGTGGCGGAGGCGCGGGAGCGGGCGCGCCGTCGGCTGCTGGAGCGGACGGGGCGTGCCCCGACCGAGGCGGAGCTCGGGGCGGAGGAGGAGGCCCTAGCGCGGCGCGATGCGCTGGATGAGGCGCAGACGCAGCGGGCGGCGGACGCGGTGCTGATCGACACCACGGGGCTGACGCAGGACGCCCAGGTGGAGCGGATCGTGGCGCTGGCGCGGGCGGCCAGGGGCCGGTAAGTTTCGGGGCTCTACCCACCCCAGCCTCGACGCGGCGAGCCGAACCCTCCGCGACCGGAGTCCCACCCATGAGCACCACCGAAGAGATGCTGTCGCCCGAGCTGCTCGCGCGCCGCAAGCGCGACGCCCAGAAGGCGCAGCTCCGCCCCCTCGCCAACCGCCGCCCCGAGCTCTACGACGAGGCCGAGCTGTCCTCGGACGAGTTCGAGGCGATGATGGAGATGTACAACGGCACGCTCGCCTCGATCGAAGAGGGCGAGATCGTGCAGTCCACGGTCCTCGAGATCCGCGAGAACCTCGTGGTACTCGACATCGGGTTCAAGTCCGAAGGGACGATCCCGCTCGAGGAGTTCAAGGACATGCCCGACCTCAAGCCGGGCGACCAGGTCGAGGTGCTCCTCGAGCACCTGGAGGACAGCGAGGGCTCCGTCGTCCTGTCCAAGAAGAAGGCTGACTTCATGCGCGTGTGGGAGCGGATCCGCGTCGCGTACGAGTCCGACCAGCCGGTCGAGGGCGTCCTCGTCAAGAAGATCAAGGGTGGCGTGGTCGTCGACCTCATGGGCGTCGACGCGTTCCTCCCGGGCTCGCAGATCGCGCTGCGCCGCGTGCCGAACATCGACGACCTGCTCGGCCAGAAGTACGAGTTCAAGATCATCAAGCTCAACAAGCGCCGCCGGAACATCGTGGTCTCGCGCCGCGTGATCCTCGAGACCGAGCGCGCCGGCAAGCGCGAGAAGCTCATGAAGGAGCTGGCCAAGGACCAGGTCCGAAAGGGCGTCGTCAAGAACATCACCGACTTCGGGGCGTTCATCGACCTCGGCGGCGTGGACGGCCTGCTCCACATCACCGACATGTCGTGGGGCCGCATCTCCCACCCGAGCGAGATGGTGCAGATCGGGATGGAGCTCGAGGTCAAGGTGCTGGACATCGACTGGGAGCGTGAGCGCATCTCGCTCGGCCTCAAGCAGCTCCAGGCCTACCCGTGGAAGGACGTCGCCGAGAAGTTCCCGGTCGGCACCCGCGTCTCGGGCAAGGTGGTCTCGATCACCAACTACGGGGCGTTCATCGAGCTCGAGCCGGGCATCGAGGGCCTCGTCCACATCTCCGAGATGAGCTGGACGCGCAACGTCCGGCATCCCTCGAAGCTCGTCAGCATCGGCGAGACCATCGAGGCGGTGGTGCTCAAGGTCGACTCCGGCGAGGAGAAGATCTCGCTCGGCATGAAGCAGACGGAGCAGGATCCGTGGATGGTGCTGCCGGACCGCTACCCGGTCGGCACGCGCCTCAACGGGAAGGTCCGCAACCTCACCTCGTTCGGCGCCTTCGTCGAGATCGAGCCGGGGATCGACGGGCTCATCCACATCTCCGACATGTCGTGGACCAAGCGGGTCCAGCACCCGTCGGAAGTCGTCAAGAAGGGCGACGCCGTCGACGTGGTGATCCTCAACATCGACGCCGAGAACAAGCGCATCTCGCTCGGCCTCAAGCAGGCGTCTGAGGATCCCTGGCTCCGCATCGGCGAGACCTACCCGGTCGGCACCGAGCTCCCGGGCACGGTCGCGCGCCTGATGGACAAGGGCGTCGTGGTCGACATCGGGAACGACATCGAGGGCTTCGTGCCCCTCTCCCACTTCGAGGGCCAGGTCAACAGCCCGGCCGACGTCGCCTGGGAGGCGATGCGCATGAACGTTCGCATCCTCGAGGTGGATCCGATCCACCGCCGCATCGTCCTGGGCGTGGTGGACATCCCGGCGGGGCAGGATCGCCCGGCGGAGCCCTCCAAGGTGCACAGCGAGGACGAGATCCCCGAGATTCCCGCGGATCTCGATGCCGCGATGGACGACTGAGTCGTCCGACGGCTCGTCCCAGGCGCCCCGGTCGCGTTCGCGCGGCCGGGGCGCTTGGCGTTCCGGCCGTGTACATTCCCGGCCGATGCGACTCCCCCCGCT
>JBANGJ010000084.1:0-7862 GCA_037975505.1 Gemmatimonadota bacterium | reverse complement strand
ATGTAGGCCACCTGGCGGCCCGAGGGCGACCAGGTCTCACCGGAGATGGTGGCGCCGGCGGGCGTCTGCAGCGTGGTGGTCGCCCCCGTGCGCGCACTCACCACGACGAGCCCCGTGTGGGTGCTCACCGTGAGGTCGCGCGCGCGGTTGGCGCGCTCGTCGATGGCGACGCCGCCGAGATAGATGTGCGGGGCCCCATAGGCACTGACTCGGCCGCGGTCTTCGCCAGTGGTGCGGAGGAACAGGCTGCGGTCGGTATTGGGGGCGTCAAAGGCGATGTCCGTCCTCGGCGCCATCACGATGCGGTCGACGACCTCCGGCGGGCGCACATAGCGCTCGGCGGCGAGAATCGCGGCAGGGTCCCAGGCGGCACGGGGGGACTGGGCGCTGAGGGCGACGGCTCCGAACGACAGAAGGAGGCGCGCGGTGGTGCGGAGGGTGGCGAGGGGACGCATCGAGGCGGTGCGGAGGGAGGGAAGGAGGACGGTTATGACGAGGTCAGCGCACGCAGCTGGGGTAGGCGGGGTCCGGTCCGCTGATCGCCGGCCGGCTCGGCCGCGTGGCAATCGCCCACATCACATCGTGGATGAAGCGAGCGAGTCGAGCCGAGTGGTCGTACTCGATGTACTGCGGCTCGTCGGTCACCTGGTGATAGTCCTGCGCGTAGCCGAGGGAGAAGTACGTCACGGGGACGTCCTTGGCCACGTAGCTCACCTGGTCGCTGCGGCAGAACCGGTTCAAGGGGTTGGCTGTGACGTCCCAGCTCTTGTCGATGGCCATCGGTTCGGGGGAGGAGGCGTTCACCGAATCGATGATGTCGCCGAACTCGCGCGAGAGGCGTCGGGCGCCGAGCATCTGCACGGAGTTCGGTCCGCCGAACTTCACCTGGTCCGCGCGTCCCTTGCCGAGCATATCCATGTTGTGCGCGGCGACCACCTGCCGGAGGTCCACGGTGGGATGGTCGGCGAACCAGCGGGAGCCGAGGAGGCCCGCCTCCTCGCCTTGATGCGAGATGAAGAGAATCGACCGCTTGGGGCGTTCCCCGGCGAAGCGTTCGGCGATCTCGAGGAGCACGGCGGTGCCGGAGCCGTCGTCGTCGGCGCCGTTGAAGATGGAGTCCAGTCGCGCCGGCCGGATGCGCCGCGCGGCCGCGAGGAGGGAGTCGATCCGCTGCTGCTGCGCCGGCGTCGGGGTGCAGGCGGCGTCGTTGGCCCCTTGCCGCCGCGTGACGGTGTTCACCGCGCGAAGCGAGTCGTGGTCCACGGGCGTCATGTTCGCGCCCACGTGGTCGTTGTGCGCGCCGACCAGGACGTACTCTGCGGCGAGTGTGGGATCGCTCCCGGGGAGAATCGCGATCACGTTGCGCGCGGTGCCCGCGGGGGCCGGTCGCCAGGTGTAGGCCCACTGCGCCGTCACGCGGCCGCCCGTGGTGCCGACGGCCAGTCCGTCGAGCGGACGCCCGAAGAGCCGCTGTGCCGCGTCGCGAGAGATGGTCGCCGCCGCGAACGTGGCGTCCGCGCCGGCGGGGCGGGCGGGGCGCATCATGTTGACGGGCGTGGCCGCGGCGGCTCGCGCGGCGGGCGAGAGCTGGTCGAGGCCGACGATGAGCACACCGCTGGCACCGGCGGCCTGCGCGCGCTGGTAGGGCGTGGCCGGTCGCGCGGCGGGGACGGCCGGGGCCGCCGGCCGTGGAGCCGCGCGTTGCGCCCGCTCGAGTGCGATCACGGCGTCTGCGCCGAACCGGTCGGGCACATCGGCGCAGCTCACGAAGCTGGCCGGTGCCGCGCCGCCGGTGGTCCCTGGTGCTCCGCTGACGAAGACGGCGATGCGATCACGGAATCGCGCCGGATCGAGCGTGGTGGTGTCCGTCGTGCGCCCCGCGAACACGGCCGGCACGCCGCGCACGTCGACGCGAGCGGCGACGCCGTTGGCGGCCGTCGGCACGGTCGGGACCCAGTCGCGCGTCACCTGAGCGGCGCCGCGACCGAGCGTGAGCCGCGCGACGGTGGGGTCGATCCCGAGCGCGCCGTAGGGGAGCGATTGGAACCAGGTGCCGCTGTCGCCGGCCGGCCGGAGGCCCAGCCGCTCGAACTCACGCGCGATGTACGCCGTGACCGTGGCGTTGCCGGGCTCGCCCATCCGACGGCCGCGAATGGAATCGTCGGCAATCTGATAGAGGCGGGTGCGCAGGTCGTTCGCCGTGATGGCGCCCTCGGTGGGACGCGGTGCCCACGTCATCGGTCCCTCGTCCGGCCAGGCCGGGCGCATCGTGGCGCGCGACTGCGCGGCCAACGGGACGGTCAGGAGCAGGGCGGGGAGGAGACGCCGGACGGCGGAGCGCATGGGCACGGGCGGAACGGGGTGGGAGGACGGGACCGCGGAGGCTACGCGCGACGGGGCGCGAGCGTTCCGGTCAGGGTCGGGGACGAAGGAGCGCGCGCACCGGGGCCGCGTCGATGGCGCCGACCTTGAGGGGCAGGGCGAGCAGGTCATAGGGCCCCGCGGGGACGCCGCGGAGGTCGAGATTCTCCAGCACATAGGCGCCGCCGTCGAAGAGCGCGTGATGGACGGCGAGGGCGGTGCTCGTGCGGGCGTCCACGCTGGGACCATCGACGGCGAGGAGGCGGAGCCCCTCTGCCACGAGACGCGTCGCGGCGGAGGGGCTCAGCGTCGGCCAGGCCTCCGGAAAGGTGCCGGTGGCCACCGTGCGGTCCGTGCGAAGGAGGAGCCGCGTCACACCGGGCGGGCATCCCGCGGCCCGCAGCATCTCCCACGAGACCTCCCCGTCACACGCGGTCAGGTCCACCACGTGGGCGGGGCCGAGGAACGCGTCCACGGGGAGCCGATCAGCGCCGGGCGCACCGTCGGCGACGTGCAAGGGGGCGTCGGCGTGCGTGCCCACGTGCGGACTCGTCTCGAGGCGCGAGACGTTGACGCTCGCCCCGGCGGCCATCGCCCATGCCCACCCGCAACCGAACGGCGTGTCCCCCGGCCATTCCGGGGTGCCGACGGTCAGGGCGATAGAGATGTCGCGCACGCGATCAGAAGGTCGAGACGTCCAGGGTGCGCAGGTCGGTGACGCGCATCGTCTCGTCGGTCAGGAAGGGCTCGCCGTAGCGGCAGCGGATCAGCGACCCGTAGTGCGCAGCCTGGTGGCGCACCACCTCGTACAGGGACTCGCCCGTGGGATACACCTCACCGGCCTGCGTCGCCCCATCGAACTGCGAGGCGTAGCAGCGGATGGCCTCGAGCTTCCGCTCGAAGTGATCGGAGATGTCCACGACGAAGGTCGGCTTCACCGCGTCTTCGCGGTACGTGAGGCAGTGCAGGACCTTGAGCGGGCGGTGCGGGGACGTGCCGTCAGCCAGCTTGGTGAGCCCCGACAGGAAGCAGGCGTCCCGGACCAGTTCGGCGGCCACACGGTGGTCGGGATGCCGGCCGCGCGGGGCCGGCGCGATGACGACGCGTGGGCGTAGCGTGCGCAGCACCTGTGCGAGGCGCCGTCGCGTCTCCGGGGTGTTCTCGATCCCGGCATCCGGGAGCGCGAGATTCTGTCGCACCGCGACGCCCAGCACCGCGGCCGCGCGCGCGGCCTCCTCGGCGCGGAGCGCGGCCGACCCGCGCGTCCCCATCTCCCCCTGCGTGAGGTCCAGGATGCCAACGCGCTGGCCGAGGGCGACCTGGGCGGCGATCGTCCCGCCGCAGAGGAGTTCGACGTCGTCGCGGTGCGGGCCGATGGCGAGGAGGTCGAGAGGGGCGTCCATGCGGCGGAATCTACGGCTGTTGAGGGAGGGCCGCGATGTGGTATGCTCCCCGCATGCGCCCCGTCCCGCCCCCCTTCGCCGAGCCGCTGCCGTCACTCCAGACCGCGCGGCTCCTGCTGCGGGCGCTCGAGCGCACCGATGCCGCGGCCGTGCACGAGGCGGTGGCCGTGGCGGAGGTCGCGCAACAGACTCTGGCGATTCCGCATCCGTACCCGGCGGGGGCGGCGGACGGGTTCATCGCCGATGCGGCCGCCGCGTGGCAGGCCGGCACGGCCGCCACCTGGGCCGTCGTCCATCGGGCGGAGGACCGCCTCGTGGGAATGATCTCGCTGCGCTTCGTCTGGCCCCACCGACGGGCGGAGCTCGGCTACTGGATCGCCCGACCGGCCTGGGGGAACGGCTACGCCACCGAGGCGGCCCGAGCGGTGATCGCCCACGCCTTCGATGCGCTTGGGTTGCACCGGGTGGAGGCGCGTCGCTTCGACGGCAACGCGGCGTCGGGGCGGGTCCTCGCGAAGGCCGGTCTCCGGGACGAGGGGTGTCTGCGCGGGGCGCTCTGGCGCGACGGCGTGGCGAGGGATGTGATCATCAGCGGCATCCTCGCGGGCGATCCGCGCTGATGCGACTCGGGGGCGTCCGCCGTCTGGCGGACGCCCCCGAGTGAGGGCCCTCGAGGGGGGAGGGCTCAGCGGTTCGGCGGGCGGCGGCCACCTTGGCCGCCCTGCGGCATCTCGGCGAGGTTCTTGTCGAACGTCGTCTGCTGGTCCGCGGTGAGCACGGCGCGGATGTCGGTCATCTGCTTGGCCCGCGCCTGCATCATCACCTCGCGGAGGGCGGAGCGATCCTGGCCGCCACTCTGCATCATCGCCATCATCTCCTCGCGCCCCTTGGCCTGGATCGAATCGACCTTGGCCTGCTGCGCGGCGGTGAGCGTGATGTCCTTGAAGAGCATCTCGTTCTGGCGGCCCATCATCCCGCCCTGACCGCCCATCCCGCCACGGCCACCCCCCATCCCGCCCGGCGGCGGACCGCCCTGTCCACCCTGGGCGGCGAGGGTCGAGGCACTGAGGACGACGGCGGCGAGGAGCAGGCGGATTCGGGACATCGGAGCCTCCGACAGCGGGGATGGGTGGTTGAGCCGGCCGTCACGCGGCCTCACCCGATGAGACGCCGCGATCGGCCGAAACGTTGGGTGGGGAAAGGCGGCCCGGTCGGCGTGTGGCCACCCGCGGCGCTCGTTAGGCGGGCTGATCCGAGAGCGTCTCCGAGACGCGTCGGAACTCTTCGTGCACCGTCAGGAACACCGGCACGAGGGCTGGGTCGAAGTGGGTGCCGTCGCGTTCGCAGATCATCCGGACGACGTCCTCGTGCTCCAGCGCCGGCTTGTAGGACCGCGAGGTGCGGAGGGCGTCGTACACGTCGGCGATCGCCAGCAGGCGCGCGGCCAGCGGAATGTCCGCTCCGGCCAGTCCATCGGGATATCCCGTGCCATCCCACCATTCGTGATGCGATCGCGCGAGGATCATCGCGAGCTCGAGGAAAGGGACGTCGCCGCCGCTCTCCAGCTTGGCGGCGCGGAGGACCTGTTCCCCGATGACGGTATGGGTGCGCATGATGGTCACCTCATCCGGCGTCAATGGGCCGGCCTTGCGCAGGATCTCGTCCGGGACGCCCACCTTCCCGATGTCGTGCAGCGGGGCCGACAGATGCAGATGCTCGAGGAACTCCTTGGTGATCTGATTCGCGAACGGCGCACGAGATCTGGTGGCACGCGCGAGCGCGCGGACGTACTCCTGCGTCCGCTTCAGATGGCGGCCGGTCGTGCCATCCCGCGTCTCGGCGATGCCCGAGAGCGCGCGAACAATCAGGCCTTCCCGTTGGCGGAGGCTGGCATTGGAGCGAACCAGCCGTCTCCGCTCCACCGCGAGGGCCAGGGTGGCGGCAAGCAACAGCACTCCGAGGGCCGTCACGAGCGCAGATCCGCGGGGGTACCGTTCCCAGACGGACGGCTCCCAGCTCACCACATCGGATGCTGGCGGGAGGTCGCGGCGCCGAATGCCGAAGTCCAGCATCGAGCCCTCACGCCACGTGGACCGGGTGGTTTTGATCACGAGTGGGGGGGCTTCGTCCGAGATGGCTCCGACGATCGCGTCGGCGGTCCGGCTGGCGAGTGCTTCCGCGCGTGCTTGCGTGCTCGCGAGCAACCCTCCGAGCACGCCAGGTCGTAGCTGGGTGAGCTCGGTGACGAACACGGGCTGTTTGATGTTCGGTGCGAATGCCTCGACGAAGTTGGCAGAGGGCATTGATCGGCCGGTGCGATCCGTGCTCACATTCGCGAAGAAGATCGCCGTCGACCGCGCGCTGGCGTCCGCTTTCTGAATCACGTCCTCGACGGTCGGTCTCACCATCACCTCGACAGGGCGGTCGGGAGGTGAGTGCTCACGAAGCAGTTGTTCGAGTCGGCGCCCTTCGACGTCTGAATTGGCGATGCCGATCACGCCGGTCGTGGCCGGCCGGACCTTCCAGATGAGGGCGATGCCATCCCCAATCCACTCCCCGTTCGTCACGGGGAAGCTGTTCGGCACCGAGCCGGCGGCCTCGGCGATTTCCATCGCCTGGGGCCCCCGGGTGTAACAGATGATCGGCGTCCGTGTCGGAATAGCGGCGCGAATGAGCCGCAGCGTGCGGACGTTGGGCAGGCCGATGACGACGACGGCTTCGAACCCTTCGATCTCGTATCGCGTCCCCACCCAGCCGAGGAGTTGCACCACAAAGGCTGAGTCCGCGAGTTGAGCGTCCGGGAAATGCTCGATGCTCAATTGGACCGGGCGGTTCAGCCGATCCTGAACCTGGCGCGCATACTGACCGATGAGTTCAGTGAAACCGGGACGTACCGGATCGCCGGTGTCGAGCATCAGGATCTGCACCGGCTCTGCCGGGGTCTGGGCCTCGACATCCCGCGTGAAAGTGAATACGAGGACGAATCCCGCGATGGCCCAACCGATGAGCGCTCGACCGAATCGACGTATTCCAAAGCAACTAGCAGAGCGACACATAGGGTGCAACGTGTGGGTCAGCAGTCGATTCCGCTAGACGGCCCGCTCGATGATTGAAGGATCACCGCCTTCCGCCACGCCGCCTGCGCCGTCCTTTCCCGCCCGCGCTCCCGCCCCCGCTCATTCCCGACGTCGGGCCTGCGGGCGCGCCGCCCCCCGTGCCCTGACCACTCGGCGCCGGACGCGCCCCTGAGCGTGCCGATGATGCCCCCTCCCGCCCTCCCCGTTCCGCCTCCGCCTTGGCGTGCGCCTCGCGTCGCGCGGCCTTCTCCTTGGCCCGCGCGCGCTCTTCCGCCTTCCGCGCACGGATGGCCGCGATGCGCTCGGCGATCGGGACCTCGAAGCGCTCCACCGGCCTGTGGTGATAGTCGAAGCCCGGAAGCGTGCGACGCGGCAGCTTCTTGCCGATCGCCTTCTCGATGGCGCGCAGGTCGCCCTCTTCCTCCGGCGACACCAGCGTGAACGCCTCGCCCGTGGCGTCGGCGCGCGCCGTGCGGCCGACGCGGTGGATGTAGTCCTCCGGGAGGTGCGGCACGTCGAAGTTCACCACGTGCTCGAGCGCCTCAACGTCGATGCCGCGCGCGACAATGTCCGTCGCCACGAGCACGCGGACCTTCCCCGCCTTGAAGTCGGCGAGGGCCTCCGTGCGCTGATTCTGGCTGCGGTTCCCGTGGATGCGCGCGTTCGGGATCCCGGCCCGCGTGAGCACGTCGCTCAGTCGATTGCTGCGGTGCTTGGTGCGCGTGAAGCAGATCACGTTGCCGACGACGTCCTGACGGAGCAGGGCGATGAACAGGTCCGCCTTGAGCGCCTCCGCGACGGGCCAGAGCGCCTGCTCGATCTTCGCCGCGGGCTGCGCGACGCGCTCGACGTTGATGCGGATGGGGTCCTGCAGCATCTCGCGCGAGAGCGAGACGATCGGCGCGGGCATCGTCGCCGAGAAGAAGAGCGTCTGGCGCTTCCGCGGCAGGTGCGCGAGCACGCGCTTGATGTCGGGGAGGAAGCCCATGTCGAGCATCCGGTCCGCCTCGTCGAGCACGAG
>JBANGJ010000075.1:0-2796 GCA_037975505.1 Gemmatimonadota bacterium | reverse complement strand
CGATCGAGCTCGTTGTCGTCGATGACCATCTTGCCGTCCACCGCGACGAGCTCGCCGGCGGGGGTCACGACGAGCGGATTGATCTCCGCGAGGGAGCAGCCGCTGGCCATGAAGGCCGCGTAGAGCTGCTGCATGATCTTCGCGGCACCACGGGCGAGCTTCACATCGGCGTACAGGAAGAAGCCCATCCGCATCGCGTCGTACATCGGGAGCCCGTAGCGGACGTCCACCGGCACGTAGAGGATCTTCTCCGGGGTCTCGGCCGCCACCTGCTCGATGTCGATGCCGCCGGCGGCGGACACCATGAAGACGGGCTTCTTGGTCGCGCGGTCGACGATGATGCCGACGTAGGCCTCGCTGCCGATATCCGCGGCCACGGTCACCAGCACCTGCTCGACCGTCAGCCCCTTGATCTGCATGCCAAGGATCGCGGCCGCCTTCTCCTTCGCGTCAGCCGGCGTCTTGCAGAACTTGACGCCGCCGGCCTTGCCGCGGCCGCCCGCGTGGACTTGGGCCTTCACCATCACGGCGGTGCCGTATTCCCGGGCGATGGCCTCGGCCTCATCGGGCGTCGTCGCCACCCGGCCCGGCGGGATGTTCACGCCGTGGGCGCGAAGGATCTCCTTCGCTTGGTATTCGTGCAGGTTCACAGGCACTCCAGGGGGGAGAGTGAGACAGCCCCGAAAATTATCTCACTGGGGGCAGTGGTGGCAGAGGCGTCAGGGGGCTCGGCGGCCGAGGAGACGACCCAGACGGAGCCACGCCTCCTCGAAGCTGCGGCGGTCAGACCTCCGACTCGCCGCCGTCGCGGTGTCGTACGCGGCGCGCAAGGCGCTCCAGGCGGCCGTGTCGCGAGCGGCCGGTGACGCTCCCCCTGCACCCGAGCTCGGGAGGACCGGCGGGAGGAGCCGCGCGGGAGAGAACAGGTCCGGCGCGATCGCCATCCACGCGCGCAGGACCGGGTCGGGAGCGCCGCTGAGCCGGATGCCGACCGCCCCCGTGGCCGCATCCACCACCCCGACGCCGACGTGCCGGGCGTACCGGGCAACACCCAGTGCCGCCGGGCCGGCCGCCACCAGAGGGAAATCCGCGGCCGTCACGAAGAGGTCCACGGTCCAGACGGGACCCGCCGGGCCGGGCTCGAGACGAGCCGGCCCGACGGCCGTGAGAAATGGGTACACGTTCTGGATCCGATCCACAGGATCTCGGCGGGTGAGGAGCCGTGGCGCCTCAAGCGTGCGTCCGGCCCGAATCAGCGCAGGGGTGCGAAGCGCCCAGGCCTGCACCAGACGACGGTCAAATCGATCGAAGGCCGGCGCCTGAATGGCACCGGTGGGATCGGAGACCACCGCGTACCGCCCGGCTCCAGGCGCAAAGCGCGCGGAATCCGTCGACCGCGCCCCGCCAACCGCTCCGGCTTGGTCTGCGGGCGACGAGGCCTCAGCGACGATCGCCATGGCCGCCACCGTGGCCACCGCGGAGTCCTGCGCCCACGCGGCAAAGGCCCGGCGCGTCGCGGCGTACGCGCGATCGCGATCCTCCCGCACGTTCGGGGCGCCCTGCCGCTCGCCCAGCGTCTGGAGGCTTCGGTCCACCACGGGGCTACCGAATACCACCAGAGACGCCACGACGACCGCGAGTCGGACCCGCCCCCGCCACAGGGCGAGCGCCACCAGCGCCGAGCAGGCGGCGCCGAGCCCGACCATCGCACGATGCGCCGGCAGCACGAGCAGGTGCGCCACCGCGCCGAACGCGCCGTCCCCCGCCCCGACCTGCGCGAGGCCGTCCAGTCGCCACGACCACGACCAGAGGAGCAGGCCTGCCCCACTCAGGAGTGCCATGTGACGGCGCACCCACCCCGAGACGTGCCAGCGCCCGTCCTCGCGCCGCACACTCGGGGTCGCGAGATACAGCGACACGGTGAGCGCGGCGACCGCGCCGACGATGAGAGCGGCGGTACCGAAGAGCCAGCGTTCAAACGGCAGCCAGGCCACGTAGAACCCGACATCGTGGAAGAGATACGGATCCTCGACCCCGAATCGCACCCCGTCCCACGCGAGTTGAACGGCCACGGTGTCCGGCGTCAGTCCGGCGAACCCGAGCGCCAGCACGGCAGCCAGCGCGATGGCGATGGCGGTGAGGACGCCGGCGGGGACCACCTCACCGATGGCCAGATCGCCCAATTGCCGGGGCAGCACCATCGACACGATGGAGTGTCGCACCGCGAGCAGGTTGGCGAGCGCGAACAGGAACCCCGTGGCCGCGGTTCCCGCTCGAAGCCACGCCTCCATCCGCACCCGCGCGTCGAAGGCCCCCACGACGCCCAGGGCGTCCGCGTACCAGCGTTCCGCCAGCCACGTCGAGACGACGCGTCCGATCAGCAGGATGCCCGCGATTCCCGCGACCCACGCGAGGAGACCGCGGCGTCCCCACATGTCAGTGCCCGACGCCGGGCGTCACGTCGATACCTCGCGCCGTCAGCCAGGACTCGACCTCGGTCCGGATGCTCGTGAGCTCCTCAGCCGTGCGGGCCTCGAAACGCATGACCAGAATCGGCTGCGTGTTCGAGCTCCGAATGAGGCCCCAGGCGCCCGGCCCGAACAGGATCCGGACACCGTCGACGTCGGAGACCGGATAGCGATCCGCGAAATGGGCGAGCGCCTCTCGCACGATGCCCTCCTTGCGGTCATCCGGGCAGTCGATGCGAAGCTCAGGCGTGGAGACCAGTCGGGGCACATCGGCAAGCAGTGCCTGGACCGACGTCCCCGACGCGGCGATGATGCGGAGCAGGTGGGC
>JBANGJ010000160.1:0-13008 GCA_037975505.1 Gemmatimonadota bacterium | reverse complement strand
CCTGCGCCTCGAACTGCTGCGGGTCGATCTGCAGCAGGAGCTGGCCCTCCCGCACCTCGTCCCCGTCCTTCACGGCGAGGCGCGTGATGCGCCCGGTGATGTCGGCCGAGATGTCGACCTTCGTGCGCGGGATCACCTGGCCGCTCGCGGTCACCGAGGCCACGAGGTCCTGCCGACCCACGGCCTCGATGCGCACCTCCGTCGGCTTCACGCGCTTCTTGGCGGCGATCCCACCGCCGATGCCGGCGACGGCCAGGACGACCACGCCGATCAGGATGTACTTGGTCCGCTTCGTCATCTAGGTGCGTTCCTCAGGGGTCAGCGCAGGGTGCGTCCGACGGCCGCTTCCAGCGCCGCGAACGCCCGGTGGAATTCATAGACCGCGTCGATGCGGTCGGTCTCGGCCCGCTCGTACTCCGCCCGGGCCGTCGTGAGGTCGACGAAGGTGTTCGTGCCGACCCGGTACCGCTCTTCCGCGAGCTGCAGCGCCTCGCGGGCCGTCGCGGCGTTCGCCGCCTGGAGCTGCACGGCCTGATACGCCGCCTGCAGCGTCACGTGCGCCGAGGTCACCTCGGCCGTGAGCGCGAGCTCCTGCCGGCGGACGCCGTACCGCGCGTCGGTCCGCGACGCTGTGGCCTCCTGCACCCGCTGCTCCCGGCCGAAGCCGTCGAAGATCGGCAGCGAGATGCCGAGCGAGAGCGTGTAGGGATTCCGGGTGAATCCGAACGGGAAGTTGTCGTTCGCCGCCCGGAGCGCGGCCTCCTGCGCGGGGCTGAAGCCGATGGCCGCGCACTGCGCGCTGATGCTGCCCAGGCCGGCGCCGACCCGGATGGAGTCCGTGGTGTTGCAGCTGGCGGCCTGCGCGAGGGCACTCGCCTGCGCCTGCGCAATGGCCGGCCCCAGGTCCCGCTGCTGCTGGGCCACCCCACCGACGTTCGCTGACAGCGAGAGGGTGGGCGTGTACTCGCCGCGGGCGGCCTTCACCCCCGCCTCCGCCGCCCGCTCACGGGCCTGCAGGGCGCGGAGCGTCGGGTTCGCCTGCCGGGCCATCGTGAGCAGGTCGGGCAGCACGAACGTCGGGGCCGCCACCGGGAGCTCCGCGGTGAGCACGACCCCTTCGGGCATCGGGACGCCCACCTGCTGGAAGAGCTGGAGTCGCGCCACCGCCGCGGTGTTTCGCGCCCGCAGCGCCGCCACCTGCTGCGTGCCCAGGCCCACCTCGGCGCGCTTCACGTCGAGTGACGTCAGCTGGCCCACGCCGGCCCGTGCCTTCGCGAGGTCGAGCAGGAGCTGCTGCTGGGCGACGAGGGAGTCCTGGAGCGCCGCGCGCGCCTGGGTCTGCAACGCCTGCAGGAACTGCGCCGTCACGTTGCTGCGCAGGGCGTAGGCGGCCGCGTCCACCTCGGCCTCCGCTGCGTCCAAGGAGGCGGTGGCGCGCCGGATGGCGTTGAGGGAGTTGTAGCTCAGGCGCGCGTTGGCCCCGAGGTTCCAGCTCGACGAGACGATATCGGAGGTCGCACCGAACGCGACGCCACCGAAGAACTGCCGGCGGCCCTCGCGGTAGCTGGCGCCGAGACTCGCGTCAGCGCTCGGCAGGAGCGCGCCGTACGCCGCGCGCACCGCCGCGGCCGCCCGTGTCCGTCCCGTGACGGACTGCAGGTAGGCCGGGTTGTTCTTCGTGGCGATCTCCAACGCGTCGCTGAGCGACAGGATGGGGCGCGCCGATTGCGCGCCAAGCGGCAGCGCCGGGACGAGCAGGAACAGCAGGGACCGAAGACGTCGCATCACGGGGCCAGCCAGGAATCGGTGAGAAAGGGACGGACAGGGGTGCATACGCCTGCAGGCCCCGAAGGGTTTCACCCGGGGCCTCATCACGGACGGCCTCGAGCTCCTCCGCCGGGATCCGTACGCGAAGCAGGCGGCCGAGCGAGTCGGTCCAGACCTCGTTGAGGACCGTGCCCGCCGGCACACTACGGACGATCCAGCGGCGCGCCTGGAACTCGGAGAGCCCGATGGCGAAGGGCTCCGTGCCGGCCGCATCGACCCGGATGGACCGGACGGCGAGCGTCCGCGGGAGGAGCTGCGTGATGGTGCGTCCGCGGGGGGCGAAGCGGATGAGGAACCAGAGATGGTGGATCACGCCCGGTTCCGCGGCGATGCTCGGCGTCGGCAGCCGGAACTCGCGGGCCGACTCCCCGAGGGGTTGCACCGAGCGGCCCGACCAGAGGCCGCCCCGCCATTCGCCGCTGACGGACGTCTGGACCGCGCCCGCCACGAGCGTCTCGTGCTTGAACCGGAGCGGCGTGCCCAACGAATCGGTGTTCATCGCCACGCCCACCCGCCCGTCTCCCGACGAGATGTTCGCCTGCGCCACATACGCCGCCTCCGCCGAGGGTGGAGACCGCCGGATGCTAAAGTCTTCGCGCCCCACACGGGCCCCGCGCACCAGCAGGGAGAAGGTCCCCTCGTCGATGACGACGACCTGCGCGTCCACGCGGGGGACGTGGAGGGCGAGACCGAGGAGAGTGGCGAGGACGATCTGGCGCATTCCTTGAATCTAGTGGTCGGGGGTTCTCCGGTGCCCGGGCTCCCCCGAGGCGGGTATTATCCCCCTGTGTCGCCTCGACTCTGGATGACCGCGGCCGCGGCGTTCGTGCTGCTCGCTGCGGCCTGGCTTCGCCTCCCCACCCCGATGTTGCTCGGGGTCGTGGTGGCCTTCGCCCTCCCGCTGACCGCGGTGGGGGCGCCGCGGGTGCACCCGGCCTGGCGTCGTCGGGTGGCCCTGGTCCTTGCGGCGTGGGGCTTCGTCGGGCTGGCGGCGACCTACCATATCTCGGTGGCACGCTGGGACCGACGCGGTACCGCCCTGCGCGCCTCCACCGAGGCCGCCGGCGCGGAGGCGCTCGTTGCCGCGGTGACCCGAGAAGGCGAGGCCCTGCGTGCGGCGGCGCGTCGCGCGCTGGAGGTGCCGACGGATCAGGTCCGCGCCTTCCAGTCCCTCGTGGCGACGCAGCGCCCGGGCGTGGATCGGGCGGTGGTCGTCGCGGAACGCGGGGTGCCATTCGCGTGGGCGGGGCGCCTCCCGATCCCGCTGGATTCGATCGATGTCTCCGCCGGGCTCGTCGCCTCGCCCTACCATCTCGTTTTGGTGGCCGCCGAATCGAAGGGGAATCGCGTGGCAGTCGCCACGGCGGTCCTGCACGCGGAGCGGCCGGCCGACCGGCTCGCGGCCGCGCTGGATGCGGAAGTGGCCGAGACCGCGGGGGTGGAGCGGTTCCTCTACGGGCCTGCCGAGGACGCTGGCGCCGTGCCCGAGGCCAAGGTGCTCCGTGTCGGGGGGCGGCCCGTGCTCGCGGTGCGCGCCATTGCGCCGTCGGTTGAGGCGTCGCGACTCGCGGTGGCGGAGTGGGCCGTGCCTCAGGCCGCGTTGCTCCTCGGGTTCGGGATCCTCTGCCTGTTGGCGGTCGCGTGGCATCGCGGGGAATCGGCGGGGGTCCGTGCGCTCGCGCTCGCCACTGTGCTCGGTGCGCTCGGCATCGCACCGCTCGGGGTCCTGTCGAACGTTTCGGTCGTCTTCGACCCGACGGTGTACTTCGTGCGGCTCGGGGGGCCGTTCACGGCGAACGCGGCCGCGCTCGCGATCACCAGTCTGCTGTTGCTGCTGGGCACCTGGACGGCCCTTCGCGCCGGGGAGTGGCCGCGCACCCGTCTGCAGGGGCTTCTCGGGGTGGCGGTGGTGGCCGGCTTCGGTCCCTTCCTGCTCCGGGCCTTGGCGCGGGGCATCCAGGTGCCGGCCAGCGGTGCATCGGTACCCCTCTGGATTGCCTGGGAGGTGACCCTGTTCCTCGCGGCTGCCGCCGTGCTCCTGCCAGGCGTGGTGGCGGGGCGGGCGTTCGTGCGGGGGACGCGAGGGGTCCCGGGGGTGATTGCGCCGATCCTCGCCGCCGCCACGGCGCTCGCCGCCCCCACGTTGCTCGAGGCGCCGGGCCGCCTCCCGCCGGCCATCTCCGCCGTCTGGATCGTGGCCATCGTGGCGCTCGCACTGGCGCGGCGCGGGCGGTCCGTGGTCTTGCCCGTCGCCTTCGTGGCGGCCTGCGGGTCGGTCACGGTGGTGTGGGCCTCCACCGTGCGCGATCGCGTGGACCTCGCCGGGGCCGACGTCCGCGCGCTCGGGGTGGCGGACCCCACGGTGGCCACGCTGTTGCAGCGGTATTCGGGGTCGCTCCAGCGCGCGGGGGCCGCCCGCACGCGGGTGGAGGTGCTCGACGGCTTCTCGCGGAGTGACCTCTCGGCGAGCGACTACCCGGTGGAGGTCACCACCTGGGACGCCTCGGCCCGACCGATGGCCGAACTCCGCGTGCGGCGCGGCCCGGGCGTCACGCAGGGCGTCGAGGCGTTCGTGCGCGAGGTGCAGGCGTCGCGCGCCGCGTTGCTCGAGGCGGTCCCCGGCGATCCCGGCGTGCACCTCGTGCTCGCCGCCCCGCACGACGACGGGACCGCGACGACCGTCGTCGTGACGCCGCGATCGGCGCTCGTCCCCGCCGACGTCTTCGGATCCTTTCTCGGCTTCGCCCCCCTCCCGACGCCGGAGCCTCCGTACACCCTGCGGGCCGCCGCGCCCGATCCCGCGACCCGCCGGCAGACCCCCACGGAGGCGCGCGGGCGGTGGTCCCGCCAAGGGGACCAGTTGCACGGGGATTGGTCGCTGGCAGGCCCCACGGGGATGCGGCGGGTGCACGCGACCGTCGACCTGCGCGATTACGAGGCGGTGTGGATGCGCGGGGCCCTCCTCGTGGGACTCGATCTCGCGCTCATCGGCGGACTCTGGATCCTTATTGTCGGGGCCGATGGCGTGCTACGTCGGTGGTGGCGGCGTCGGTCACGCGATCTCTGGCGCAGCTTCCGATTCCGTCTCTCCGTCGCGCTCTTCGCCGCGTGCACCGTCCCGTCGGCCCTCTTCGGCGTCTGGTCGTTCCGGCGGGTCCAGGCCGATGACGCGCGCGCGCGCGACCTCCTCGTCCGTGAGACGCTGCGCGGCGTCGCGGCGTCCTCGACCGCGGCGGAGCTGCGGGCCGCGGCCGCCCGGTTCGACACGCCGCTCTTTCTCTATGCCAACGGTCTGCTGGTGGCCACGAGCGATCCACTTCTCGACGCGCTGGCGCCGATCGGTCGGCTCCTGCCACCGGAGATCGCCTGGCAGGTGGCGGAGGGGGACGATCCCACCACCGGGCGCGTGGAGACCTTGGGGCGGGGCACGGTCCGGCTCGGCTACCGGGTGGCGGTGGACGGCACCGGGATCCCCTTGGTGCTCGCGGCCCCGGCCCGGTTCGACGAGCGGCTGCTCGACCGCCGCCGCAACGACCTCGCCGTCTTTCTCCTCTTCGCGCTCTCGGCCGGCGCGCTCGTGGCGCTCTGGGCCAGCGGCGCCGGGGCGCGCCAGCTCTCCCGGCCCATTCGGGCGCTCCGGGCGCGTGCGCTAGCCGTCGCCCGCGGCGTCCCGGTCCCCGACGGCGTGGGACGGCCGCCGGTCGAGTTCCAGCCCGTCTTCCGGGCCTTCTCGCGCATGACGGTCGATCTCGCCGAGAGCCGCACCGCCCTGGAGGCGGCGCAGCAGCGCCTCGAGGCGACGTTGCGCCACGTGGCCAGCGGCGTGCTCGTCGTCGACGCGGCCGGTGTCATCGGGTTCGCGAATCCGCGGGCCGAAGCGATCCTCGGCGTGCCGGTGCTCCCCGGGGATGCGGCGGCGCGTGCCCTCGGCCCCGCGCTCGCGGCCTGGTTGACCGCGGTGCAGGCGGGTGGGGAGACGGAGGCGGCGACGGAGGTGGATCGCGATGGTCGGCGCCTGCAGGCGCGCGCCACCCGTCTGACGGCGGGGGACCGCCGCGTGGTGATCACACTCGACGACGTGACCGACGTCATCCGCGCGGAGCGTGTGCTCGCCTGGGGAGAGATGGCGCGCCAGGTCGCCCACGAGATCAAGAATCCCCTGACGCCGATGCGACTCGGCATGCAGCATCTGCGGCGGGCGCGGCGCGATGGGCGCGTGGATTTCGACGCCGTCCTCGAGGCCAACACCTCGCGCATCCTGACCGAGATCGATCGGCTCGACGAGCTCGCACGCACCTTCAGCCGCTACGGCGTCGTCCCGGTCGAGGAGCCGCCGCCGGTCGCCGTGGACGTCGTCGCCGTCGCGCGGGATGTCCTCGAGCTCGAACGACTCGGTGCCGAGGGGATCACCTGGGTCGCCGCGTGGCCCGACGGCCCGGTCTGGGCCGCCGCGCGGGAGCGCGAGCTCCGGGAGATCCTCCTGAACCTGCTCGAGAACGCGCGCCTCGCCCACGCGCGCGCCATCACGCTCGCAGTCATCGCCCGCGCGGAGGGCGGGGCGGAGCTCCGGGTGGTGGACGACGGGGACGGCATCCCCGCGGCGCTCCTGCCGCGCGTGTTCGAGCCCCATTTCTCGACGCGGACGAGTGGCAGTGGGCTCGGGCTCGCCGTCAGCCGCCGCCTCGTGGAGCGCTGGGGCGGCACCATCGGGGCGGAGAGCGTGCCCGGCGCTGGCGCCACGCTCGTGCTGCGCCTACCGGCGCCGCCGCCGACCGGCTGAGTACCTTTCGCGCCGCGATGCCTGCGTCCGAGACCCCGGGACCCAACCGTCCCACGAGCGGCCTCCCGCCGCACCTCGAAGGGTGGCTCCTTCCGCCCGACTGGCGGTGGGGGAATGCGGGCGTCCTCACGCCGCACCGCCACGCGCAGGAAGTGATCGACGCGTTGGGGCGCTCGCTGGCGCTCGTGACCGCGCCCGATCCCGCCCACCACGCGTGGCTCTTCCGCGAGGCGCGCGGGCTGGCGCACCGCAGCCATCCGAACATTCCGACCACGTACCACTTCTGGCAGCAGCACGCGGGCAGCCGCCGGGGGCCGGGCTACCTGCGGCGCTGGATCACCGGCGAGACCATCGGGGAGCGGCTCCGCCGCACCGGCGCCGACACCGTGCCGTTCGCACTCCGCATCCTGCGCGCCCTCGGCTCCACGCTCGCCTACCTGCACGACTCCGGAAGCGTCCACGGCGCGTTGGCGCCGCAGACGGCGTACTTCACGCCCAGCGGCCGCATCTGGATGCTCGGGTGGCAGTGGGTGATGCCGTCGGATGAGATCCCGGCCGGGATCACCCCCGATGCCCGCTGGACTCCGTGGGCCCCGGAGTGGGGTGGTGCCTGGCGCCCGACGCCCGCTTCGGACCAGTGGCAGCTGGGGGCGGTGGCGTACGCCATCCTCACCGGCGAGCTCCCGCAGGCCGGGGCGATTCCGCCACTGCGGATGCTCCGGCCCGACTGCCCGGGCACGGTGGCCGAGCTCGTCGACCAGATGCTCGCGGAGGATCCGGCGGCACGGTTCTCGAGCATCGCCGGGATGCTCCGGCGTCTCGAGCGTCTCTCGGGCAGTTCGGCCCTCGCCGTGCCCTCGGCGGAGCAGGCGAGCGGCGAGCAGGCGGTGGTGTCGGAGGAGGACCGCCTGCGGTGGGCCACCGGAGACGACTATGAGGTGCTCGCGCCGCTCGGCGCGGGGACGTATGGCTCCGTCTGGCGCGTGCGCGACCTCTCACTTGAGCGCGAGGTCGCGCTCAAGATGCTCCACCCCACCATCGCCCGGAACGCCGCGGCCGTGGGACGCTTCCGGCGCGAGGCGCAGCTCGCGGCGCAGCTGCAGCACCCGGCGATCGTCCCGATCTTCGCCTGGGACTCCAAGGGGGATGTGAACTGGTACATCATGGAGCTCGAGGAGGAGGGGTCGGTCGCCGACCTCGTGGCGCGCCAGGGGGCGCGCACCCTCGCGGAGATCGGGCCACAGGTGGAGGCGGTGCTGGACGGCCTCGCGGTCGCACACGCCAATGGGATCATCCACCGCGACCTCAAGCCCGAGAACATCCTCATCGATCGCTACCGCCGCTGGCGCATCGCCGACTTCGGCATCGCCAACGCGATGGGCACGGCGGTGGCCGGGGCCTCGGGCACGCCCGCCTTCGCGGCGCCGGAGCAGTTGCTGGGCGAGGAGCAGGGCGTGGGCACCGATCTCTTCGCCGTCGCGGGCATCGTGATCTTCGCCCTCACGGGGCGCACACCGTTCCCCGGGCACGACGGGCCCGCCATCCTCGCCTCGCAGTTGGCGGGGCGCGTCGATCTCGAGGCGTTCGAGGAGCCGCTCCGTGGGTGGCTGCGCCGCGCGCTCGCCCCCGACCGGGCGGATCGCTTCGCCGACGCCGAGCAGATGCGGCTCGCCTGGCGCGCGGTGGTGCGGACGGCGGTGCGGGAGGAGCGTCGTCAGCGCGCGGGGTGGCGACGCCTGCTCCGTCGCCTCGTCGGGCTGGGGGCGTTCGCGCTCGCCACGCGGGCGGAGGCGCAGGGGAGTCGGCCCGCCGCGGACAGCGCGCGCGCGGACTCGGCGGCGCGTCGGTTGGTGCCCGTGCGCGTCGAAGTGACGCGACAGGCCACGACGCTCGACCGCGCCCCGTGGGCGGTCGGCGCGCAGGAGGTGCGCGACCTCCGTCGGGGGCAGGCGACAGTCGGCATCGACGAGGCGCTGGCGAACATCCCCGGGGTCGTCGTGTCCAACCGCTACAACGCGGCCGTCGACCAGCGGCTCTCGATCCGCGGGGCCGGTAGCCGGGCCAACTTCGGGCTGCGCGGCGTGAAGGTGCTGCTCGACGGCATCCCGCAGTCGCTCCCCGACGGGCAGAGTCAGCTCACGAACATCGATCTCGCCGCGATCGGTCGCGTGGAGGTGCTGCGCGGCGCGGCGTCGTCGCTCTACGGCAACGGGTCGGGCGGGGTGATCGCCTTCACCTCCGACCTCAGTGCGCCCGATCCTCTGACCGTGAGTCTCCGGGCCCTGTCGGGCTCCTTCGGGCTCGCCAAGACGCAGGCGCGACTGAGCGCACGCGCGGGCCGCACCGTCGGCGCGCTGTCGGTGTCGCGCACCACCACGGACGGGTTCCGGCAGTTCAGCGGATCCGACGTGCGGCAGCTCGCCGCGGCCCTCGATCGCGCCGTCAGCGCGACGACGACGCTGGAGCTTCGCGCCGCGCACGCCGAGACGCCCACGGCGTTCAACCCCGGGGCGCTCACCGCCGCCGAGTGGGCGGCGAACCCCGACAGCGCGGCCGCGAACAACATCCGCCGCGGCGCCCGGCGCGCCGTGACGCAGCGGCAGGCCTCGGTGCGGCTCCGTGGGACGACGGGCGAGGCGACCTGGAGCGCGAGCGTGTACGCGCAGGGGCGCACGGTGGACAATCCGCTCGCCACGGCGCCGCCCGCCCCCGCCGGGGCCACGAACGGCATCTATTCGACCATCGATCGACGCGTGACCGGGGCGCGGCTCGACGTCGCGCGTCCGCTGCCCGGGGCCTGGCGACCGCGACTCGCGGCCGGCATTGACCTGCAGCGGGCGCGCGACGACCGACGCAATTGGCGCGCCACCGCGGGCGCCCGCGCGCTCCCGACCGACACCCTCCTGCTCTCGCAGGGCGAGACAGTCACGGGGCTCGGGCCGTTCGCGCAATTGGAGCTCGCACCGACGGCGGCCGTCACGATCAGCCTCGGTGGACGCTACGATCGCATCGGATTCGCGGTGGCGGACCGGTTCACGGGCGACGGCGACGATGACAGCGGTGCGCGCACGATGCAGGCGTGGAGCGGGCACGTGGGCGCGGTCTGGCGCGCGTGGGAGTGGCTGACGCCATACACGAACGTGGCGACGGCCTTCGAGACACCCACCACCACCGAGTTGAACGCGCGGCCCGATGGGCTTGGCGGCTTCAACCCGGACCTCGGTCCGCAGCGCATCCGCACCGTGGAAGTCGGCGCCCGCGGCGCGGTGGGTGCACGTCTCACCTACGACGTGGCGGTGTTCGACGCCGCGGCGGCCGATGCGCTGGTGCAGTACCTCGAGGCCGGCGGGCGGGCGTTCTTCCGGAACGCCGGGCGCACGCGGAGCCGCGGGGCGGAGCTCGGCGTGCATCTGACGCTGGCCCCGTGGGTGACGCTGCAGGGAGCGTGGACGCGCGCCGACTACACGTTCCGCACCTATCGCGTGCCCTCCGCCACGCTGGCCGCGCCCGCCCTCGATACCCTCGACGGTCGCCGCCTCGCGGGGGTGCCGCGCACCACCGCGCGCCTCGGGGCTCGTCTCTCGCCCGGCGCGTTCACTCTGGACGTGGACCACACGTTGCAGGCGGCCCTCTGGGCGGACGATCGCAACACGCTGCGCGTCCCCGGCTGGGGACGCGGGCAGCTGAATGTGCGGGCGGCGTGGCGCGGCCGTGTGATGGGCGTTGCAGCGGAGCCCTTCCTCGCCGCGCAGAACGCCCTCGACACGCGCTACGTCGGTGCCGTGACCCTCAACGGGGCATTCGGGCGCGTCCTCGAGCCCGCCCCGGGACGGAACTGGTATGTGGGGCTCGAGCTCGGGGCCCCGTTCCGCCGCTGACGCGCGCCGCCGCACCGTCGCGCCAGGCAGATTCGTGGCGTCGGTTCCGCTAGATTCCCGCGCCATGCCCACGTCCAGCCCGCTCGCCTTCGAGATTCGCGCGTCCGGCATCGCCGGGCGCGGCGCGTTCGCCATCCGCCCCATCGCCAAGGGGGAGCGCCTCATCGAGTACGTCGGGGAGCGCATCCCGCATCCGGTCGCCGACGCGCGCTACGACGACGCGTCGATGTCAGAGCACCACACCTTCCTCTTCAGCGTCACGAGCCGCACGGTCATCGACGCGACGCACGGCGGCAACGACTCCCGCTTCATCAACCACTCGTGCGATCCCAATTGCGAGGCGGTGATCGAGCGCAGTCGGGTGTTCATCGATGCCATCCGTGACATCGCCGTGGGGGAGGAGCTCTTCTACGACTACGGCTACGAGCGCAGCGGTGACGAGGACGAGGCGGACGAGGCGCGCTACGAGTGCCGTTGCGGGACCGCCAAGTGCCGGCGCTCGATCATGGAATCGAAGGCGGCGTACGAGGCCCGGATGGCCGAGGCGGCCGCGAAGCGGGCCGCCCGGCGCGCCGAGCGCGCGCGGCCGGCGTCGGCCTAGCGCGCACCGGGATTCGCGGCGGCGTCGCGTGAGGCGTCGCGCGCCGAGAGCCAGTCCCGCGCGGCGGTGACATCGGCGCGCGTGAGCTGGTGTCCGCCGGGGACCCACTGCAGATGCACCGTCGCGCCCGCGTCGCGCAGCAGCGCCGCGAGTCGCTCGGTGTTCGCGGCGGGCACGATCGGATCCTCCGCGCTCGCCAGGAGGAGTGCGGCGGTGGGCGGGAGCACCGGGAGCGGGTCGGGGACCAGCGGCACCATCGGGCGGAGGAGGATCGCCTCCGGGAGCACGCCGGGATGGAGCAGGCAGACGGCGGCGGCGATGTTCGCGCCGTTCGAGAAGCCGACCGCGGTCGTGCGCCCGAGGTCGAACCCATAGGCGTCGGCTGCGGCGCGCAGGAAGTCCGCGAGGTCTCCCGCACGCTGCCGCAGATCCGCCTCGTCGAACACGCCCTCCGCGAGCCGGCGGAAGAAACGCGGCATCCCGTGCTCGAGCACCGGCCCACGGGGGCTCAGCAGCGCCGCCTCAGGATCCAGGAGCTCGCCGAGGGGCAGGAGATCGTCCTCCGTGCCGCCGGTGCCGTGGAGCAGGAGCAGCGTGCGTGTTGCGCCGGCCCGCGGGACCCACCGATGCGTGAAGCCCAGCGGCGCGGCGGCGCTCATCCGCGCGGCCAGAGTGCCACGATGCGGGCGGTCGTGATGCGATCGAGGAGCGGGAACTCCGCGGCGAGGTAGCGCTCCCCCTCGGCCACGAGCCGGCCCTGCGACGGGCCGCGCCCGGCGGGCGCGCCCTCGCCGTATCCCGTGTGCAATGCATCCACCACGTCCATACCGCGCACGACCTCGCCCACCGGCGGGAACCCCATCGCGTCGAGCCGCGGGTTGTCGCGCAGGTTCACGAAGAGCTGCACTGTGCGCGTGCCCGGTCCGCCGGAGGCGAAGGTCACGGTGCCGCGATGATTGCTCTGCGTCACGGGGTCGTCGGGGATGCGCCGGGCCATCCAGCGCTGCGTCATCGCCGGATCCGCCGCGATCCCCCACTGCACCACGAAGCCGCGCAGCGCGCGGAAGAACGCGCCGCCGTCGTAATAGCCATCGAGGACCGCCCGGCCGAGCTGCGGGGCGCCCTCCGGCTCCCACGATCGGCGCACCATCACCTCGAAGGCGCCGCGCGTGGTGCCGACGCGCACGAGGAAGGAATCGGCCGCGGCGAGGGTGCTGTCCGAGGGGGTGAGCGGTGCGGGGTCACGTGCGGGCAGCGGTCCCGTGGTGACGGTGCCCGCGCTGGAGAGCGGTCGGACGCACGCCAGCGTCAGGGCCAGCGTCAGGGGCAGCGCGATCGAGGACAGGCGCGTGGCACGCGAGCGCCGGGTGCGTCCGAGGGGTGTGTCCATCACGTCAGAGGATCTCGGGTCGGAACTCGAGGTGCAGCGTGCGTCGGCGGGCCACGCGGCCATTGCGATAGTCGAACGGCACCGTGATGCGGCGCGGGGACTCCAGCGTACCGTCGAGCATCTGGACTCCACGCGCGTCGCCGTTGGGGTCCGGGGTGAAGCGCACCGTCCGCCCGGTCACGGCGTACGTGCCCGTGACGGTCATGGTCTGGAGGGGGATGGTGCGCGCCATCGCGCGCGCCTGACCTGCGGCGGCGGTGAGGGTGCGCCGGAAGCGCACCACCGCCCGGAACCGCTGTCCGCTGCGGAGCGAGAGGATCAGGCGGTCGAACTCGACGAGATACGTCGTGCCGTCCGTGTCGGTGACTCTGTCGGTCACCGGGAGGGCGGACTGGTCGATGCGCAGGGCCAGGTACGATCCCACTGCCTGCGAACGCAGCGGCGCCAGCGGCAGGAGCAGGGCGAGCAGAAGGCGTCGGCAGGGCACGCGGGGAAGCTAGGGCCGGCGCTGGAGTGCGGGTAGCGGCCGAAC
>JBANGJ010000151.1:0-5832 GCA_037975505.1 Gemmatimonadota bacterium | reverse complement strand
CGACAAGGGCGAGCCGCGGGCGACCCGTATCTTCGGGCCGGTCGCGCGCGAGCTCCGCGAGAAGCGCTACATGAAGATCGTGTCGCTGGCCCCCGAGGTGCTCTGACATGCGCATCCTGACCCATCGCAAGACGCGCGGCCAGAAGAACGTGCGCCGCCATGCGCGGAACGCCGAGCGGACCGCCATGCACATCACCCGCGGCGACACCGTGCGCGTCATGCGCGGTGACGACAAGGGCAAGGAGGGGAAGGTGATCCGCGTGCACCTGAAGACCGGGCGCGTGACCATCGATGGCATCAACATCGTGAAGAAGCACCGTCGGGCGCGGACGGCCGAGGAGCAGTCGGGCATCATCGAGATGCCGGCCCCGGTCGCGGTGTCCAACGTGATGCTGCTCGACCCGAAGTCGGGGAAGCCGGTGCGCATCCGCACCCGGATCGACGCCGACGGCACCAAGGAGCGCGTCAGCGCCAAGAGCGGGGAGCCGATCCCCGCGACCCGCTGACCGAGGACTGATCGATGGCGACGACCAAGCAGCAGGGCCAGAAGAAGAGTGGTGGGGCCGCGGGCGAGAAGCGCGCGTCCATGCTCCCGAAGGAGCACAAGGGCGCGGGCACGCCGGCGCCGGCCCCCCGCCTCCAGGGCCACTACCAGAAGACCGTGCGGGCGCGGCTGATGCAGCAGTTCGGGCTCGGCAACCCGCATCAGGTGCCGACGCTCGAGAAGATCACCCTCAACGTGGGCATGGGCGAGGCGATCAAGCAGCCCAAGGTCCTCGATGCGGTGGTGGACGAGCTCGCGACGATCACCGGCCAGAAGCCGGTGCGCACGAAGGCGAAGAAGTCCATCGCGAACTTCGGGCAGCGCGAGGGCCAGGAGATCGGCGTCGCGGTGACCCTCCGCGGCGCGCGGATGTGGGAGTTCCTCGACCGCTTCATCTCGACCGCGATTCCGCGGATCCGCGACTTCCGCGGGCTGAACACCCGGGCCTTCGACGGCCGCGGGAACTACAGCCTCGGGATCAAGGAGCAGATGATCTTCCCCGAGATCAACTACGATCTCGTCGAGCAGATCCACGGCATGGACATCACGTTCGTGACGACCACCAACCGGGATGACATCGCGTTCGCGCTCCTGCGCGAGCTCGGCATGCCGTTCCGCGGCGACGACAAGCCGATCGTCGTGCAGGGCTGAGGAGACCATGGCCAAGAAGAGCACCATCGAGAAGAACGAGCGCCGGAAGCAGATGGCGGCCAAGCAGGCCGCCAAGCGGAAGGCGCTGGCGGACACGGTCCGCAGCGTGAAGGCGACGGACGAGGAGAAGCGGGCGGCGCAGGTGGCGCTGCAGAAGCTCCCGCGCAACGGCGCCAAGGCGCGCGTGCGCAACCGGTGCCAGCTGACCGGGCGCAGCCGCGCCTACGTCGGCGCCTTCGGCCTCAGCCGTATCGCGTTCCGCGAGCTGGCGCTGCAGGGGCTGATCCCCGGCGTCCGCAAGGCGAGCTGGTAGGTCCGCAGGTCGCAGTTGTAGTCGCAGGTCCCTCGGGAGCAGGCCCGCGCGCACGAGGCGCCGGGAACCACTCCCGTCCCGTCCTACAGGTCCGGCAGGGCCGGATACCATAGGAGAGCGAGACACCCCATGAGCATGAACGACCCGATCGCTGATATGCTCACGCGGATTCGGAATGCCGTCGGTTCGAGGCACCGTCGCGTGGACATCCCGGCGTCCAAGATGAAGACTGAGATCGCCCGGCTCCTCAAGGAGTCGAATTTCATCGCCGACTACAAGACGGTGGAGACGGAGGAGGGCCGGAAGGTCCTCCGCGTCGCGCTCAAGTACGCCGGCAACACCCCGGTGATCCGTGAGCTGCAGCGCGTCTCGAGCCCCGGGCTCCGGCGGTACGTCGGCGCGACGGAGATCCCGCGCGTCCGCAACGGGCTCGGCGTGGCCATCCTCAGCACCTCGCAGGGGCTGATGACGGACCGCCAGGCGCGCTCCGCCCGCACGGGCGGGGAACTCCTCGCCTACATCTGGTAAGGGGGCCGTCATGTCGCGAATCGGAAAGTTGCCGGTGACGATCCCGGCCGGAGTGACGGTGTCGGTCTCGGGGAGCACGGTGAGCGTGAAGGGCCCCAAGGGGGAGCTCGCGCGCACGCTGCACCCGGACCTCGGCATCACCATCGAGGGGAACGTGCTGACGGTCACGCGGCCGTCGGATGAGACCCAGCACAAGTCGCTGCACGGGCTCTCGCGCACGCTCATCGCCAACATGGTCGAGGGGTGCGCCAAGGGGTACGTGAAGCAGCTCGAGATCACGGGCGTGGGCTTCAAGGCGGAGCCGAAGCCGTTCGGGCTGCAGCTGGCCTTGGGCTTCTCGCACCAGATCCAGTACAAGGCGCCGGCGGGGATCAAGTTGACCGCGCCGCAGCCGACGCAGGTCGTGATCGAAGGGGCGGACAAGGAGAAGGTCGGTCAGGTGGCCGCGGAGATCCGCGCGCTCCGGCCCCCCGAGCCCTACAAGGGCAAGGGCATCAAGTACGCAGGCGAGGTCATCCGGCGGAAGGCCGGCAAGGCGGGAGGGAAGTAATGCCTGGGAAGCGAGTTCCAAAGACGCGGGCCGGGCTGCGTGCCCGTCGCCACGCGCGCGTGCGGGCCAAGGTTGCCGGGACCGCGGAGCGTCCGCGGTTGGTGGTCTTCCGGTCATTGAAGCACATGTCGGCGCAGCTCGTCGACGACGTGCGGCATCACACGCTGCTCACCGTCACCGACGCCGGGCTGACCGGCAAGAAGGCGGAGAAGTCGGCCGAGGTGGGCAAGCGCATCGCGCAGCAGGCCAAGGCGGCGGGGATCACGAAGGTCGTGTTCGACCGCGCGGGATACCAGTATCACGGCCGCGTGAAGGCGGTGGCCGACGGAGCCCGCGACGGCGGGCTGGAGTTCTAAATGGCGGAACAGACTGGTGGCATGGGGGCGCCCGGCGGGCGCCGTGGTGGTCCGGGCGGCGGCCGTGGCCGCGGTGGCCCGGGTGGCGGACGTGGCGGGCCGGGCGGCGGCGGGCGTGGGCCCGGCGGCCGTGACGGCGGTCGCGGCGGCCGCGATGGGGGCCGGGGCGGCGCGCCGATGCAGGAGCGCGAGGGCTCGGACCTCCTCGAGAACGTGATCGCGATCAACCGCGTGGCCCAGGTCGTGAAGGGTGGCCGCCGGTTCTCCTTCAACGCGCTCGTCGCCGTCGGCGACGGCCAGGGGAAGGTCGGCATCGCGACCGGCAAGGCGAACGAGGTGTCGGAGGCGGTCCGCAAGGCCGTCGATGGCGCCCGGCGCAAGATGTTCACGATCCCGATGACCGGGGCGACCATCCCGCACGAGATCGTCGGCAAGCACGGGGCCGGTGAGGTCCTGATGAAGCCGGCGGCGCCGGGCGCGGGCGTGATCGCGGGTGGCGCGGTGCGCGCCGTCCTCGAGTGCGCGGGCATCCACGACATCCTCACGAAGTCGCTGGGCTCCACCAACGCCCACAACATGGTCCTGGCGGCCCTCGACGGGCTCCGGAACCTCACGACGGTCGAGCAGATCGCGCGCGAGCGCGGCGTCGAGGTCTCGGCGCTGCCGTATCGCTCGCGGGCCAAGTCCAAGGAGACGGTCTGATGCCGCGCACCTTCGTGTGGCACCCCGGGAAGGGGCCGAAGACCACCGCGCCGAACACCCTCACGGAGGGGAAGGTGCGGATCACGCAGACGCGGTCCGGCATCGGCCAGACCGCCCGCATGAACGCGACCCTGCAGGCCCTCGGCCTGCGGCACCATCAGGCGTCGGTCGTGCACCAGGATTCCCCGGCGCTGCGCGGCATGATCAAGCGCGTCCGGCACCTGGTGGACGTCACGCCGGTCGAGGGATGAGCCGATGAGCGACGAGAAGATCACACTGCACACCCTGGCGCGCACGCCGGGCTCGCACCGCAACCGGAAGCGCCTCGGGCGCGGCCCGGGCTCGGGCACGGGCAAGACGTCGGGCAAGGGCCACAAGGGCATCAAGGCCCGCGCCGGCCACCACGGCCCGGGCGGCAACAAGCCGCACTTCGAGGGCGGGCAGATGCCGCTCACGCGGCGCGTCCCGAAGCGCGGCTTCACCAACCCGTTCCGTGAGGCGGCCCAGGTGGTCGGGCTCGACGACCTCGCCCGGCTCGCCGGGACCGAGGTGACCGTCGAGACGCTCGCCGCGGTCGGGCTCTGCTCGGCCAACGCGGGCCCGGTGAAGCTCCTCGCCAACGGCTCGGCCGCCCGCGCCTACACGGTGCGCGGCCTCAAGGTCAGCGGTGCCGCCCGTGACGCGATCGTCGCGGCCGGCGGCACGGTCGAGGGCTAAGATGGCACAGGCGAACCCGCTCGGGGCGATCGGGAACATCCGCAACGTCCCGGAGCTCTGGGAGAAGATCACCTTCACGTTCCTCTGCCTGCTCGTCTACCGCATCGGCTCGCACGTGACGGCGCCGGGCGTGGACGTGAACGCGATGATCGCGTTCTTCCAGCAGAATCAGGGCGGCGGGCTCCTGGGGCTGTACGACCTCTTCGTGGGCGGCAACCTCTCGCGCTCCACGGTGTTCGCCCTCGGCATCATGCCGTACATCTCCGCCAGCATCTTCATGCAGATCGGCGCGGCGGTGATCCCGACGCTCGACAAGATGCAGAAGGACGAGGAGGGGCGGAAGCGCATCACGCAGTGGACGCGCTACTTCACCGTCGGCCTCGCCGCGGTGCAGGGGTACGGCTACGCGCTCTTCACCGCGGGCGTGCAGGGCGCCGTCGTCCGGCCCGGCACCGCCTTCACCCTCCAGATGGTGCTCTTCCTCACCACGGGCGCGCTGTTCGTGATGTGGCTGGGCGAGCAGATCACCGAGCGCGGCCTCGGCAACGGCGCCTCGCTCCTGATCTTCTTCTCCATCGTCGAGCGCTTCCTCCCGGGCATCCGGGACGCCTTCGGCTTCCTCAGCACCGGCGCGGTGTCGCTCCTCTCCCTCCTCGCGATGACGGGCGTCATGCTCCTCGTCGTGGCGGGCGTGGTCGCCATCACCCTCGCCGCGCGGCGCATCGCCATCCAGATTCCGCAGCGCACGATGGCCAAGGGCCGGCAGCGCGAGGCCGCCAAGAACTTCATCCCGCTCCGCCTCAACTCGGCGGGTGTGATGCCGATCATCTTCGCGCAGTCGCTCATCGTCGTGCCGGGCGCCATCGCGCAGTTCTCCGGCAACCCGACGCTGGCGAACATCGCCGACTATCTCGCCCCGGGGACCTGGCTCTACTTCGTCCTCTCGGCCGTGCTCATCGTCTTCTTCACCTACTTCTACACCGCCATCATCTTCAATCCGGCGGACGTGGCGGAGAACCTGAAGAAGCAGGGCGGCTTCATCCCGGGCATCAAGCCGGGCTCCAAGACCGCCGAGCACATCCAGGACATCGTCACCCGCATCACGCTGCCGGGCGCGATCTTCCTGACCGGCATCGCTCTCCTCCCGGTCTGGCTCGCCGACGTCTTCGCGGTGCCCTTCCGGTTCGGCGGGACCTCGCTCCTCATCGTCGTGGGCGTCGCCCTCGACACCATGGCCCAGGTCCAGCAGCACCTGCTGCTCCGCAAGTACGACGGGTTCATGAAGAAGGGGCGCGTGCGCTTCCGCGGCCGCAACGCGGCCACCGGCGGCTTCTGAGCCCGGCGTGATCGTCGTCCTGCTCGGACCACCCGGCGCAGGCAAGGGGACGCAGGGGGAGCGCATCGCCGCGACCCTCGGCGTCCCCAAGCTCGCCACGGGGGACGTTCTCCGGGCGGCGGTCCGTGAGGGGAC
>JBANGJ010000013.1:0-3340 GCA_037975505.1 Gemmatimonadota bacterium | reverse complement strand
GGGCGGCGAAGTACGTCATGTACGCAGCCCTCGACCGCCTGCGCCGGACCTACGACCAGCTCATGCGCGACCAGGCGAAGGGGACCGCGGCGCACGTCGGCTGGGTGTCGATGAGCGAGAGTCAGCGTGCCGCCGTGGTCGCTGGCGAGAAGGATGCCGCCTAGAATGCCGATTGTGCGCGATCCGTTCGACGTGTCCGATGATGAACAGCGCGCCGTCAAGGACGCGATGCCCAACGGTTGGCACGCTAGCCCGCTCTCGATCGACGTGGCGCTCGATGGCCGCGAGCCGCGCGTGACATACCGAGTCACCTTCCACTGGGGCGTCGAGATCGAGGGTGGTCGAACGAGGTACTACTACGGTGGTGAGTCATCCATCCAGCCTACGCATCGACGCCTTGATGTCGAGGTGCGAGCAGGTTCGATGGCGCAACTAGCGGACTTCGCGCGCCACCTGTCCGCCCTTGAGGCGATGACCGGGTTGGCATGGCCGCTGTCGTTCTCGATCGAGGGCTTCCCATTCCCTGATTAGGGGTATTGCACCCTTGCGCAAGGGTGCTACCGTTGGTAGCAGCCGAATACGAACCCGCCGGACAGCGACCAGCCCACGGCCAGGCGCGCGGCGCTCTAGGGTTCTTCGGCGACTCCACCTTCTCCGACGGATAGAGCTGTGGGCATCTGCGTGGGCCTCTGCGCCCGTAGCTAGCACCCCGAACCGTCGCCGGACGGCAGTACCCGGCACAACCCCACCTACCCACCGGAGTCCTGTCCGTGGTCCTGCGTGTCCGTCACCCGAACACACCGCCCAAAGACGTCGACCTCGGGCCGCACGGCCATGCCATCAAGCACCCGTGGATCGTCATGCGCCGGACCATCGATGAGGCGCTGATCGTCGCCAACGCCCAGCATCGCCGGGAGGTTGCGCGGTGACGGGGGTGGAACGGGACGCGCTGGCACATCTCGAGGTCCGCCTGTTCGGGCTCGACGGCGAGGGCGGGGCCATCGGCGACATCAACGCCCGCCTGCAGCCCGTGACCGAGTTCTACCAGCAGGCGCTCGGCGTGATGCGCCTGTTCCGGTTCCTTGGCGTCGGGTTTCTCGTGACGGCGATCTTCGGCGTCGCCAAGGCTTCCGGCCTGCTGTGATCCGCGTCGGCACCTTCGCTTGGCGGCGATGTGCGTGCCCCGGATGCCAGATCGACATCTACGCCCCGGTCCACGTCGAGGCTCGCTGCAAGGCCCACGGCGGCCCCGGCTACTTCGAACAGCCTGAACCCGACGAGTGGGGCGAACTTCCCGTAGCGGCGGCGGCTGGACCTCCCCCGGTCGCCGACCGCACTCACCCGGAGTCTGAATGAAGCCCAACCTGTCGTTCGGCGTCATCACCGAGCTGTCCTGGCGCGGCGTCGGCGACATCGACGAGTGCGCTCCGACCTCGGACCTGATGTGTGTCCACGCCGTCGCGGGCTGGGAGACGCTGTACGACATCCCGCACTACCGGGCGGCGGCGGGCAACCCCGACGACCCGACGCAGGGTGACGGCCTGACGAACGCGCAGAGCGTCAAGGCCCTGCGGACGCTGTACCCGAAGCTCACCGCCCTTCCGGGGTTCGCGTACACCGAATACACCACGGGCGGCCCGACCGGCTCCGACTTCGCCGGGGCCATCCTGAAGCGACAGAGCGTGGCGTCGGTGTCGGTCATCGCAGGCAAGCTGCCCGTTCACGGCACCTTCACCGGGCAGCACCGCATCGCGGTCGCCGCCAATGGCACGTCGTTCCTGTACGGCGACCCCCTGAAAGCCCCGTACTCCGAGTGGCGGACGATCAGCGTGGCGGCGCTCGCCATCGCCATCGAGGCGTACCCCAAGAACGTCGGCGGCGGCGTGATCTTCCTTCCGACCGTCGATGAGGCGTTCACCACGCACCCGCTGTACGCAACCGCAGCCCCGGAGGCTCGCGCCAAGGGCATCGCCGATGCCGCAGCCGCAGCCGCAGCAGTCAAATGAAGCGTCTGCTTCGCTGGATCACCTACGTCGTCGCGGCGGCGTTCTTCGGCCCCGCGATCGTCGGCTTGCTGGTCGTCAACGCCGCGATGTTCGTCCATGCGCCCGTCTTCTACGTCCTGATGATGACGGCCATCGGCTGCGGCTGCGGAGCGGTGGCATCTGCCGTGATCTGGGCGTTCGACCTGTGAGCCTTCGAGCGCGACTCGCCCTGTTCCACCTCCACGACAGGGGCATCCATTTGCTCTGTCGGAGGATGTGGCGAAGGATCACGCCTCACTCCGACGCTCTCACGGAGCTCCACTTCTGATGCTAACCCAAGCACGCGTCGGCGCGGCCTCCGTCAACGACGTGACGGCAGGCGACTTCCTGCGCGTGGTTCGCCGGACAGTTCACCCCGCCGATGACGCGGACGGGATGTATGACGTCGAACTGGAGTTCGAGCGACTTCACGAGGTCGATCCCGACCGGCCCGACGCCCCTGCCGATGACCGCATTCGGTGGGTGCTGGAGCCGTGGGAATGAAGCGCCTCATGCGATGGTGCGTCCCTGACGGGATCCGGTGGATGACCGAATGACCACCCATTCCAACGGCGAGAAGGTCAAGGTCATCACCCGCTGGGGCGACCCGACCGTCTCGTGCAACGTCGATCACGGCGGCGCTCCATGCCCCGAATACGACTTCTCAGCCGCCCCGCGCGGCCTGCTCTACCACCGCGCCAAGAATGGCATCCGCACGTTCGAGGTGCCCGACCCAGACCCCCTCACGGTGCTCCCGGACTGCCACACCGGACGCCAGTTCACCAACCCCATCGTCCGCCAGATGCTCGCCGCGCTGGGAGTTCGGATTTGCACCGACTGCGATCGCTACATCGGCATCGCTGGTCGCTCGCGCTGGCGGGAGCGGCCCTAGCGGATTCCGCGACGTTCACGGTGATGGGCACGGCGCACGAGCTGAACCCGCTCGCTGCCGCCTTCCCCGCCGCGGCCATCGTCGCCAAGTTCCTGCTGGTCGCAGCGATCCTCGCTCTGCCGCTGGGTCAGTACGCAACGAACGTCCGTATGACCGGGGCTCTGGCTTGGTCGATCGGGGCGTGTTCAAACCTGCTCGTGCTCTGGAGGTAGTCGTGCCTGAGTTCGTCAAGAAGGCCATCGTGGACTTCGCCGAAACCGGCCTCGCCGCCGTGTTCGCCCTGTCGGTGGTCCTCCCGTCCTCGGTCGAGGATGCCAAGAAGGTCGCGGTGGCGATCGGCGTTGCCCTGCTCGGCGCGGCGGTGTCCGCAGCCCGACGCGCGGCTCCGGGGTTCATCGAGTACCTGAAAGAGAAGCTCGGGACG
>JBANGJ010000083.1:0-5236 GCA_037975505.1 Gemmatimonadota bacterium | reverse complement strand
ATCTGGGCACTCGAGGAGGTCGCCGTTGAGCGGGCGGCCACGGAGCTGCGCGTGCACCTGCGCTCGTGGCGTGTGCGCGTGACCACGCCGGAGACGCGCACCGACATCCTCACCGGCTCCGAGAACACCAATCTGTACCGCGGGTTCTACGGCAAACGGATGCGGAACGGCGGGGTGCTGCAGTTCGGCGCCCAGCAGGCCTCCACCACGAGCGTCCGGACGGGCGGCGACATGGATGCGCTCAGTCCCGTGGGCCGCATCGGCGTCGCGCGCGGGCGGCTCAGCGTCGATGCCTTTGCGCTCAAGTTCGGTCGCACGCGATCCGCGATGGTCCGTGACATCCTGTCGGGCACGCCGACGCAGAACGCCATCTCGGCCTTCGAGGGCGACGACGCGCTCGGATACGTCCGCGCCGCTTGGGGCCGCCCGGACACGTCCGGCATCTGGGTGCAGGCCCTCGCCGCGGCGCTGCGGCACGAGGAGACCGGGGACACGACGGCCGGTGCGGACACAGCGGTGGCGCAGACGCAGTTCGTCCTCGCCACGGGCCTCTCGCGCGGCGCGCTCGACCTGTCCGCGACGGCGCGCCTCCGGGTGACCGCCGGCGCGCAGCGCGTTGCGACCATCGTGCGAGCGGGATGGCAGGGGCGATGGGCGGGCGTGAGCGCCTTCGTCGAGGATGGCGGGCCGGATTCGGCGCGGCGGGCGGACGTCGTGGTGGGGCTCACGCCGCTGAGCTGGTTGCAGGCGCAGCTGGCACACGGGGTTCGGACCCCCGACGATCCGGCCGTCGGTGGCCCCAGTGTGACCACCTCACGGGCGGAGCTGGCCGGCCGGGTCTACGGGCGATGGATCGCCGCCGGGGCCGTCCATCGCGCGGCGACGACCATGCCGGCCCTCGCCGTCTTCGATGCCCGCTACGTCGGCGCGGCGGTGCCTGCAGCCACAGGGTGGCAGGCTGCTGTCGGTGGGCCACTCTGGGGACCGATCACGTTCGAGTGGCGCGGCACCCGATGGGCGGAGGGGGCGCCATACCTGCCGCAGGTGGAGTCGCGCGCCGAGTTGCGCGTCTTCTCGGATTTCCGGCGCCAGATTCGCCGAGGGACCTTTGCCCTCTCCGCCGCGGCCATCCACGAGTACCGGGGCGGCGTCGTGATCCCCGTCGTCGGCGGGGGGACGGTGCGGACTCAGGGCGCCGCCGTCTTCGGGACCGTCCTGGATATGCGACTCGGCACGGCGCACATCTTCTGGCACAACCGGAACGCGATGGGCAAGGTCTACGAGACCGTCCCGGGCTTCCTGATGCCGCGACTGGTCCAGCTGTACGGGGTGCGCTGGGCCTTCTGGAACTGACTGTCCGCGACGCCGCCGGCGGGGGGTGTGAGGTGCCGGCCGAGCTTGCCCAAGTGGTGGAGCCAGCATAACTTATCTGGTTCCAATGATTCGAAGCATGACTGGATTCGGAGCGGCCGAAGGGCCCGTCGGCAACGCGCGCGTCAGCGTCGAGTTGCGCTCCGTGAACCATCGGTTCTTCAACCCGAGCCTCAAGCTCCCGTCGGCCCTCGCGTCATGGGAGGGTGAGGTGCGTGAGGCGCTGCGGCAGCGCATCGCCCGGGGGCACGTGACGCTCTTCGCCCGCGTCGAGCGGGAGGAGAGCGAGGTGGCTGGGGTGGACGAGGCCCGATTCGCCTTCTACGCGGACGCCTTGAAGGCCCTGCAGGCGCGTCACGGACTCGGTGGCGCGGTGGATGTCGGGACGGTATTGCGGATGCCGGACGTGCTCCGCGTCGGTCGCGAGGACGAGGGGCTCGGGGACGGGGTTTCCACGGAGCTGGTGCTCGTGGTGGACGCCGCCGCCAAGGCCCTCCTCGCGATGCGGGAGGCCGAGGGGGCGCGTCTCGCGGCGGTGATCGGGGAGCGGTTGGCGTTGGTCGAGGCGGCGGTCGCGCGGCTCGCGGCTCGCGCGCCGGTGCGCCTCGAGGCGCAGCGCGTGCGGCTGCAGGAGAACGTGCAGCGGCTGGCGGCCGGGGTCGCGGTCGACCCGCAGCGGCTCGCGCAGGAGATCGCAGTGCTGGCGGATCGGCTGGATGTGGGGGAGGAGCTCGATCGGTTCGCGTCGCATCTGACCGCGTTCCGCGCCCTGTTGCAGGGGACGGATCCCGAGCCGGTGGGGAAGCGCCTCGGGTTCCTGTTGCAGGAGTTGTTGCGTGAGGCGAACACGACGGGCAGCAAGGCGAACGACGCGCTGATGCTGCAGGACGTGGTCGCGATCAAGGAGGAGCTCGAGCGCATCCGCGAGCAGGTGGAGAACCTCGAGTGAACGGGCATCCGTTCCCGCTCGTGCTGTCCGCGCCGTCCGGCGGGGGCAAGACGACCATCGCGCGGGCGCTGCTCGAACGGCGGAAGGACGTCGGGTACTCGGTGTCCTGCACCACGCGGGCGCCGCGGGCCGGTGAGCAGGACGGGGTGGATTACCACTTCCTCACGCGGGCCGAGTTCGACGCCCGGGTTGAGGCGGGGCAGTTCGCGGAGTGGGCCGAGGTGCACGGGAACCGGTACGGGACCCTGCGCTCGGAGGTGGAGCGCGTGCTGGCCTCCGGTCGGCACGTGATGTTGGACATCGATGTGCAGGGGGCCCGGCAGGTGGTGCAGGCGTTCCCTGAGGCCGTGACCGTCTTCATCGTCCCGCCGAGCGTCGAGGTGCTGGTGGCGCGTCTGCAGGGGCGCCAGACGGAGAGCGATGCAGCGTTCCGGCTCCGGCTGCGGAACGCGCGGGTGGAGTTGCTGGAGGCGGAGCGGTATCAGTATCTGGTCGAGAACGATGCGCTCGAGCGCGCGGTGCACCGCGTGGACGAGATCATCGCCGAGGAGACGCTGCGGCGCGAGCGGTTGCCCGCGCTGGGCGCGCAGGTCGAGGGGGCGATCGCCCACTTGCTGCAGGGGTTGGCAGGTGCCGCGGTGCCCGCGGTGTAGGTCCACGTTCTTCATCCCGAGGTCGTCATGCAGGTCTTCACTCCCGCCGATGTCACGCAGCACGCCACGAACAAGTACCTCTCGGTGCTCGTGGCGGCGAAGTACGCGCGCGTGCTGAACGAGTTCCCGCGTCACGGGTCCAAGCCCGGCGAGAAGAAGCTCACCACCCGCGCGCTCGAGGATCTCTCGGTGGGGGACATCGAGTACCGCGTGGTGCCGCGGCGCCGCCCGAAGGGCGAGTAACACCGCCTCGGGCCGGACGCGCGCGATGCGGCCGTTCGACGGGCGCCGCATCCTCCTCGGGGTGACCGGGGGGATCGCGAGCTACAAGTCGGCGTGGCTCGCCCGGCTGCTCACGCAGGCGGGCGCCACCGTCGATGTGGTGCTCACGCGCTCGGCAAAGGAGTTCATCGGCGCGGTCACGTTCGAGGCGCTCACGGGGCGACCCGTGCACAGCACGCTGGTCGGCGAGGGGCATGCGCTGGACCACATCCGGCTGGCCCAGGCAGCGGATCTGATGATCGTCGCGCCGGCAACCGCTGACTTCCTCGCGCGGGCCGCGCACGGTCACGCGGACGACCTCCTCCTCGCCTGCCTGCTCGCCACCGAGGCCCCGGTGCTCGTGGTGCCTGCCATGAACGACCGGATGTGGGCCAATGCGCAGGTGCAGGCCAACGTCAGCCACCTCCGTGCGCTCGGGCGCATTCTGCTGGAGCCGGGGGTCGGCCCGCTCGCCTCGCCCGACGAGGGCGCGGGGCAGGGGCGGATGCAGGAGCCCAAGACGATTGTCGCGCACGCGGGCCGGCTGCTGGAGCCCCCGGGCGGCCTGCGCGGGGTCCGGGTGGTCGTCACCGCTGGGCCGACGCGCGAACCGCTCGACCCGGTGCGCTACCTCTCGAATCACTCGACGGGCAAGATGGGGACGGCCCTCGCCGCCGCAGCGTGGCGCCGTGGCGCTGAGGTGGTTCTGGTGCACGGGCCGCTTGCCGTCGCGGTGCCGCCGGGCGGCATCTGCACGACCGCCGTGGAGACCACGGAGGAGATGGCCGACGCGGTGGCGCGAGAGCTGCCGACGGCCGACGTGCTGATTATGGCCGCCGCCCCGGCGGATTTCCGGCCCGCGGTGGTGGCCGGCGCCAAGATCAAGAAGCAGGGGACGGCGCCCGCGCCGCTGGTGCTCGAGGAGACGCCGGACATCCTTGCCGCCACGCGTGGGCAGCGCCCCGCGCATCTCGTCGCCGTCGGGTTCGCGCTCGAGACCGACGACCTGGAGGCGAACGCCGCGCGCAAGCTCGAGGCCAAGGGGTTGCAGCTGGTAGTCGCGAACAGCGCACGCGAGGCGGGGGCGGGCTTCGGCCACGACACCAACCGCGTGACGCTCCTCGGGCGTGACGGCGCGACCGACGCGCTTCCCTTGATGTCCAAGGCCGAGACGGCGGACGCGATCCTCGATCGCATCGAGGCGCTGCGATGAGCGACGCGCACGAGCGACTGCGGCAGTACCTCGCCCAGCGCCGCGAGATGGGGGAGTCCGAGTTCGTCCTCGACTCACTGAGCGTGGACGAGGCGCTCCGCGTGCTGGCGTTCGGCGCGACGCCGCCGGCCGCTCCGCCGGCCCGCGCCGCGGCGCCCCCGTCGATGTCGGGCCCGGCCGCGCCCCCGCCGCCGCCGCCGGACTCTGCCAAGCGACGTGCAGCCGCGGAGCTCGCGAAGGACGGTGATTGGCGCAGCGCGCTCACGGCCATCGATGCCGGGGCATCGGCCTCGTCCCCGCGGAGCCCCCAGTCGTCCTCGGCACCGGCCGCGGGACCGGCGAAGCCCGCCGAGCCTGTTCAAGCGCCGGCGACGCCGGTGCCCCCCGCACTCGTGTCGCGGAGCACCGCCGAGGTCCCACCGCCGGATGCCGCATTCCGTCGGGAGATCGGCGCGGGGGCGGCCGGGAGTGGCCGGGACGACCTGAGCTCCCTTGATGCCGTGGCCGCGGCCATCCGGAGCTGCCGCGCCTGCTCGCTGGGCGCCACGGCCCTCAACCCCGTCCCGGGCGAGGGAGATCCGCAGGCGCGCTTCGTGGTGGTCGGGGAGGCCCCCGGCGAGACCGAGGACGAGCTCGGTCGGCCTTTTGTGGGCAAGTCGGGGGAGCTCCTCACCAAGATCCTCGACGCCATCCACTTCCGGCGCGAGGACGTCTTCATCTGCAACGTCCTCAAGCACCGGCCCCCGGCCAACCGGAACCCGGCCCCCGCGGAGATCGCGGCCTGTCGGC
>JBANGJ010000056.1:0-12871 GCA_037975505.1 Gemmatimonadota bacterium | reverse complement strand
CGCGGGCTTGCCGCTCATGTGCCGCAGCAACTGCCCGATGGTCCGCTTGAGCTGGTGCCGATGCACCACCCGGTCCACCATCCCGTGGGTGAGCAGGAACTCGGCCGTCTGGAAGCCCTCCGGCAGGTCCTGACCTAGCGTCTGCTTGATCACGCGGGGGCCGGCGAAGCCGATGACCGCCCCCGGCTCCGCGAGGATGGCATCCCCAAGCATCGCGTAGGAGGCGCTGACGCCCCCGGTGGTCGGATTGGTCAGCACCGACACATACGGAATCCGCCGCTCGGCCAGCTGCGAGAGCACCGCCGAGGTCTTGGCCATCTGCATCAGCGAGAGGACCCCTTCCTGCATCCGGGCGCCGCCCGACGAGGAGATGAGGATCAGGGGCCACTTCTTCTCAAGGGAGCGGTTCCCGAGGCGGGCGATCTTCTCCCCCACCACGGACCCCATCGAGCCCCCCATAAAGGCGAAGTCCATCACGCCGAGGTTCACCGGGGTGCGATCCATCTGCCCCGACGCGGTCAGGATGGCGTCGTGCTCCCCGGCCCCCTTCAGCGCCTTCGCGAGGCGCGCCGGATACTCGGGGAACTGCAGGGGATCCGCCGAGGTGAGGGTCTCGTCCTTCTCGTCGATCGTCCCCTCGTCGAGGAGGAGCGCGAGATACTCGTGCGCCCGATACCGGCGGTGGTGGTCACAGGCCGGGCACACGTTGTGCGACCGCTCGAACTTCTCGCGGATGTCAGTGTGCCCGCACGCCTCGCACTTCTCCCAGACGTCCTTGGGGATCTCGAGGCGCTCCGCCCGAGGGCGGCGGGATTTCTGCTCCTTCCGGAACCAAGCCATAGGCGAAAGCTGGGGGGGCCGGGGACCCCGGGCAAGCAGTCGGCCCCGATCCGCGGTCCTACAGCCGTCCTGCCTCGCCGCGCCCCTCGGCTGAGATGAGCAGGAGGATGCCGACAGCCAGCCAGCTCGCCAGCATGAACGACCCGCCGTACGAGAAGAACGGGAGCGGGATGCCAGTGATCGGCATCACCCCGACGGTCATCCCCACGTTCACGACGACGTGCGTGAACCAGGCCGCGGTGAGCCCGAAGGCCACCAGCGAGGCGAACGGGCTCGACGAGCGCACTGCAACGCGAACGGTGCGGAAGAGCAGGAGCCCGAAGAGGCCGAGCGCCACCAGGACGCCGAGGAAGCCCAGCTCCTCGCCGACCACGGGGAAGATGAAGTCGGTGTGCTGCTCCGGCAGGAACGCGAGTCGCTTCTGCGACCCATCCGTGAACCCCTGCCCCAGGAGCCCGCCCGACCCGATGGCGATCTGCGACTGGATCACGTGATAGCCGGACCGGCGCGGATCGATCGAGGGATCGAGGAAGACGAGAAGCCGTTGCTGCTGATAGGTGTCGAGCCGGTTCCACAGCAGCGGAGCCAGCACCCCCATCACGAGATTGGCACCCACGAGCAGCGCCCCCTCCAGGCGGGACGGGCGCACGAGCGCGATCACGGCGAGCAGCAGCAGGAACCACCCGCCCCAGATGCCGGTGCTGAAGGCCAGCACGAGGCTGATCCCCGGACTCGCGGCCAGCAGGAGCAGCGGCCCGCTCACACCCGACCAGTAGAGCATGGCGAAGTAGATCCCGATGAACACGATGCCCGTGCCCAGATCGGGCTGCGCCATGATGAGGAGCCACGGCACCCCGACGGTGAGCGCCGACGGGACGAGGCCGACGAGCGTGGTCGGCGCGACACGCGCCGCGCTCAGGACGCGCGCCAGCATCAGCACGACGGCCACCTTCGCGAGCTCCGAGGGCTGACCGAGTCGAACGCCGCCCACGGCGAGCCAACTCTTGGTGCTCGCCGCGGTGCCCGCTCCCTTGCCGATGAAGAGCAGCAACAGGAGGAGCACACAGGCGCCGACATAGGCGGGCACGGTGACCGCGTCGAGCAGGCGCACGGACAGACGCGTCACCCACCACGCCACCCCGAGGCCGAGAATCACCCACCCGAGTTGGATCTTCCAGAGCCCGGCGACGAAGCTCGGGACGTCGGTGCGGCCGGCCGAGAACACCATCGCGACGCCGAAGGTCGTCAGCAACACGGCCACGAGCGCGAGGGGCCAGTCCGCCGGCATCCGGGCGCTCCGCCTCATCCCTCGGTCTCCGGCATCGCCGCGACGGTGGCTTTGAGGTAGCGCTCTACGATCCGCGTGGCGATGCGCGCCGCGCGAGACCCGTGCAACCCGAACTCGAGCATCACCGCCACGACAATCTGCGGACGCTCCGCCGGTGCATAGCCGACGAACCAGGCGTGATCGCGTCGGATGTCCGCCGCGTTCTGCGCGGTGCCGGTCTTGCCGGCCACCGTGATGCCCTCGAGCCGCGAACCGGCCGCGGTCCCGCTCCCGACCACGCTCGCCAGCGCCTCCTGCAGCCCCGTCATCTGCGCCGGAGTCAAGCGAAACAGGGGGGTCCGCTCGGCGGCCGACGCGACGATCTCCGGCCGCGCCGCCGTGCCGTCGGTGGCGAGCGCGGTGTAGAAGCGCGCCATGTTCGCGACGGTCTGCGCGTGTTCCCCCTGCCCGATGGAGAGGTTGAGCGTGACCGCGTTGCTCCAGCCGCGCGCCCCGAAGCGCCGGTCGTAGTACTCCCGCGCCGGGTCGGTGGGATAAAGCGGCCGGTTCTCCGCCGGCAGGTCGATGCCCGAGCGTTGCCGCGCCCCGAGCCGGATTCCCCCGGCGATCAGGCGCTGCAGGCCGACCTTGAGACCGAGTTGATAGAAGTACGTGTCGCACGAATGCGCGATGGCGCCCGCCAGGTCCACGTTGCCGTGCCCCTTGGGATCCCAGCACCGGAAGTAGCGGTTGCCGTACTGGTACCCGCCGCGGCAGGGGGTGGGCATCCGATCGTGGATGTCCACGAGTCCCGCCTCCATCGCCGTGATGGCGGTGGCGAGCTTCCAGATGGAGCCCGGGGGATAGGTGCCCTTGATGGCTTTGTTGTAGAGCGGGCGGCGCGGGTCGGACTGCAGCGCCGTCCAGTAGCTGCGCGGGATTCCCCCGGTGAAGCGGTTGGGGTCGAACGTCGGCGCCGAGTGCAGCGCCAGCACCGCCCCCGTGTTGGGATCCATCGCCACCACGCCACCGATGAGCGAATCCCCGAAGAGCGCCGCCACGAAGCGCTGGAGGTCGAGGTCGATGTTCGTGCGGAGCGCCGGTGGCGACGACGGCGCCAGATCCGCCCGCGCCCGCTCTCGCACCATCCGCCCCCGCGCGTCCACCTCGACGAACCGGATCCCTTCGCGCCCGCGCAGGCGCGCCTCGTACTGCTTCTCGAGCCCGTCCTTACCCACCTGCTGCCCGGGCTTATAGTCCAGATACGCCGAATCGGCGAGTTCGCGATCGCTGATCTCCCCGGTGTAGCCGACCAGCGCCGAGACGACGCTGCTGTCGGGGTACCACCGCTTCGGTGCAGACTGGATGATCATCTCGGGGAACTCGACGCGCCGCTCCTCGAGGACGGAGACGAGGGGGAACCCCGCCTCCGTGAAGAGCACGACCGGCCGCGAGGGATCGTGCCGGTACCGACGCACCGCGCCCCCCACCTGCTCCGGCGTCACCGGGGCGAGCGCGGCGATCCGCGCCATCAGGTCCCGCACGCCACGCTCGGACCGCGCGAGCACCGAGATCGTGTAGCTCGGGATGTTCTCGGCGATCACGCGGCCGCGTCGGTCATAGATCATCCCGCGGGCCGCCGGCAGGGGAATCTCCCGCAACCGATTGTCCTCAGCGGCCAGCGCGTACCGGTCGTGCTGCAGGATCTGGAGCCGGAAGAAAGCTCCCGTCAGCACCACCAGCCCCGCGGCGACGATGGCCAACGCGATACGGGCGCGCCGCTCGACGTCGTTCGGGTGGAAACTCACCGGTGCCGGCGCTCCAACGCGGGCCGCACCGCGACGAGCACCGCGGCGCCCACCAGCGCCGTCGCCAGCGCAGCCAGTGGACTCCAGAGTCCCAGCTGGGACAGGAGGGCGAGCCCGTGGAGACGCCGTTCCGCCACCACATAGATCACATCGTGCGCGAGCTTCACGCCCGCGAGCAGGAGGACGCTCAGCAGGAGACGGTCCTCGAAGAACCCGGCCTTCAGGCGGGAGGCCCCATAGGCGACGAGCGTCATCGCCAGCGCGCCGGCCCCGAACGCCTCCGGGGCCAGCGCATCCGCCAGCACCCCGATCAGGAACCCCGTCACCGCCGCGGCCCCCGGGCGGACGCGCACCGCGACCACCACCACCGCGATCGCCAGGCAATCCACCCCCGCGCGCCAGCCGAGCAACGGCACCAGCGTGAACTGGGCCAGGATCAGCACGAACACCGCGACCACGAGCGGCAGCGCACGGGCGGTCACGGCCGCCTCCACACGCTGTCGACGCCGGCCGCCGCCCGGGGGCGCATCAACACCAGCACCGCCGTCACGTCGGTGGGACGCACCGCCGGCGTGAGCAGATACGTGCGCACCCAGCCGCCTTCATCCTCGAGCACGCGCTGCACCGTCCCCACGGGGATGCCGCGCGGGAAGACCCCGCCCATCCCGGAGCTCACCACCCGCGTGCCCGGGGCGAGGACGCTCCGGAACGGCACTCCGCGCATCTCCATGAGCCACCGCCCCGCCCCACCGGCCCGATGCGCGGACACGATTCCCATCGCGTTCCCATCCGCGCTCATCGCGCTCACGCGGAAGTCAGGATGCGCCCAGGTGATGGCGAGCGCCGACCGCGCGTCCACCGCCGAGACGAGCCCCACGACGCCGTCCGGCGCCACCACCGGACTCATCGACTCCACACCAGCATCGCGCCCTGCCGAGAGGACCCGCGTGTGCTCCTCGCCGTACGCGGGATGCGAGAGCGCCTCCGCCGCGATCCCGCCCCACGCGAGTCGCGCCTGCAGCCCCAGGACCGCGCGGAGCTGCGCGTTCTCGGCGGCGGACTCTTCGAGCACCTGATTGCGTTGCGCGAGACTGTCGGCGAGGCGCTCCAACCGCCGCTGGTCCGCCATAGCGCGACGCGTCCCGGCGATGCGGCCCTGCAAGGCGACGGCGGGCGCCATCACACTCCCCCGGATCGCCCCGGCGATGGGGTCGCGACGCGCCGGCGGGAGCAGCAACAGCACGAGGGCGACGATGGCGCACCCGACGGCGACCGCCGTGTCCCCCCGCAGATCCGACCGGGCGCCGCGCGTCACGCGTCGCGCCGAGTCAGGTGGTCAGCACCGACCAGTACTTCTCCTCGTCGTCGAGGATGCGGCCGGTGCCGCGCACCACGCAGGTCAGCGGGTCCTCGTCCACGTGGATCGGGAGGCCCGTCTCCTGCGTGAGAAGCACGTCGAGACCGCGGATCAACGCGCCACCCCCCGTCATCACGATGCCACGATCGACGATGTCGGAGGCGAGCTCCGGCGGCGTGATCTCCAGCGCGCGGCGCACCGCGTTGACGATCTGCTGGATGGGCTCCTGCACCGCCTCGCGGATCTCCGCCGAGTGGACGCGCACGGTCTTCGGGATGCCCGAGACGAGATCGCGGCCCTTCACCTCCATCTCGCGCTCCTCGCCGAGGGGAGCGGCGGATCCGATCTGGATCTTGATCTGCTCGGCCGTTGGCTCCCCGATGAGGAGATTGTAGCTCTTGCGCATGAACTGCACGATGCTCGCATCGAGCTCGTCGCCACCCGTGCGGATCGAGGTGTCCGAGACGATGCCCGAGAGCGCGATGACCGCGATCTCCGTCGTCCCACCGCCGATGTCGATGACCATGTTCCCCGTCGGCGTGTCGACCGGGAGTCCGACACCGATCGCCGCGGCCATCGGCTCGGCCACCATGAACACCTCCTTGGCGCCGGCGCCGAGCGCCGAGTCGCGCACGGCACGCCGCTCCACCTCGGTGATCCCCGACGGCACGCAGACGATCACACGCGGCTTTACGCGGAACATCTGGTTCTTGATGATCAGCTCGAGGAAGAAGCGCAGCATCTTCTCCGTGACATCGAAATCGGCGATCACACCGTCCTTCATCGGCCGCACCGCGATCACACCGTCGGGCGTGCGTCCGAGCATGCGCTTGGCCTCGAGGCCGACGCCCTTGATCTTCTTCGTCTCGCGATCGATGGCGACGACGGAGGGCTCATTCAGCACGATGCCTTCGCCCTTCACATACACGAGCGTGTTCGCGGTGCCGAGGTCCACGGCGATCGCGTTCGCCGTGAAGAGGCCACCGAGGTTGAGGGACGGCCAACGCATCGTGTGAGGTACTCGCTCGATCCGCCCGCGCGGGGTCGGATGTGGACAAATGGGGGGAAGTGTCGGGGCCCGTTGAAGTTAGCGGCCCGTCCCTCGGGGGGACAAGCTCGCCGCGCGCACGGCGTTGGGCCCACACATCGGCTCAGGGCACCCGCGCGGCCGCCCCGTCATCCGGGTCGAACCGGAAGGGCCAGCGCACGAGCTGAGGCACGGCCCGCCCCCCGCGCCGCGCCGGCACGAACCCCCGCCCCAGGATGGCCCGCCGAGCGGCCTCCCCAAAGGCAGGATGCGTGGCCCACATCACCCCCATCGCGTCGCCGAGTACCTGCCCGGCGGCATCCACCACGAACTCGACTTCCGCAGCCCCCGCCACCCGCGCGGCCAGCAGCGAATCGGGGTACAGCGGGGCGATGATCTCCCCGGCCTCGAGCCGCGCCGGCATCTCCACCTGGTCCGCCGTGAAGAGCTCCCCGCGCGCCAGCATCGACGCCATCACCCCGAAGGGGCTCGGCGCCCCACGCCGTCGCCGCGGCGTCCCCACCACGCCCTCACGGCTCCAGAGCACGATGGTCCCGCCGGCCGTCGAGGTGCGCTGAGAGCCACCGAACTCGGGCGGCACCGTCGCGGGGCCGGCGTAGACCTCGATTCCAGCGAAGGTCCGGGCGTCGAACGCGTCGAAGTCGAGCTCCTGGCTCCCCAAGGGCGCCCCGTCGAGCCAGACCAGCGGTGGGGCGGCGGCCCCGCGGATGCGCATCGTCGAGCGCCCGCCACGTCGGGACTCGAGCCGGAGCCCCGGGACCCCCCGGAGCAGGTCCGAGAGCCGCGGCGCTCCCATGCGCTCGATGTCCTCGAAGGTGAAGTAGCGCCCCTGCCCGCGGGCGCGCCGCGCATAGAAGCCGGCCAACGGCCCCCGCAGGTCACGCCGGCCGGCGACGACGATGACGGGCATCGGCTGTGCGAGGCGCCGGAGCACCAGGGCGAGCCCGCCACTTGGCGGGACGGCCGCCACCAGCACGGTATCCGGCGCGTATCCGACGCGTCGTGCCACCAGACGTGGCGCTGCCATCTCCGCGAGGGGGACCCGGAATCGGCCCACCGAATCGGTTTCGACCTCCGCCCCCTCCCGCGCCGCGTCCACGACCCGCACGCGCGCCCCCGCGAGCGGTCGCCCCGCCTCGTCCTGCACGACGCCCGCGACGACCGCCCCCCCACCCGGTGGACCCACCTGGGCCGCAAGCACGCTGGCGGTCGCAGCGCCGAGCGCCGCGACCGCCAGCCACCGGATCCCGGAGGTCCGGATGCGCATCCCTACTTGAGGAACTGCTCCGGCGCGTGGTACTCCATCCCGAACGCCTCGGCGACGCCCTGGTAGGTGACCTTGCCGTCCACGACGTTGAGGCCCTTCAGCAGCGCCGCGTCCTCGCGGAGCGCCTGCTTCCACCCCTTATTCGCCAGCTTGAGCGCGTACGGCAGTGTGGCGTTGGTGAGGGCGAGCGTCGAGGTGCGCGGCACGCCGCCCGGCATATTCGCCACGCCGTAGTGGATGATGCCGTCCACGGTGTAGACCGGGTTCTCGTGCGTGGTCGCCTTGATCGTCTCCACGCACCCACCCTGGTCGATGGCGACGTCGACGATGACCGCGCCGGGGCGCATGGTCTTGAGGTCCTCGCGACGGATGAGCTTCGGCGCCTTGGCGCCCGGGAGCAGCACCCCGCCGACCACGAGATCCGCGGTGGTGATCTGCTCCAGGATGTTCTGCCGGTTGGAGAAGATGAGCTGGACGTTTGACGGCATCACGTCGCTCAGGTAGCGGAGGCGCGGGAGCGAGGTGTCGAGGATGACGACCTTGGCGCCCATCCCCGCCGCCATCTTGGCCGCGTTCACGCCGACGACGCCGCCGCCGAGGATCACGACCTTGGCCGGCGGCACGCCCGGCACACCACCGAGCAGCACGCCACGCCCTCCATACAGCTTCTCGAGGTACTTGGCCCCCTCCTGCACCGCCATCCGGCCCGCCACCTCCGACATCGGCGTGAGGAGCGGCAGTTCGCGCGTGGCGAGCTCCACCGTCTCGTACGCGATGCACGTCGCACCGGACTCCAGGTGCGCCTTGGTCAGCTTCTCGTCCGCGGCGAAGTGGAAGTAGGTGAAGAGGGTCTGCCCCTTCCGCATACGCGGCCACTCGACCGCGATGGGCTCCTTCACCTTGATGATCATCTCCGCCTCCTTCCAGACGGCGTCCGCCGTCGGGAGGAGCTTGGCGCCCACCGCCGTGTACTGGTCGTCCGAGAAGCCGGAGCCCTCACCGGCCCCCTGCTCAACGAACACGGTGTGGCCGGCGGCCACCAGGGCCTCGGCGCCGGCCGGGACCAGCGAGACGCGGTTCTCGTTGGTCTTGATCTCCTTCGGAATGCCGATCTTCATGGCTCAGGGATGCTGGGAGGGTGTCAGAAAACGTGATGGGAGGCCCGTCGACGACCCGGGCCGGGGGTCATACCGGCCCCAACCGGACGATCGTCTGCCGGTCGGCGCCGTAGAAGTCTCGGCAAACGGCCGCGACTTCACCAGTAGGCACCGCATCCACACGGGCCAGGACCTCGTCGAGCGGGCGGTAGGGCTCGTTGAAGAGCGCCACCGCGGCCGCCCGGTACATACGGGCCGAGACGCTCTCCATCGACAGCGTGATCTGCCCCTTCAGCTGCTGCTTGCCCATCAGGAGCTCGTCGTCGGGGATGCCGTGGGACACCAGCGCGTCGAGCTCGGCCCGGACGGCGGCCGCAGCCTCCTCGGCCCGCTCCGGGGCGCACCCCACGTAGATGCCCTGCGCCCCGGCGCTGACGTGGAAGCTCTGGAAGCTGTGCACCGAATAGGCGAGCCCGAGCTCCTCACGCACCCGCTGAAAGAGGCGCGAGCTCATCCCGCCGCCGAAGAGCGTGTTGACGAGCATCAGCGCGTACCGCCGCGGATCGCCGTGCGGCACGATCGCGTTGCCGAAGACGAGATGGAGCTGCTGCGTGTCGCGCTCGACCGCCTGATCCGAGGCCGGCATCGGGCGCGCCGGAGGCACCGGGACGCGCGAGACCCCACCGCCGGGGAGGTCGGCCCACCCGGCGTCGGTGAGAACGGCCAGAAGCTGCTCGTGCGACACATTCCCGGCGGCCGCGACCACGACATTGCCGGCGCGATACGCCCGGTCGTGCAGCGCCCGCAGGTCCTGCACCTGAAGGGCGCCGACCGTCTCCTCGGTCCCGAGGATCGAGTACCCGAACGGATGCGCGCCCCAGAGCGCGGCATTGTGCAGCTCGAAGACGACATCGTCCGGGGTGTCCTCGACCATCGCGATCTCCTCGAGCACCACCCCGCGCTCGAGCTCGAGGTCGGCGGGCCGCAGGGCGGGCCGGAACATCAGGTCGAAGAGCACGTCCGCGGCCTGCGGCAGGTGCTCATCGAGGACCCGCGCCTGAAAGGACGTGTGCTCCCGGCCGGTATAGGCGTCGAGCGAGCCGCCTAGCGCCTCCAGGGCGAGGGCGAGCTCCCGAGCCGACCGCCGCTCGGAGCCCTTGAACACCATGTGCTCGAGCAGATGCGAGACCCCCATCTGCTCGGGGGCCTCGTGGATGGAGGCGGCCCGGACCCAGGCCCCTAACGCGACCGACCGCACCCCCGGCATCTGCTCCGAGAGTACGGTCAGTCCGTTCGGCAGGACGGTCCGCTGCACGCCGCGCTCGGCGGCGCCGCGCACGGACACGTCGGTCACTCCTTGTCGCGACCCCCGCGGCCACCGCGGCCGCCACGGGGACGGTCGCCGCGCGGCCGCTCGGCGCGCGCCTCGCCACCCTCAGCCGGCTCCCCCGCCGACTCGGCGGGCGCCTCGGCCCCACCTTCCGGCTTCGGCAGCAGGGCCTTCATCGAGAGCCGCAGGCGGCCGCGCTCATCACGATCGATGAGCTTGACGGTGACCTGCTCGCCCTTCTTCACGATGTCCTCCGGCTTCTCGACGCGGTGATGCCGCATCTCGGAGACGTGCAGGAGGGCCTCGGTGCCCGGCATGATCTCGATGAAGGCGCCGAACGCCGTCACCGACTTCACCGTGCCCGTGTAGGTCTCGCCGACGACCGGCTCGGCGGTGATGGCCTGCACCATCTGGCGCGCGCGCTCCATCGCCTCGCCGCCGACGGCGGCGATGGTGACGAGTCCGGAGTCGTCCACCGTGACCTCGGCGCCCGTCTCGTCCTGGATGCCGCGGATGGTCTTCCCCTTCGGCCCGATGAGGTCGCCGATCTTCTCGGGGTTGATCGTCATGGTGACGATGCGCGGCGCCCACGGCGACAGGTCCGGACGGACCGTCGGGAGGGCCTTGTCCATCTCGCCGAGGATGTGCAGACGGCCCTGCTTCGCCTGCGCGAGCGCCTCGGTCATGATCTTGAGGTCGAGCCCCTGGATCTTGATGTCCATCTGGATGGACGTGATGCCGTTCGTGGTGCCCGCGACCTTGAAGTCCATGTCGCCGAGGTGATCCTCGGTGCCCAGGATGTCGGTGAGGACGGCGTACTTCTTGCCCTCCTTGATGAGCCCCATCGCGACGCCGGCCACCGCGCCCTTCAGCGGGATACCCGCGTCGAAGCAGGCGAGCGAGCCGCCGCAGACCGAAGCCATCGACGACGAGCCGTTCGACTCGAGCACGTCGGAGACGATGCGGATCGTGTAGGGGAACTCCTCGAAGGCGGGGAGCACGCCCTGCAGGGCGCGCTCGGCCAGGTTGCCGTGCCCGATCTCGCGGCGGCTCGTGCCGCGCACCGGCCGGACCTCGCCCGTCGAGAACGGCGGGAAGTTGTAATGCAGCATGAACGACTTGGTGGTCTCCTTCGCGTCGTCGATGCTGTCCATGCGCTGGACGTCGTTCGCGGTGCCGAGGGTCGCGGCCACGAGGGCCTGCGTCTGGCCGCGGGTGAAGAGCGCCGACCCGTGGGCGCGCGGCAGCACGCTCGTGTCGATGCTGATCGGCCGGACCTCGGTCGGCTTGCGGCCGTCCACCCGGAGGCCGGTCTCCAGGACCTGCTCGCGCAGCGCGTTGTACTCGAGGTCGCCGAGCACCGAGCCGATGAAGGAAACGTGCTCCGGCGCGAGCGCCGTGGCGAGCTCCTCCTTCACCGTGTCCTTCACCGCCTCGACCGCCTGGATGCGGGTGTGCTTCTCCTTCTGGTTGATCGCGGCCTCGATCTTCGCCTTAGCGGCCTTCGTGACCGCCTTGGTCACCTCGGCGGGGACCTCGGTCTTCACCCAGGCCATCTTTTCGACGGCGACCTTCGCGAGCAGCTCCTCCTGCATCGCGACGAGCTCACCGATGCCCTTCTGGGCGATCTTGAGGCCGTCGATGACGTCCTCCTCGGAGACCTCGAGGGCGCCGCCCTCGACCATCATGATCGACGACTCGGTGCCGGCGACCACGACGTCCATGTCGCTGAACTCGAGCGCCTGGAAGGTCGGGTTGAGGACCCACTTGCCCTCGACGCGGCCGACGCGGACGCCGGCGATGGGGCCGAAGAAGGGGATCTTGCTCGCATTCAACGCGAACGAGGTCGCGAGGAGGCCGAGCATGTCGGCGTCATTCTCCTGGTCCGCGGAGATGACGTACACGAAGACCTGCACCTCGTTCTGGAACCCTTCCGGGAAGAGCGGCCGGATGGAGCGGTCGATGATGCGCGCGGAGAGGATCTCCTCGTCGCGCGGCCGCCCCTCCCGCTTGATGAAGCCGCCCGGGATCTTGCCGGCGGCGTAGGTCTTCTCGCGGTACTCGACCGTGAGGGGGAAGAACGGGAGCGTGCTGCGCTTGTCGCTCACGGTGACGGAGGCGAGCACCATGGTGTCGCCGAACTGCACGAGGGCGGAGCCCGCGGCCTGCTTGGCCATGCGCCCCGTCTCGATCACGAGACGGCGGCCGGCGAAGGTCCGCTCGATACGATGCATCATGTCGGTTGTGTCCTGACGGTTGCACGAAGCGCGCGATCCGCGGGGTGCGGTCGCGCGCTCGTGAGGGTGGATGCGCTCAGTAGCGCAGGCCGAGGTCGGCGATGATCTTGCGGTAGGCGTCGACGTCGGTCCGCTTCAGGTAGTCGAGGTGCCGACGGCGCTTGCCGACCATCTTCAGGAGCCCACGGCGCCCGTGGTGGTCCTTGCGGTGCACGCGGAAGTGCTCGGTGAGGTAGTTGATACGCTCGGTGAGCACCGCGATCTGCACCTGGGAGGAACCCGTGTCGGTTCCATGCTGGCGATGGGTGGCCATCGCCGACGTCTTGTCGAACGCCATCCGGATCAGTCCTTGCCTGCGTGTCGCAGCGCGTTGAGAAATGCCGATTCTGTTGTAGCATAGGAACTTAGGCGCGGTGCGCCGGCCTGTAAAGGCCCCCGACGACCCGCTGCTGACCGGGTCCCCGCCCTCAGGCCCCGAGCCACCCGCCGACGATCCGCTTAACATCGTTGAACGTGACCAACACGAACAGGGTCACGATGACGGCCAGCCCCACCTTCGCGTACCACTCCTTCACCACCAACGGCAACGGCCGCCGGTACGCCGTCTCCGCGATCTGCAG
>JBANGJ010000047.1:0-3700 GCA_037975505.1 Gemmatimonadota bacterium | reverse complement strand
GTCCCGGCGTTCCACTGCCAGGCGACGGTCAGCGAGTCGAAGTTCCGTGCCGTGATCTGGTCGAGCGGGGAGTAGCGCGAGCTCCAGGCGTCACCGCCCCAGTAGCGCCATTCACCCGGGGCGTTGCCGCGCACGAGCCCCGTGGTGACGGGCGCGTCACCCCCTGGGGCGCTGCGGAGTCGGCGCGCCGCGGGCGCGGCGGCAGCGGCCGGGCCGGCGGCCGGCTGTGGGGCGGCGGCACGGCCGCCCTGCGCGCTCGCGAGGGTGGCGGTGCCGAGGAGGAGCAGTGTCGCCTGGCGCAACGTGGTGCGGAGCATCAGCGGGACCCCGGGGTTGAGGACGAACGGACGGAATCGAGACGGATCGAGGCGAGCGCGGCGGAATCGAGGGCGAGCGCCTGGCTCCCGGCGGGCATGCCATTGATGCGGAGGAGGTAGGCGATGGCCTGCACATACTCCTCGTCGCTGAGGGACCCCGGATCCGACTTGGGCATCTCGGCGCGGAGGTAGCCGAACAGCTGGCCGAGGTCGCGGCCGTACCACTTGGCCTTGAACGGCGGCCCGGCGTGGACGGTCGGGGTGTGGCACGACTGACAGGCGCTCGCGAAGAGGTCGCGGCCCTGCGCGGCCTGCGCCGCGGTGTAGACCCCGTCCATCGTGGTGCGGGTGGGGCCGGCGGCCGCGCCGACGGCGACGAGGGTCACAGGGAGGAGGACGAGGAGGAGTCGGGGGGCAGGCATGATCAGGTGAGGCGGTAGGTGCGGAGAAGGTGGCGCACGAGGAGGCCGAGGGCCAGCGCCGAGGCGGCGAGCAGGGCGCCGCGCAGTAGGGCGAGTCCGAGGACGGCGTCCGCGATGGGCCACGCCAGGTGTGGCGCACGGAGCGCCAGATCGGCGGCGCGGGTCTCCATCCAGTGCCACGCCACGTGGCCGACGAGGAGCGAGCCCACCGCGATGGCGACGCGGTCCCGGTCTCGCAGGCGACGCAGCAGCCAGCCGAGCAGCGGCCAGGTCACCGCGAGCACCAGGAGCTGCCCGAGCTCGACGCCGACATTGAACGCCGCGAGCGCCACCACCAGGTGCCGCCCGGCGAACTGCAGCGCGTCGCCGAGGGCGAAGGCGAACCCGAAGCCGTGCACGAGGCCGAAGCCGAAGGCCATCGCCCAGCGTCCGGTGAGGCGGTCCCCCGGCAGGAGCACGTTCTCGATGGCGAGCCAGACGATGGAGAGGGCGATCAGCGTCTCGACGAGCGGCGGGAACCACCCGGCGCTCGGAGCGAAGCCGAGCGCGGCCGCGCCCAAGGTGAGGGAGTGCGCCGCAGTGAAGGCGGTGACGAGGCCGACGAGGGCCCGCCACCGGCGGACCGGCAGCACGAGGCAGAGCAGGAAGAGCAGATGATCGAGCCCGCCGAGGATATGGCGCACCCCGTCGCGCAGGAACCGCGCGGCGGCGTCGAACGGTCCGGGGTCGAGCAGCACCCGGTCGGGATTCCCGTCATAGGTCAGGAGCCGGTCGGTCCCGTCCGTGTCGATGACGTGCCAGACCGTCGTCGTGCGTTGCCCCAGGTGCGCGAGGGCAGGGCGGAGCGCGAGACGTCGCGCCCCCTGAGGGAGGGCGTAGTCGAGACGGACGTCGAGCCACGGGCCCGCGAATCGCAGCCCTGGGGCGCTGTCCATCGGCGGCGCGGCGAGGGTCGCCAGCGCCGTGCCGAGCGCGGCGAAGCTGCGGTCCTCCGGCAGGGCGAGCCGGGCGGCGACCAGCCGTGGCAGCGCGAGCGCGGTCCCGTCGGCTTCGACGGACAGGTAATCGATGATCCAGAGCCGCGCGGCATCGGCGAGCAGCGGATGCAGCCGGGGGAGGTCCAGCGTGCCATCCGACTGCGTGGGCACATCGAGGTCGCGCATCGCTTCCAGCGGCACGCGCAACAGCAGGCGCAGCGTGTCCGTCGTGCGCTGGGCATAGCCGATCACCGTGACGCGCGCGGGGATCTCGTGCGCCCGCGCGGCGCGGGGCCCCGCGAGGATCGCGGCGCTCACCACCACTCCGACCACGGGCGCGACGACGGAGCGCCACGCGCGGCGCCCGCCACGGGCGGACTCGCGCCAGCGTTCAGCGGGGGGCGTGCGTCTCTGGTGCATCACCGCGGGGAGATATAGCATTCCGCCCGCAGTCGCACAGGGCCATCACGCAGAGGGAGATCGATCATGCGGCGTACTACGCTCCTCCTGACCGGCGCGCTGGGCGCGGTCATCCTCACCCTCGCCATCGGCCAGTCGCGACTCGCGGCGGACCTCGCGCAGCCGGCCGTGCAGGCGCCCGTCTTCGAGGTGGACCCGTACTGGCCCAAGCCGCTGCCCAACGGCTGGGTCCTCGGCTCCACCATCGGGGTGGGGGTCGATGCGCGCGACCACGTGTTCATCATCCATCGCGGCGCGGCGACGCTCAACGCGCGGACCGAGGCGGGCTACGCGCTCGTCGGCCCCTGCTGCACCGCGGCGCCGCCCGTGCTGGAGTTCGATCCGGAGGGGAACCTCGTGAACGCCTGGGGCGGCCCGGGCGAGGGGTACACCTGGCCGGGGAGCAATCACGGCATCTCGATCGATCCGATGGGCAACGTCTGGATCGGCGGGAACGGCGCGCGCGACTCCGTCAACGCCGCGGACTCGCACATCCTCAAGTTCACCCACGAGGGCCGGTTCCTGCAGCAGATTGGCGTGCCGGGGCGGTCAAGTGATTCGCGCAGCCTGGACGCCTTCGGGCGCGTGGCCAAGATCTCGTTCGACGCCGCCGCCAACGAGGCGTACGTCGCGGACGGCTACGGCAACAAGCGCGTGGCCGTGCTAGACATGGCGACCGGCCGCATCAAGCGCTTCTGGGGGGCGTACGGCAACGTCCCCTCCGATTCGAACTTCGGTCCCTACGACCCCGACAAGCCGCTCATCCCGCAGTTCCGCAACCCGGTGCACTGCGCCGAGCCGACGGCGGACGGGCTGGTGTACGTGTGCGACCGGCCGAACAATCGCATCCAGGTCTTCCGCAAGGACGGCACGTTCGTGAAAGAGGCACGCATCGCGCCGCGGACGCGCGGAGACGGGGCGGTGTGGGACATCGCCTTCTCGCGCGATCCGCAGCAGCGCTACCTCTACCTCGCCGATGGGAAGAACGAGCGCGTCTATGTGATGGACCGGCAGTCGCTCGAGATCCTGACGATGTTCGGCGACGGCGGACGCCAGCCGGGCCAGTTCTTCGCCGTGCACAGCATCGCGACGGATTCCAAGGGCAACATCTTCACCACCGAGACCTATGAGGGGAAGCGCGTGCAGCGCTTCGTCTACAAGGGTGTCCGCCCCGTCTCGCGTCGCGATCAGGGTGTGCCCTGGCCCGGCCGTCCCTGAGTCCGCTCCTCTCCCTCGTCCCCCCGGTGCTCCGCCTCATGTCGACCCGCCTTCTCCTTCCGCTCGTCCTCCTGCTCGCGCCGTCGGCGCTCCTCGCCCAGGACCGCCTGCGCGAGATGCCGGGCTACGCGCAGTACGCGGCCAATGCGCCGCGGCTCGCGTCCTCCATCGTCTCTGGCGCCGTCACGCCGCAATGGGCCGAGGACAGCCGTTCGTTCGAGTTCCAGCGGGAGGGGAAGCGGTACCGTTTCGACCTCGCGACCAAGGCGGTGACCGAGGTGGCCGGCGCGGCCGCGGGGAACGGGGG
>JBANGJ010000031.1:0-14120 GCA_037975505.1 Gemmatimonadota bacterium | reverse complement strand
AGATCTCGTGGTAGAGCCCCGGGAAGCTCTTGGACTTCACGACGTGCTGCGGCGCCTGCAACGCGAAGCGCGCGCTGCCGCTGGGATTCACGCAGTGGTCGTCGCCCGCCCAGAGGAGGAGCGTCGGCACCTTCCAGTCCTTGGCCTTACGCAGCACCTCCGCGCCGCCGCGGATGACGCTGCGCGCCAGGCGCGGCGTGACGCCGTTGTGCACCAGCGGGTCGCTCCGGTACGCGGTGACGACGGCCTGACTGTGTGAGAGCTTGTCCACCGGGAGCCCGTTCGGCACGCGCAGGCTCGGCGCGAGCGCCCCGCCGATGAGCAACTGGAGGCGCTGCAGCGGAGTCATCGACACCATCAGCGCCGGCGAGGAGAGGATCAGGCCGCTCGCAGGACGGTACGCACGCGCCAGCATCAGCGCGGCGATCTGACCTCCCATGCTGTGTCCGAGGAGAATCAGCGGCGCGCCCGGCCGGCTGGAGCGCACGGCATCCATCACTAGGCCGAGGTCGTCGAGATGGTCGTCGGGGCGGTGGATGTGGCCTCGCGGTCCCTCCGATTCCCCGTGCCCGCGGAGATCGTAGGCGGCGACGTTCCACCCATCCTTGGTGAGGTGCATCGCGAGCCGCTGATACCGACCGCCGTGCTCGCCGAGCCCGTGCACGATGAGGATCGTGCCGCGCACACGCCCGACAGCCCGCCAGCGACGCTGCTTGAGCGCGAGGCCGTCACGGGAGATGAGAACGTCCGACGGGGTGGCGGTAGCCATGGGCGATCGGCGGGAGGGCTGGCGGGGGCACGGGGGGCGCCGGATGTTCCCTGCGAGCCCCACGCAGAGGTGAAACCTATGGTGTCCTACGAGGTGACCGCCACGGTCCGCTCGGACCTCGAGTCCCGATACGCCGCCTATATGCAGACGCATCACATCGCGGATGTGCTTGCGACGGGGTGCTTCTCCGGCGCGGAGTTCGGCGCGCTCGAGGGGGGACGGTACCGGGCGCGGTACCTCGCGCCGGATGCCGCCGCACTGGACCGGTACCTCGCCGAGCACGCGGGCCGCCTCCGGGCGGACTTCGGCGGGCACTTCTCGGATGGCATCGTGCTCGAGCGCGCCGTCTGGCACACGGTCGAGACGTGGACCCGCTGACCGCACCGATCCTCTTCTACGACGGCGACTGCGCCTTCTGCGCACGGTCGGTGCAGTTCGTGCTGCGCCACGATCGGCGGCGCACGGTGCGCTTCGCGGCGCGTCAGGGAGAGGCGGGTCGGGCGCTCGAGGCGCGGCACCCGGCGCTGCGAACGGTCGACTCCCTCCTCTGGCTGGACACGGTCGGCGGCGCCGAGCACGTGGCGGTGCGGTCCGACGCGGCCCTCGCCGCGGCACGCTACCTCGGCGGCGGATGGGCCCTGCTCGCTGCGCTCGGCCAGGTGGTGCCGCGCCCGATCCGCGATGCCGTCTACCGCCTCATCGCCCGCAATCGGCATCGGCTGACCGGTGCCGCGGCCTGCGTGGTCTTCACGCCGCAGGAACGGGCCCGCGTGCTCGAGTGAACGGGGTCCACATCAGGCGCGCGTGTCCGTCGCGCGGCGTGCCCTCGCCGCGGACCGCGGTCGTGGGAGCGCTGCTCGGGCTCGCCCTGGCCGTCCACGCGACGCTCGGAGCCCAGGCCCCGGGCCCCGTCGCGTCGGCCCCGGAGTCGACCCTCGTCGCGGGCCTGCGCGACACGGGGTTCGTCGCCTGGCGAGACGGCTTCGCGAGTCGGGCGCGGTTGGGGACGTCGTTCCTCTTCGAAGACGAGCGCTTCGCCGTGCTCGCCCTGACGCCGGTCGCGCAGGATGCCACGTCGCCCGACTCGCTGGTGCGGGCCGCCGCCGTGGGCTGCCAGCGCGCCCTCGACCTTCCGCCCGAGGTCCTCGAGCCGCTCGCCGTCCTGCGCCCATGGGTGGCGTTCGACAGCGCGACGCGCGCCCGGCCGGTCGTGGCGCTGGTCATCGCCCCTGCGGAGCGTCGGCGGTTCGACTGTCATGCCGGGACCCTTGCCCGTATCGCCGCATTCGCGCGCGGCATCCAGTTCGGCCTCGCCGCGCCGTACGACCGCACGGCTGACGTGGGCCGTGCGGAGGTCCGGCGCGACGGGCTGCTCGAGCCTGTGGTCCTGGCTGGCCATGCTCCGCTCACGCGGGTCGTGACCGGGGGCGTGGTCCGCGACGGCACCGGCCACCTGCGCCTCTACCTCGCGCCCGAGACCTTCGCGCCCACCGCCGAGGGACGCGCGCCGCGTCTCGAGATCCACGTGTGGGACGCTGTGAACGACGAGCCCGACATCCTGCCGGTGCCCGAGCGGGTGGTGCGCGCGGTCTGGCAACAGATGCTCCCGTGGCGCGCCCGGCAACTGGCCGTCGTGGCCCCGGAGGCGGCGGATGCCGCCGTGGCGCTCGATCGGCTCACGCGCTGGCCCCTGCCGCCGCGCGCCGAGACGCGAGGGGCCATGCTTCTCGCGGCGGCGACCTTCGGTGCGCACGACGATCCCGCCGCCATGAGCGCGTTGCTGGCGGATGTGCTCGAGTACCATCCGTGCCTGACCTTCTCGGCGGCGGTCCCGCCGTCGCTGCGCGAGATGACCCAGGTGCTCCGGCCGCCCGCGCGCTGCACGAGCATCCCGCTCCCGATGATCGCCCTGCGGAGCCTCGTGCCGGGCGGTGGCCAGGCGACCTCGCCCGGGCGCCGTCGGTTGGCCCTCGGGTCGTTCGTGGGGACGGGGGTCGCCTACCTCGCCGGACGCACGGCCCTCGCGGCCTCGCGACGCACCTATGACGCGTACCGCACATACGCGGGTAACAGCCAGCCGCCGGCGGACGGACTCTTCGCACGCGCGGAGCGCTTCCGCCGAATCGGCAACGGCTTCACGCTGACGGCGGGTGCGGTCTGGGGTGCCGCCACCCTCGAGGGGCTCCACGCGGAATGGCGGCATGCGCGCGACATCGCCGAGGTGACCGCACTCGGCGATCCCCGCACCGTCGGCCGCGTCCGCCCCACCGTCGATCCCCGCGGGATCGGCCTGGCGGTGACGTGGTGATGCGCGGCCGCTTCCGTGGGGGCTTCATCGCGGCGCTCCTGCTCGCCGCCGCGTGCGACCTTCAGGCGCCCTACGCGCGCACTAACCCGTTCGACCCGGGCGGCACCATCCGGATGCGCATCGTCGGACCGGACTCATCGCACGCACTTGGGGAACGGCTCCGCTTTGCCATCGAAGCGGAGCCCGCACTCCCCCCGGGGCCGCTCTACGTGAACTGGCAGTCCGACAATCCGGCGCTCCTCGTCTCGGCGGCGAACGGCGAGTTCGTCGTCCTCGGCGCCTCGGCGCGCTTCACCGAACTTGGCATCACGGCGACCTTCGGCGAGGTGCCGGTGCGACGGACCATTCTCCTCGGGCAGTCCGCGGACTCCCTACGTCTCGCGTGCGGCACCATCGCGGTGCCTGCCGCCTGCGACGCGACCCCCATGACCGTCGGCGCCACCCTCGACGTCCGGCCGCGGCTCGTCGATGCGTTCGGCAACGTGGTGCGCTCCCCGTCCGATGCGCTGGCCCGTGCCGTCACGGCAGTGCGTACCGCGGGGGTGGTGCAGGTGCTGCCGGACGGGGCTGCGGCGGGCGTCATCCGGCTGCGTGCGACGGCCGCGGGGACCAGTTGGGTGGTGGTTCGCGTGGACCGCGGGACGGACTCGGTCCGCGTGGTCGTCAGCCCCTGAGGGCGGCGTAGTCCACCGGCGTGTCGATGTCCTGCAGCGCCGCGATGGGCCAATCGTGCATGCCCGCCTCCGCCGCGTGTGCGCGCACCACCGCCTTGCCGCATCCCTCGCCGTGCCAGGCGAGCAGTTCGGGCCACAGGGCCCGCCGGAAGAGCAGGGGTGGCGCCAGCACATCGCCGTAGCGCGAGACCTGCAGCGGCGCCGTCCCGGCGCTGTGGGCGTCGCGGAGGGCGCGGACCATCGCGGGGGTGACGTGCACCATGTCGGCGAGGAGCACCACCGTCGCCGGCGCCTCGGAGGGGAGCGCGCGGAGCCCCGCGTGCAGCGAGGCGCTCGTGGGGCCCGTGGGATCGGGGCTCTCCGCGAAGCGGCAGGGCAGGCCGTCGAGCACGGCACGCACCCGCGCGCCGTCGTGCCCCGTCACCACGCAGAGCGGGTCGCACCCCGCCGCCAGCAGGACCTCGGCGGTGCGGCGCACCATCGGCACGCCGGCCACGTCGAGGAGGAGCTTGTTGGTGCCCATCCGGGTCGAGGCGCCCGCGGCGAGCAGCACCGCGGCCACCGGCCCGTGCTCAGTCGCCACGCGGTCCGTCCATCGGTGCGACGTTCGCCGCGGCTGCCGGTGATGCGTGGATCGGCGCGCGCCGATCGCGCAGGGAGCGCGGCGCGCGGCCGCTCCGGACGGCGAGGATCTCGGCGATGACCGCGAGTGCCACCTGCTCCGCCCCATCGGTGCCGATATCGAGGCCCACCGGCCCGAAGATCCGCGACGCCGCCGACTGTGCAGCCTCACCGAGGCCGGTGAGGATGCGCGCGGTGCGCTGGCGCGGCCCGAGGATGCCGAGATAGCGGGCAGGCCCGGCAAGCAGGGCGCCGAGGTACGCGGCGTCGTCGACGAAGTGATGCGTCATCACGACCGCTGCGTCATCGGGCTCGAGGACCACGCGCTCGCCGAGTCGCGCGGCGTCGGCCTCCACGCACCGGATGGGGGCGGGGAAGCGCTCGGCCGTGAGCAGCCCCGGGCGTCGGTCCGCGACCACCACGCGGAACCCGACGGCGGCCGCGAGTCGGGCGAGCGGGATCGCGTCGTCGCCGCCGCTGACCACCAGGAGGCGCGGGGCGGGGTGCAGCACGTCGACGAACACCTCGCGACCCTCGCGCTGCTCGAGGCGCGATGCCACCCCGCGCCAGGGCGCGGCCGCCTCCCCGGTGCGCGTCTCGTGCGCGACCGGGCGGTCCCCGTCGAGCGTGGTGAGCGTGACGAACGGCACCTCGGCGTCGAGCGCGGCGCGTGCCACGCTCCGGTCATCCGTGACCGGCTCGACCAGGAGTTCCACCTCGCCTTCGCAGCCGACGCCGAGGTCCCAGGCGGCCACCTCGTCCGCGCCGCCGCAGTACTGGCGCCGCTCCGCGACACCCGAGGCGATCACGCGTCGGGCGACCTCGCGCACGTCCCCCTCGAGGCACCCGCCGCTCACGTTCCCCACGTGCGTCCCGTCCGCGCGCACGAGGAGCTTGGCGCCCTCGTGGCGGTACGCCGACCCTCGCACGCGGATCACCGTCGCGAGGGCGGCGGGCGTGCCCGCCCGCCGGCACTCGGCCAGCGCATCGAGCACCTGCCGCGTCTCGAGCCACGCCTTCACCGGCTCAGCTCCAGCTCAGGTCGTGGCGGGAGAGCGGCAGGGAGCGCACGCGCTTCCCCGTGGCGGCGAAGATCGCGTTGGTGAGGGCGGGGATCACCGGCGGCAGCGCCGGCTCGCCCATCCCGGTCGGCGGGTTGTCGGTCGTCCGGAAGTGCACCTCGACCGGCGGCACCTCGGTGATGCGCAGCAGCTCGAAGTCATCGAAGTTCGACTGCACCGTGCGGCCGCCCTCGATGGTGATCTCCTGTCGCAGCGCCTGCGCGAGGCCGTCGAGGACGGAGCCCTGCACCTGCGCCATCGCACCGCTCGGGTTGATGATGTGGCTGCCCACGTCGCCGGCCACCCACACCTTCACGACCTTCACCTCGCCGGTGCGGCTCACCTGCGCCTCGACCACCTCGGCGAAGTAGCCGCGGTGGCTGAAGTGGAAGCCCACGCCCATCCCGGTGCCCTTGGGGAGCGTGCGCCGGCCCCACCCCGACTTCTCGGCGACCAGTGCGAGGACGCCGCGCATGCGCTCGGCCACGAGGGCCGGCGCCTGCGGGCCGCTAGCCGGTGCGTTCGCGGCCTGCGCGAGCAGGGCCATCCGGAACGCGACGGGATCCTGGCCCGCCGCGTGGGCGAGCTCGTCGAGGAAGGAGTGGAAGACGAAGGCGATGGCGTTGCTCGTCGGCGCGCGCAGCGCGCCGGTGGGGACGCCGAGGGGCATCGTCGAGACGCCGAGCGAGAAGTTCGGGACGAAGGCGGCCGGGAACTCCGACGGCGTCATTCCTGCCGAGGGCGCGAACTGCTCCCCCGCGCCGAAGGTCACGAAGTGGTTCTGCCACGCGACCAGCGCGCCCCTGGCGTCGAGCGCCGCCTTGAGCCCGTGCCACCCTGCCGGACGATAGAAGTCGTGCTGCATGTCGTCTTCGCGCGTCCACACCAGCTTCACCGGGACGCCCGCCTGCTTGGCGATGGCCGCGGCCTCGACCATGTAGTCGTTGTTGAGGCGCCGGCCGAAGCCGCCGCCGCCGCGGAGCATGTGGATCTCGATCGCCGACGGGTCGATGCCGAGCGTCGTCGCCACCAGCTGGCGGCCGGGCTGCGGGTTCTGCGAGGGCGACCAGATGGTCATCCGCCCGTCGTGCCAGTGCGCGGTGCAGTTCTGCGGCTCGAGCGGGGCGTGCGCGATGAACGGGTACTCGTAGCGCGCCTCGACCACTTTGGCCGCCCCGGCGAACGCGGCCGCCACGTCGCCGTCGGCGCGGAGCGAGCGTTGCGGCGCGCCCGCGAGGAGCGCCGCGGCCTGCGTGGCGAAGCTCGCGGAGCTCTGCGCGGCGGTGGGATGCTCGGCCCACGTCACGCGGAGGCGCTTCCGCGCCGAGCGCGCGTGCCACCAGGTCTCGGCGAGGATCGCCACGCCGGGGAGCAGGCCACTGAGCGTGGTGGTCCCCTCCAGCACGAACGCCTGCTTCACGCCGGGGAGGGCGCGGATCTCGTCTAGGTTCGCGCTCGCGACCTTGGCGCCGAAGACCGGCGCCTTCTCGTAGACGGCATGCACCATCCCGGGGACGGTGACATCGATGCTGAAGAGCGGGGTGCCGGTGACGATCTTCCGGTTGTCCACGCCGGGGACGGAGGTGCCGATGATCCGGAAGTCCTTGGGGGCCTTCAGCGGCACGGTCGCCGGGTCGGGCACCGGGAGTGCGGCGGCGCGTGTGGCGAGCTCGCCGTACGTCAGGCGGCGGCGCGAGGCGCGGTGGTGCACCGCGCCGCCCTCCGTCGTCAGCTCCGCGGCCGGGACGGTGAGGGCCTGGGCTGCGGCGGCCACGAGGAGGTGGCGCCCCACGGCCCCCGCGCGCCGCATCGGCTCCCAGTTCATCGGCGTCGAGGTGCTCCCGCCCGCGAACTGGCGGCCGTACCGCGCCTCGTCCGCCATCGCCTGCTCGACGGTCACCTGCGCCCAGGGCACGTCGAGCTCCTCGGCGACGAGCATTGGGAGCATCGTGCGGATGCCCTGGCCCACCTCGGGGTTCTTCGCGAGGATCGTGATCGCGCCGCTGGGGGCGATGCGGATGAAGGCGTTCGGGGTGAAGTCGGCGCCGGGCGCCATCGCCTGCAGCACACCGACGCCGTCGAAGTCGAGGAACGTGCCGAGCAGGAGGCCGCCGCCGGCGAGGGCGGTGACGCGGAGGAAGTCGCGACGATCGGGCTGAGCGGGGATCATCGCGTCACTCCCGGCCGGCGGGGGTGCCCGCCGCGCGCTTGATGGCGTCCTTGATGCGATGGTACGAGGCGCACCGGCAGAGATTGCCGTACATCGCGCCGTCGATCTCCTCGTCGGTCGGATGCGGCGTGGTGGCGAGCAACTCGGCTGCCTGCATCAGCTGGCCCGCCTGGCAGTAGCCGCACTGCGGCACATCGAGTTCCTGCCACGCCTTCTGCAGCGGGTGCGTGCCGTCGGGGGAGAGCCCCTCGATGGTCGTGACGCGCCGGCCCTGCACGGCGCTCGCGGGCACCTGACAGGACCGCGTGGCGCTCCCGTTCACGTGCACGGTGCACGCGCCGCAGAGCGCCGCGCCGCACCCGTACTTGGTCCCCTTGAGATCGAGGACGTCCCGCAGGATCCAGAGCAGCGGCATATCCGCCGGCACATCGACGGTGCGCGCGGCGCCGTTCACGGTGAAGGTGACCTTCATGGACGGGTCCTCCCGTAGCGCCCCGCGGTGAGCGGGGCGGTGAGATAGGTGACGAACGGTTCGGACGAGACGAGCCGTCCCGAGTCGGGCGCGGTGAGTGCGAGGGCGCGCGTGCGCAGTCCGGACGTGAGCGTGTAGGTGCCGAGCGAAGCTGTCCAGGTGCCCCGGTCCACCACCGCATCGGCCCGGTCGAGGGTGCCCGAGAGATAGACGCGGATCCAGTACCGCTGCTCGTAGGTCCCCGCGCTGTCGAGCGCGATCTGCGCGGAGTCGAGATAGGTCTGTTCGGTCACCACTCCGATGACCCGCGCCGCGATCCGCGCTGGGAGCGTGGTGTCGTTCGCCGCCTGCAGGTACCAGGTGGGGCCGACCACGGACGGCGGCGACGTGGGCAGGAGCACCTGTTCGCCCCCGCAGGCGGCGGCCAGCAGGACGCTCACGAGGGCGAGACGGGGGAGGCGGCGTCGGGGATGGGACATGGGCCGGGGCGGGAAGGGACCGACGGGGGCGCGATGCCTCGAATCTCGCCCGGGCCTCGCTGTCGGGCAAATCCATGACGACCCCCGCCGCGCCGTCCGCTACATTGGACCGACCTATGTCGGATTGGTTCCGGACCCTCGTCCCCGGGCTCCCCGGGTGGTGGCCCTACGCGGTGGGCGTGCTGGCCGCGCTGGTCAACGTCGCGGCCAGCCTCCACGCCATCCTCCGCAAGCGCGACGTCCGCGCCGCCATCGGCTGGGCGGGGCTGATCTGGCTCGTCCCCGGCCTCGGTGCCGTGTTGTACGTGATGCTCGGGCTCAATCGCATCAAGCGGCGTGCGAGTCTGCTCCATCGGGAGCGCCGACGCACCCCGCTGACGACCACGGCCCAGTTGCGCATCGCCAAGGCCCGTGGCCAGGCGCTGGCAGACCCGCAGCTCCACGCGCTCGCGCAACTCGCGGAGCGCCTCTCGGAGCGCCCCGTGCTCGGGGGGAACGCGGTGGAAGTGCTCCGCGACGGGGACGCGACGTATCCCGCGATGCTCGCGGCCATCGAGGGGGCCACGCGCTCCATCGGGCTCTCCACGTACATCTTCGGCGACGACGTCGCGGGGGCGCCCCTGATCGCGGCCCTCGGCGCCGCCGTCCGTCGGGGCGTCGAGGTACGTGTTCTCATCGACGGGGTGGGCGCGTGGTACACGCGTCCGCCGGCCCACCGGGCGCTGCGGCGGCTCGGTGTCCCGACGGCGCGCTTCCTCCCGCGGGTCCATCAGGCCGGGCTCGCCTTCTTCAACCTGCGCAACCACCGGAAGATCCTCACGGTGGATGGCACGGTCGCCTTCACCGGTGGGATGAACATCCGCGCGACGCACCTCCTCGGCGCCCGACCCGCACATCCGGTGCGCGACCTGCACTTCCGCCTCGCCGGTCCGGTGGTGGCGCAGGTGCAGGACGCCTTCGCCGAGGACTGGGCCTTCACCACGGGGGAGTTCCTCGACGGGCCCGCGTGGTACCCGCGGCTCGAAGAGGCGGGGCACTCCGTCGCGCGCGTCATCACCGACGGCCCCGACGGCGACCTGGAGATCCTCAACAAGATCCTCCTTGGCGCGCTGGCGATGGCGCGCGAGTCCGTACGCATCGTTACGCCGTACTTCCTCCCCGACCCGGGGCTGATCGCGGCGCTGGGGGTCGCGGCGCTCCGGGGGGTGCGCGTGGATATCGTGCTGCCGGCGCACGGCAACATCCCGCCGGTGCAGTGGGCGGCCACGGCGCAGCTCTGGCAGTTGGTGCGCCCGGGGTGCCGCGTCTACTGCACCCCCCGTCCCTTCGACCACACCAAGCTGATGGTCGTCGACCGGCGATGGGCGCTGATCGGCTCCACCAACTGGGACCCCCGCAGTCTGCGGCTCAACTTCGAGCTCGACGTGGAGCTCTACTGCTCGGCCACCGCCGCGGCGCTCGACGCGATCGCCGAGGAGCGGATCGCGTCCGCGCATGAGGTCACCTTGGCGGAGTTGGACGCCCGGTCGTTCCCGGTGAAGGTGCGCGACGGCGTCGCGCGGCTCTTCTCCCCCTATCTCTAGCTCCGTCCTCGCAGGGCGCACGGTATCTTCCGGGATGCCTCGAACCGTGCGTGAGACGTTCGTCCGCGTGTTGGCCGTCCAGGTCGTCACCCTGCTGCTGCTCTGGTGGCTGCAGCGCCATTACGGGACCTGAGCGTGCATCCCATCGACTGGGGCGTCGTCGTCCTGTATCTCGGGTACGTCGTGTGGGACGGGCTCCGCCGCGCCCGTGGCACGACCGACATCGAAGGGTATTTCCTCGCCAATCGCAGCCTCCCCTGGTGGGCCGTGGGGCTCTCGGTGATGGCCACGCAGCTCTCGGCCATCACCCTGATCGGTACGACGGGGCAGGGGGCCACAGACGGCCTGCGCTTCGTGCAGTTCTACTTCGGCCTGCCGATCGCGATGGTGATCCTCGGGGTCACGCTCGTGCCGTTCTTGCATCGGGCCAAGGTCTACACCGCGTACGAGTATCTGGAGCGCCGCTTCGACGCGCGGACGCGGACGCTCACGAGCCTGCTCTTCCTCATCTCGCGCGGCCTCTCCTGCGGCGTGATCATCTCGGCGCCGGCGGTCGTGCTCTCCGCGGTGATGGGCTGGCCGCTCGCCTGGTGTGTGGCGCTCATCGGCGTGCCGACCGTGCTCTACACCGTGGTCGGCGGCGTGCAGGCGGTCACCTGGGCCGACGTGAAGCAGATGGGCGTGATCCTCGGCGCCGTCCTCGCGATGGTGGTGGTGCTCGTCACGCGGATCCCGGTGCCGCTCGATGACGCCCTGGCCGTCGCCGGTGCCGCCGGCCGACTCCGGGCCTTCGACTTCTCGTTCTCGCTCGAGGATCCCTACACGCTGTGGTCGGGGATCATCGGCGGCACCTTCCTGATGCTCTCGTACTTCGGCACGGACCAGAGCCAAGTGCAGCGCTACCTCGCCGCCAAGTCGGTGGACGAGGCGCGGAGCTCCCTGCTGATGAGCGCGTACTGGAAGATCCCGCTCCAGGCGCTGATCCTGCTGCTCGGCGTGCTCGTATTCCTCTTCCAGGTGTTCACGGTCGGGCCACTGTACCACAATCCGGCGCACGAGCGGGCGATGCGCGCGAGCGCCCCGGCCGTCTACGACACGCTGCAGGCGGAGTACACGGTGGTGACGACGGCGCGCGCGGCCGCGGCGCGTGCGGCCGCGGCAGCCCACGGCGCCGGGGATGCGGCGGCGACGGCGGCCGCGCTCGACGACTACCGCGCGCGCGAACGCGAGGCCGGCGTGATCCGCGCCCGCGCCCTCGACGCGGCCGGCGCCGTCGTCGCCGGCCCCACGCGCGACGTCAACTACGTCATCCCGCGCTTCGTTCGCGATCATCTGCCCATCGGGCTCGTCGGCCTGTTCTTCGCGGCGGTGCTCGCCGCCGCCATGTCGAGCATCGCCGCGGAGCTCAATGCGCTCTCGACGGCGACCGTCGTGGACTTCTACCGCCGCTTCGCGCGCCGCGATGGCGACGACGCGCACTACCTCACCATGTCGAAGTGGGCGACCGCGGTCTGGGGTGCCGTGGCCTGCGTCGTGGCCCTCTACGCCGCCACGCTCGGGTCGCTCATCGAGGTGGTGAACCGCTTCGGCTCCTTCTTCTATGGCTCCATCCTCGGGGTCTTCCTCCTCGCGATGTGGCCGCGCGCCCGGGCCCGTGGCGCCTTCGTCGGACTCATCGCGGGGATGGCCACCGTGGGCGCCGTCAATCTCTTCGCCCCGCGTGTCGCCTTCCTCTGGCACAACGTGATCGGCGCCGTGGCAGTGGTCGCGGTGGGCGCCCTGCTCAGCCTCGGCGCACGGGAGCGCGCGGCCGCCTGAGCGGTGCGCGGTCCACCGCGCGCCGGCGCGCGCGGCGTGGGGTGGTGTGGGGCGGGGCGGTGCGAGGATATGCGGGCGCGCCGTCATACCGAGGGCATCCGGCGCATGCCCATGCGGAACGGTTCCGGCCCCGGAGCCCCACCGTTAGCTCCCATCGTATGACTGCCATCCGACTCCTCGGTGTGCCGATGGACCTCGGCGCCTCGCGCCGCGGGGTGGACATGGGGCCCGCCGCCGTCCGCTACACCGACCTGCGTGAGCGGCTCGTCGCCCTCGGCCACGACGTCGAGGACGCGGGCAACGTCGCCGTGCCCTTCCGCGAAGATGCGGCGCGCGGCGCCCAGCGTGGCGCTCGCTACCTCGGCGCCATCACCCAGGTGTGCGCGGACGTCGCCGACCGCACGGCGGCGGCCCTCGCCGATGGTCGCTTCCCCGTCGTGTTGGGCGGGGACCACGCGCTCGCCGCGGGGTCGATCGCGGGCGCCGCGCGTCACCTCCGTGCGGCAGGACGGCGACTCGGCGTGCTCTGGATCGATGCGCACGGTGACCTCCACACCCCGGCCTCCTCCCGGTCCGGCAACGTGCACGGAATGCCGCTCGCGGCCCTCCTCGGTCACGGAGATGCGGCGATGGTGAGGCTCGCCGGCGGCGCGCCGGCGCTGCGGCCCGGTGACGTGGCGCTCGTCGGCTCACGTGACCTCGACGGCCCCGAGCGCACGCACATCGCGGCGTGGGGCGTCCCCGCGTTCACGATGCGCGCCCTCGACGAACGCGGGGTGCGCGCCGTGATGGAGGAGGCCATCACCCAGGTCGGGCGCGAGACGGACGCGCTCTGGGTCTCGCTCGATATGGACGTGATCGATCCTCACGACGCCCCGGGCGTGGGCACGGCCGTCCCCGGGGGGATGACCTATCGCGAGGCGCACCTCGCGATGGAGATGCTCGCCGACTCGGGACGCCTGGTGGGGCTGGACGTCGTCGAGGTGAACCCGGTGCTCGACGAGCGGAATCGGACGGCCGAGATCGCGGCGGAGCTCATCCTGAGCGCGCTCGGCAAGCGCATCCTCTGAGGGACCGATGACGACGCCGCCGACCTACACGCCGCCGGACTTCACGGCGCCCCACCTCGTCGCGGCCCCCCCGGCGCGCACCGTGCCCGCCGAGCGCGACGGGGTGCTTCCCGACGGCTTCTTCGCCACCACCAACCTGCCCACGTACGTGAAGGGCGTCGATGGGCGTTGGACCCTGCCGCGCGAGCCGCGGATGGACGGCGTGCTCGTGCGCGATGCGGATGGGGGGTGGTGGGTGCGCGAGGGGCGGCGCGTTCGCCGGGGCGACGCCGTCGTCGTCGGACTCGCGGAGGATGGGCGCGAGGGGGTGCTCGTGCACGCGCACGGATTCCGCGGGGGCGCGACCGCGGACGGCGACTTCCACTTCATGTCAAGCCAGGTCTCGCGCGAGAAGCCCATCGATTATCCAGCCATCGCGCGGATGCTGGTGGCGGAGAAGCGGCGCGGCGGCCACGTGCTCTGGGTGGCCGGACCGGCGCTCGTGCACTCCCGGGCGCGCGACAACCTCGTCTGGTTCATCCGCAAGGGGTTCGTGCAGGCGCTTCTCGCGGGGAACGCCGTCGCCGTGCACGACATCGAGGCCGCGGTGGTGGGGACGACGCTCGGGATGACCGGCCGCGGCGAGCCCACGCCGGGCGGGCACGCCGCGCATATGCGCGCCATCAACGCGGTGCGCCGCGCCGGATCGATCCGGGCCGCCGTCGCGCAGGGGATCATCACCGGCGGGATCATGCACGCCTGCGTCGTCGAGGAGGTCCCCTTCGTGCTGGGCGGCTCCATCCGGGACGACGGTCCGCTCCCTGATGTCCACACCGACGCGGTGGCCGCGCAGGAGGCGATGCGGGCGCACACCGTGAAGGCCACGATGGCCGTGATGATCGCGACCGCGCTGCACTCCATCGCGGTGGGGAACATGCTCCCCGCCTACTACGAGGACCCCGGGCGCGGGCTCTGCGAGCTCCCCACCATCTGCGTGGACGCGAGCGAGTTCCTCGTCGGCAAGCTCAAGGATCGCGGGACCCACCAGGCGGTGGGGGTCGTGACCAACGCGCAGGACTTCATGAGCATCCTGCGCGCGGCGGTGGAACGCGAGGT
>JBANGJ010000014.1:0-6054 GCA_037975505.1 Gemmatimonadota bacterium | reverse complement strand
CATAGTCCTGCAAGTTCGGGGCGGGCGCGGGCGAATGGAAGGGCGCGGGGGTAGACCGGGGACAGGGGACCAACCCCCCGACCCCCCTGCACGTTCCGCGCTAGATTGCGCCATCCGCCGTTTTCCTCCCCTGCCCCGTGCCTGAGCGCCCGACCTCTCCCCTCGGTCCGACAGCCGACCCGCACCAACTGTCGTTCGGGGCGCTGGAGGGGGCCTCGTTCTTCCATGTCGAGCGGCATGGCCCCGACGACACGGTGACGCTGCTCCCGGTGCGGGAGCCCCTGGTGTGCGGCGAGTGGTCGTACGACGACAGCGAGATCGAGGAGGCGCACTTCGGCGACGCGGGGCGCGAGCTGACGCCCGCCGCCACGTCGGGATCGCGGACCCCCTCGTCGTCGCGCGCGCCCGCCCGTCCGAGCGCGCCTCCCCGGCCTCCGACACCGGCACGCACACCGGCCCCCACGCCCCCACCCACCCCGAGCGTCCCACGCGTCCCCGCCCCGTCGGCCGATCCCCTGCGCGCCGCGTTCGACGCCACGCCGGGAGACACGACGGCGGCACTCGCCCTCGCCGCCGCCCTCGAGCGGCGGGGGGAGGCGCGCGACGCCCTCGCGGTGCTCGACCGCGCGGCCGCGGCGGGGGCTGAAGCGTTCGGCGTGGCCTGTGCGCGCGCCTCGGTACTCGGCACGCTGCAGCGCTATGCGGAGGCCGAACAGGCGCTCCGCGCCGCGGCCGCGGCGAATGCGACCGGGGCGGAACTGCTGATCCAGACGGGCGTGCTCGCCTGCCGGCGGGCGCGCTGGAAAGAGGCCGTGGGGCCGCTCCGGGCGGGGACCGCTCAGGCGCCGGCCTCGGCGCCGGGGTTCTATCACCTCGGCGAGGCCCTGAACCACACCAATGACGCGCCGGGAGCGCTCACCGCCTATCGCACCGCGACCGAACTCGACCCCACGCTCTGGCGTGCATTCAAGGGGATGGGGATCGTCCTCGATCGGCTGGGGCGTTCGGTGGAGGCCGCAGAGGCGCATCGCCGGGCTCGTGAGGCCCAACACCGATGACGCGCTCCCCGGCCTCGCGGCGGACGCGCGGACGGTGGCGGAGCGCCCTCGCGGTCTTGGTGCTCGTGGCCTGGGCGCTCGGCCTCGGTCGCCTCGTCCGCCGCGACCTGATGCAGTCCGATGCCTCGCGACTCGCGGAGGCGGCGTTCCGGCTCGCGCCGGGCACGACGTACTTCGTCGTTGAGCAGGGGGGTCGGCCGATCGGGTTCGCGTCGACGCGGATCGACACGACGCGGTCCAGCGTCGAGGTGACCGACCAGTTCACGGCGGATCTCCCGGTCGCCGGACGCTCGATTCCGGCCAGCGCGAACTCTGTGATCACACTCTCACGGACGCTCGCCCTGCGAGGCTTCGACGTGCGGGTGACCACGGAGGTGGCGCCGATGCACGCGCAGGGGCGGACGGACGGGGATAGCGCGGTCGTCTTCGCCATCGACGCGCCGGGCCAGCCGAGCGACTCGCAGCGCGTGCGCGTGCGCGGACCCGTGCTGCTCCCCGCGCTGGTGCCGGCCGCCGCCATCCTCGTCCGGCCGCCGAAGGTCGGCCGCACGATCTCGCTCGCGAGCTTCGACCCAATCACGATGTCGGCGACCACGCTCCGGCTCCGCGTGGACGCCGAGTCGCTCTTCACCGTGGTGGACAGCGCGGTGCTGGACACGGCGACGAGTCGGTTCCGGCCGGCGCACGCGGACACCGTGCGGGCGTGGCGGCTCGTGCCGGAGGACGGGCGCGGGTTCACGGGCTGGGTGGACGGGGCGGGCCAGGTGGTCGAGGCCACACAGCCCGGTGGCATCACGCTGCGCCGGATGGCGTTCGAGATCGCCTTCGAGAACTGGCAGCGCGACCGGGCGACGCGCGCGCTGGTCGGTCTCGGACGCACGCAGGGCGACGTGCTCGAGGCCACGGCGATCAGTGCCGGCGTCGCGCCGAGCGCTCGCGCGCCCGGGGCGTTGCGCGTACGCCTTTCCGGTCCGGACCTGGCCGGGTTCGCCCTCGACGGCGGGCGGCAGGCCTACGCCGATGGCGTGCTGGCGGTCACGCGCGAGTCGGCGACGGCGATGACGGCGGACTGGTCGCTTGCGGCGCCGCCGGCCGGGTTCCGCGCACGCTTCGCTGCGGAGCTCCAGGCCGAGCCCCTGCTGCAGGTGGACGATCCGGCGATCGTCGCACTGGCGGTCCGCATCGCCGGCGATGCGCGTGACCCGGCCGAGGTCGCCGCGCGGCTCACACGCTGGGTGCACGACTCGCTCGGGAAGGTGATCACCGTCTCCGTCCCCAGTGCGACGCAGGTGCTACGCACCCGGCGCGGCGACTGCAACGAGCACACCCAGCTCTTCACGGCCCTCGCGCGGGCCGTCGGGATCCCGACTCGCATCGCGACGGGCCTCGCGTACGTGAACGGTCGGTTCTACTACCATGCGTGGCCGGAGATCCGGCTGCGCGACTGGGTCGCGGTGGACCCCACCTTCGGACAGTTTCCGGCGGACGCGGCGCATCTGCGCTTCGTCGTCGGCGGGCTGACCCGGCAGGTGGAGCTCCTGCGGCTCGTCGGCACCCTGCAGCTCGAGGTCCTCTCGGCCCGATGATCGAACTCCGCTCCGTCACGAAGCGCTACGGCGACTTCACCGCCGTCGACGCGATCGACCTCACCGTATCGCCCGGGGAGCTCTTCGGCTTCCTGGGCCCCAACGGCGCCGGCAAGACGACCACGCTCCGCATGATTGCGGGGATCCTCAAGCCGACCGGCGGGACGATCCGCATCGGCGGTGTGGACCTGGCCGCGGACCCGGTGCGCGCGAAGGCCGCGCTGGGATTCATCCCGGACCGCCCCTTCATCTACGAGAAGTTGACCGGGATGGAGTTCCTGCGGTTCGTCGCCGGGTTGTACGACCAGACGGGGGCGGGGGTCGAGCACCGTGCGCGGGAGCTGCTCGCCCTCTTCGACCTCGAGGCGTGGCAGGACGAACTGGTGGAGAGCTACTCGCACGGGATGCGGCAGAAGCTGATCATCTCGAGCGCGTTCGTGCATCGGCCGGCGGCGATCGTCGTGGACGAGCCGATGGTGGGGCTCGACCCGAAGGCCGCGCGGATCCTGAAGGACCTCTTCCGCGAATACACGCGGCGCGGGCACACGATCATCTTCTCGACGCACACGCTCGAGGTGGCCGAGTCGCTCTGCGACCGGCTCGCGATCATCGCGGGCGGGACGATCCGAGCGGTGGGCACCATGGACGACCTGCGGGGCGCCCCGGGGGCGGGCCGCGGATTGGAGGAGATCTTCCTGCGGCTCACCGGCGAGCAGGCGGCACGCAACCTCGTGGACGTCCTCGATGCCTGAGGCGGTGGGCGCCCCGCGCCCCGACGAGGCGCTGCCGGACCCGTCGCTCGCGCACCTGCTCCGCCCCAAGTGGCTGACGGCCCGGGCGCGGGCGACCTCGCGCACGCGCGGGCGCACGCCGCGGCTCGCCATCCTCGGCGGGACGGCGTTGCTCTTCTGGGCGCTCATCTTCGCGGTGCTGTATCGGCTGCTGGTCTACTTCCGCGGGGCGGAGGAGATCGGTGCGCTGCTGGCCGCCAAGCTCCTCGGGCTCGTGTTGGTGGGATTCAGCTCGATCCTCCTCCTCTCGAACGTCATCACTGCGCTCTCGAGCTTCTTCCTGGCGAAGGACCTCGACCTGCTCGTCGCGGCGCCGGTGGACTGGTTGCGGGTGTACGGGGCCAAGGCACTGGAGACGATGGTCGCCTCGAGCTGGATGGTGGCGCTCGTGGCGGTGCCACTCTTCGCGGCGTACGGCATCGTGTTCGACGGCGGCCCAGGCTTCCTCGGCATCGTGGCGGCGGTGATGGTCCCCTTCCTCGCCCTCCCCGCGGCGCTGGGGGCGGCGGCGACCCTCGTGCTCGTGAACGTCTTTCCAGCCCGACGCACGCGGGACATCCTGTCGGTGATCGCGGTGCTCTCCGCTGGCGCGCTCGTGCTCCTCGTGCGGCTCGTGCGCCCCGAGCGGCTGGCCCGGCCGGAGGGGTTCCGCAATCTCGTCGAGTTCATCGGCGTGCTGCGGACGCCGAGCGCGCCCTGGCTCCCGAGCGAGTGGGCGCAGCGAGCGACGATGGGGTTCCTCACCGACGCGCCGGACGGCTTGGCGCTCTACCTGCTCTGGACGACCGCCGCCGCGCTGACCGTCCTCGGGGCCCTGCTCCATCGGGCCGCGTACCTCACGGGGTACAGCAAGGCGCAGGAGAGCGGCCGGCAGGTGGCGCGTCGCGGGCGCTGGGGACGGGCGCTCGCGTTCGCGCTCGGCCCGTGGGGTCCGCTGCGTCGGGAGCTGATCCTCAAGGAGATCCGCGTCTTCTTCCGCGACACGACGCAGTGGTCGCAGCTGATCCTGCTCGCGGTGCTCGTCGTGGTCTACGTCTACAACATCAAGTTCCTGCCGCTGCAGGGGGAGGGGATCACCCTCTTCCTGCGCAACGTGGTGCCGTTCCTGAACCTCGTGCTCGCGGGCTTCGTGCTCGCGTCGGTGGCAGCGCGGTTCCTCTTTCCCGCGGTGTCGCTCGAGGGGCGCACGCTCTGGCTGCTCCGCTCGAGCCCCCTGCAGCTGCGCGACCTGCTCTGGGCCAAGTACTGGGTGGGGACGCTCCCGCTGCTCGGGCTCGCGTTGGGCATCGTCGGCGTGACGGACTGGCTCCTGCAGGTGGGGCCGTTCATGGTGGCCGTCTCGCTCGCGACCATCGCGGCGCTCACCCTCGCCCTCGCGGGGATGGCGATCGGCTTCGGCACGCTCTTCCCGCAGTTCGAGACGGAGAACGCGGCGCAGATCCCCACGAGCTTCGGCGGGCTGATGTACATGATGGCCGCCATCGCCCTGATCGCGGTCGTGGTGGTGCTGGAGGCGCGGCCCGTCTACGGCTATCTCTCCGCCCAGGCCTTCGGCGGGCCGACCGATCTCCGGGAGATGGGCATCGGGTTCGGGGCCGCCGCCGCCGTCTGCCTGACCGCCACGCTCCTCCCGCTCCGCATCGCCCTCACCCGACTCGAGGCCGTCGAACGATGAGCACCCGCATCACCCGCGCACACGAGACGGACATCCCGTCCCTCGTCGCCCTCAACAACCGCTATGCGGCCGCCGGACTGACGCTGGCGCGGTCCCCGGAGTTCGCCGCCAATCATCTCGGGGACTACCGCGTGCTGCGCGACGCGAGCGGCGGCATCGTGGGGTGCGTGGCGCTTGACGAGTACAGCCCGAGCGTGGCGGAGCTGATCTCGCTGGCCGTCGACCCGGATGCCCAGGGCCTCGGCCACGGCCGGGCCCTGATCGCGGCGGCCGTGGCCCTGGCCACGCGGCGTGGCTACGGGGAGCTCTTCGCCGTGTCGTACTCGGACGAGCTCTTCCTCGCCTGCGGCTTCGAGCGCGTGACCCTCGGCACCTATCCCGAGAAGATCACGCGCTACCAGCAGGTGGACCGCACGGAGATCGAGGTGGGCGAGAAGCACTGCTTCGCCCGCCGGCTCCGCTGAGGCTCACTCCTCCGGCGGGCGCGGCGGTTGCGGCGCCCGGGGCGCCGGGCCGAGCCCGCGTGGGCCACCGAAGCCACCGATCCCGCCGCCCCAGCCACGGGGACCGAACCCTCCGCGACCGCCGACGCGACCACGCGGCCCCATCATCCCGCGCGGCCCTCGCATGCCGCGGGCGCGCGGCGCACCACCGGCGCGCGGTCCGCGTCCGCCCTCCATTCGACCACGCGCATAGGCCCGCAGCTCCCGCACGCGCTGCCGCTGGGCATCGGTCAGCAGCCGTTCGGCCGCGACCGTCGCGAGAGAATCGCTCCGACGGAACTGTTCCAGCCGCGGACGGAGCCGCTCGGCGCGCGCGCGTGCCGAATCCGGCGAGAGGGGGCGGCCGTCCTCGCGCCCACGCATCGCCTCACGCTCGGCGCGCATCCGCTCCAGCGCCGGACGCCGCTCCGCCGCCACGGCGCGTTCGATGGAATCGAGCTG
>JBANGJ010000145.1:0-10292 GCA_037975505.1 Gemmatimonadota bacterium | reverse complement strand
GCAGACCGACGTTGTCGCCGGCGAAGCCCTCGTCGAGGAGCTTGCGGAACATCTCGACGCCCGTGACGATCGTCTTCTTGTCCGAGTTGTAGCCGACGAACTCGAGCTCCTCGCCGACCTTCACCTTGCCGCGCTCGATACGGCCCGTGGCCACCGTGCCGCGGCCCGTGATCGAGAACACGTCCTCGACCGGGAGGAGGAACGGCTTGTCGACCTCGCGGGTCGGCTCCGGGATGTACGTGTCGAGGGCGCTGTAGAGCTCCTCGATCTTCGCCACCCACTCCGGCTTGCCGGCGATCGCATTCGACGCCGAGCCGCGGATGACCGGCGCGTTGTCGCCGTCGTAGCCGTACTTGCTGAGGAGCTCACGCACCTCGAGCTCGACGAGGTCGAGGAGCTCGGCGTCCTCGACGAGGTCGCACTTGTTCAGGAAGACGACGATCTTCGGCACGTTCACCTGGCGGGCCAGGAGGATGTGCTCACGGGTCTGCGGCATCGGGCCGTCCACGGCCGACACCACGAGGATCGCGCCGTCCATCTGCGCGGCGCCCGTGATCATGTTCTTCACGTAGTCGGCGTGCCCGGGGCAGTCGACGTGCGCGTAGTGGCGCGCATCCGTCTCGTACTCCACGTGCGACGTGGCGATGGTGAGGATCTTGGTGGCGTCACGACGGCCCTGCGACTCGGACGCCTTCGCGACCTCGTCGTAGGCGACGTACTTCGTGTTGCCGAACTTGTCCGCCGAGATCTTCGTCAGGGCGGCCGTGGTGGTCGTCTTGCCGTGGTCGACGTGGCCGATGGTGCCCACGTTCACGTGCGGCTTGGTCCGCTCGAACTTTGCCTTGGCCATGGGAATGCGTCCTGAGGTTGGGAAGTGGTGCTGGTGGTGGGTGGTCTACTACTTCTGCTTCGCGATGATCTCTTCGGCCTTCGCCTTCGGAACTTCCTCGTAGTGCGAGAACTCCATCGAGTACACGGCACGCCCCTGCGTCATGGACCGGAGCCGCGTCGAGTACCCGAACATCTCGCTGAGCGGCACCGTGGCGCCGATCACCTGAGCCTCCCCACGCTGCGTCATGCCGCCGATCTTGCCGCGCCGGGCGGAGAGGTCGCCGAGGACGTCGCCCATGAACTGGTCCGGGCTCACGACCTCGACCTTCATCATGGGCTCGAGGATCACCGGGGTCGCCGACTTCGCGGCCTCCTTGATGGCCATCGACCCCGCGATCTTGAACGCCATCTCGGAGGAGTCGACGTCGTGGTACGAGCCGAACACCAGCTCGACCTTCACGTCCACCATCGGGTAGCCGGCGAGCACGCCGTTCTCCAGCGCCTCGCGGATGCCCTCCTCGACCGGCTTGATGTACTCGCGCGGGATCACACCGCCCGAGATCTTGTCCTCGAAGACGTAGCCCTGGCCCGGCTCCGCCGGCATCGCGTTGATGACGACGTGGCCGTACTGGCCCTTACCGCCCGACTGGCGGATGAACTTGCCCTCGATCTTGTCGACGCGGCGCTTGATGGTCTCGCGGTAGGCCACCTGCGGACGGCCCACGTTCGCCTCGACCTTGAACTCGCGCATCATGCGGTCGACGATGATCTCGAGGTGGAGCTCGCCCATCCCGGAGATGATCGTCTGGCCCGTCTCCGCGTCCGTGTGCACGCGGAACGTCGGGTCCTCCTCGGCCAGCTTGTTCAGCGCGATGCCCATCTTGTCCTGGTCGGCCTTGGTCTTCGGCTCGACCGCGACGTCGATGACGGGCGTCGGGAACTTCATCGCCTCGAGGATGATCGGCGCGTCCTCGTCCGAGAGCGTGTCACCGGTGCGCGTGTCCTTGAGGCCGATCGCGGCGGCGATGTCGCCGGCGCGGACCTCCTCGATCTCCTCCCGCTTGTTTGCGTGCATCTGCAGCAGACGGCCGATGCGCTCGCGCTTGTCCTTCGTCGAGTTGTAGACGTGCGACCCGGCCTTGAGCACGCCGGAGTAGACGCGGAAGAAGGTCAGGCGGCCGACGAAGGGGTCGGTCGCGACCTTGAACGCCAGCGCCGAGAACGGCGCCTCGTCGCTCACCGCGCGCGACTCGACCGTCGCGTCGTGCTGCGGCGCGTGCCCCTCGATCGCCGGGATGTCGATCGGCGACGGGAGGAAGTCGATGACGGCGTCGAGCAGCGCCTGCACGCCCTTGTTCTTGAACGAGGCGCCGCAGAGGATCGGCACGAACTTCATCGCGATCGTCGCCGAGCGGATCGCCTGACGGATCTCGTCGTTCGTGAGCTCCTCGCCCGCGAGGTACTTCTCGATCAGGACCTCGTCGTGCTCCACCACCATGTCGACGAGCGCGCGGCGCGCGGACTCGACGGCGTCGTGGAACTCGGCCGGGACGTCGACCACCTGGAAGGTCTTGCCCAGGGTCTCGTTGTCGAAGATGTACTGCTTGCGCTCGATGATGTCGATGTGGCCCGTGAAGAGCTCACCCGAGCCGACCGGGAGCTGAATCGGGAGCGCGCTCTTGGTCAGGCGGTCGCGGATCATCTCGACGCAGCGCTCGAAGTTGGCGCCGACGCGGTCCATCTTGTTCGAGAAGATCATGCGCGGGACCTTGTACCGGTCCGCCTGGCGCCACACCGTCTCGGTCTGCGGCTCCACACCGGCCACCGAGTCCAGCAGCGCGACCGCGCCGTCGAGCACGCGGAGCGAGCGCTCCACCTCGACGGTGAAGTCCACGTGCCCCGGGGTGTCGATGATGTTGATGCGGTACTCCGGCCCCTCGCCCTTCTTGTCCGACTGGCCGTGGCGCATCCAGAAGCACGTGGTCGCGGCCGACGTGATCGTGATGCCGCGCTCCTGCTCCTGCTCCATCCAGTCCATCGTGGCCGCGCCGTCGTGCACCTCGCCGATCTTGTGCGACTTCCCCGTGTAGTAGAGGACGCGCTCAGTCGTCGTGGTCTTCCCGGCATCGATGTGCGCCATGATGCCGATGTTCCGGTAGTACTTCAGATCGGTGGAGCGTGCCATCGTCTCGGTATCCGTCGGGGGTGCGTCGGGAATGCGTGCGTTCAGATGCGGCTCAGGTCCTGCTCAGGTCCTGCTCGGTCCAACAAAAACGCGGCTGGACCGGGCGTCCCCCCCACCTGCGCATCCGGGGGACCGGTATCCATCCGCTCTCGCCGGGTACAGTCGCCACTGCCGCACGACTGGGGACCCACGGCGCACCGGGTGCGAACCGCCACCCGACGTCAGATTGTCCTGCGGGCTTTTCGGGAACCTCGGCGCCGGTCAACCACTCCGGCGGGATCGGTCGGGCTGTCCACTCCCCCCGCGCGTCACTCCTGCCGACGGTGGCGGGCCCATCTGGCCGGGGCGCAGTTCCCCGGGGCGTTCCATCCGAACGAACGCCGTGCTGCCACGAACCGGTTTCACCCGATTCGCCGTAGCCCGTGTAAGGTAGCGGGGATTCGGCCCCTGTCAATGGGGGCAAGTGCCCGATTTCCAGCGGGTTGGCGGGCTGGGATGCCCCCGGAAACGACCCAGGGGGCGGCTCCACGCCGCCCCCCGGTCCCAACGACCACCGGCCCACCGACCACCGGCCCGCCGCTCGGCGGACCGACGCCGGCTACCAGCGATAGTGCGCGAACGCCTTGTTGGCCTCGGCCATCTTGTGCGTGTCCTCGCGCTTCTTGATCGCGTTCCCCTCGCCCTTCGCCGCCGCGAGCGTCTCGGCCGCGAGCTTCTCGGCCATCGACTTCTCGTTGCGGTCGCGCGAGTAGGAGATCAGCCAGCGCATCGCCAGCGCGGTCCGACGGTCCGGACGGACCTCGACCGGCACCTGGTAGGTGGCGCCGCCGACACGACGGCTCTTCACCTCGACCACGGGCTTCAGGTTCGACAGCGCCTGCTTGAACACGGTCACGCCCGGCTGGGCCGCCTTGGCCTCCACGATGTCCATCGCCCCGTAGAAGATCCGCTCCGCGGTGGCCTTCTTGCCCTGGTACATCAGGACGTTGATGAACTTCGAGACGGTCTGGCTGTCGTAGCGCGCGTCCGGCAGGACGGGGCGCTTCACGGCACTCTTGCGACGGCTCATTTACTTCTTCCCCCCAGCCGCGGCACCCGCCTTCGGCTTCTTGGTCCCGTACTTGGAGCGGCTCTTGTTGCGCCCGTTCACGCCGGAGGCGTCGAGCTTGCCGCGCACGATGTGATAGCGCACACCCGGCAGGTCCTTCACACGACCGCCACGGATGAGCACGATCGAGTGCTCCTGCAGGTTGTGGCCCTCGCCCGGGATGTAGGCGGTGACCTCGAAGCCGTTCACGAGACGGACGCGCGCCACCTTGCGCAGCGCCGAGTTCGGCTTCTTCGGGGTGGTGGTGTACACGCGCGTGCACACGCCACGCTTGAACGGATTCTCCTTCAGAGCCGGCGCCTTGTCCTTCTTGACGACTTCGCGGCGGCTCTGCCGGACGAGCTGATTGATCGTCGGCATTCTACCCTGGCGGTTGTTCGACCATCTGCATCTACGTGGATCGCCCGGACGGGCGGCACGGAACAGAGCCTTTCAAGGTACCCCGGTCCCCCCGGGGGGTCAACGGGGCTACCGACCGATCAGCCGGTCGATGGGGAGCGAGTCCCGCGCCCGGACCGCCACCTCCCACGCCCCGCAGAGGTGGGCGACCCCGTTGGCGTAGTAGGAGACCAGCTCCCGCCCCCGCGGGAGAATCAGATACCCCTCCCCGGCCCGGGAGAGGACCCGGCGCATCCGCAGCAGCCGATACGCCGCCTCGAACCGCTCCTCGGCCGTCCGGTCGGGGTCCGGCACCACAGCCCCCGCCTCGCGGAGCGCCCCCGTGAGCTCCGCCATCCGGGCCAGGAGCGCCCCCCGCCCCACATAGTCGGCGTCGAAGGTCTGGAGCGCGGCGCAGACGAGGGGGACCGCTGTGACGGGGATGATGGCCCCCACCTCGCGCATCAGACCGTCGCAGAAGCGCTGCACCTCCGCCAGCCGCTCGGCCCGCGGCCGGGCCGCCAGGGGCGCCCCTTCGGCCGTCAGCGACGCGAGCCAGGGGCCCACGGCGATGGGCGCCCCGATGACCACCGCGGCCTCGCCGTTCCGACGCCACCGCCCCGTGGAGACGCGGCCGACGTTCGCCAGTGCGTACGACGCCACCTCCCGGAACTGCTGCCAGCGGGACCCGGCGGCGCCCCCCTGCTGGATGCGGAGCTCGCGCAGCAGCGTCCGGTCCTCGAGCACGCGGTCGTAGTTCATCGCCACGGGGACCACGTACAGCCGGGCGGCCAGCGCCGGGTCGGTCGCGGCACCGAGCAGGTAGTCGAGGAGGCCGATCTTCACGGGTCGCAGGTGCCCGTCGCGCGTGAGCCCCCCCTCGGGGAAGATCCCCTGCGTCACGCCGTCCCGCGTGATGGCCTGCACGTATCGCTCGAGGACCGCGTGGTAGAGCGGCTCCCGGTAGCGCCGCCGGATGAAGTACGACCCGAACGACTTGAACAGGTACTCGAGTGGGAAGACCCGCGCCCACTCTCCCACCGCGTAGGAGATGGCCACGTGCCCGGCGAGCGCATAGCTCGCGAGCACATAGTCCGCGTTCGACCGGTGGTTCATCAGATAGAGGACCACGCTGTCCGCGGGGAGCCGTGCCGCGGCCCCGGGGTCGCGCTCGATGACGGTCGTCCGGTAGAACAGGGCGAGGAGCGCCTTGGCCGCCGTGTGCCCGACGCCGTGGTACACGAGCGGGTTGAAGGCGGGAATCATCTCGTCGAGGTACTCGCGCACGAGGCGCCAGACGGCCGCCTCGGGTAGCCCCTGGGCGAGGGCGTGCGCGGCGACGGCCTCCGCGACGACGGGGTCGGCGAGCAGCGCCTCCACCATCCGACGCTTGGGCCGATGCCGGCGGGCGCTCATGCCCCCGCCGCGCCAAGGAGCGCCGGAAAGGCCCCCAGTACACCGAAGCGCACCAGCCGTCCCAGGAGGCAGAGCCAGAGGAACCGGGCGAACGGGATGGCCGTGATCCCGGCGGCGATCGACGCCAGATGGAACGGCGGGACGCTCGTGACGGCACTCACGCCGAGGAGCCCTGTCCCGTAGGCCGGCCGCTCGCGGAGGAAGGCCCGCGCGCGCCCGACGCCGCGGCGCGCCCAGCCCCACCGTACCACGTCGGCCCGGGTTCCCACCCAATACCACGGCACCTTGGCGGCGACGTGCGCCACGGTGAAGCCGAGCCACATCGCCACGGCGAGGCGCGTGGGGTGCACCAAGCCGATCGCCACCGCGACCGCCTCGGCGAGCCCGACGGTAAGGATCCCGAAGGCGAAGCCGAGGCCCGTCGCGGTGGCGAGGGCCAGACCCGGCGAGGCCGGGTCGAGGGCGGGGATCAGGCCCCGTAGCCCGGCGGGGCCTTCTCCTCAGCCGGGGTCTCCAGGACCTTCTTGAAGCACCAGAAGGTGCCGCCCCAGACCAGCACGAGGGAGAGGACCATCGTCACCCACCCCGCCGTGCTGAGGGTGGCCTGCTGCACCGGCTGCATCGCGTCTTGCATGGTCAGGGTCCTCAGTCGTTGGCGGGAGTGGTGTCATCGAGATCCACGCCGGCGGCGCGCAGACGGCGCTCCCCGACCCGGGTCACCACGACGAGGTAGACGATGAGCGCCAGGATCGTCAGGAGCCCGACCCGCGCGCCGACCGAGGCCGTCGCGTTCTTCAACTCCCCGGCGAACGACTGGAGGTTGAAGCCGATGAACACGATGAGCAGGTAGGCGGGCGCGATGTACTTCATCACGATCTTCACGAAGCCCGGGATCTGGATGGCCGCGCCGTTGTGGAGCTCCTTCCAGCCGCGGTCGATGCCGAACACCCACGCGAAGTAGATGATCTGCGCCATCGCGAGGAGGAAGATCAGGTAGGTCCCGACCCAGAAGTCCATCGTGTTGAGGAAGGTGCCGCCGGCACTGTACCAGAGCGTGAGGAGCGCGCCGAGGGTGCCGATCCCGGCGATGACCGAGGTGGCCTTCCCGTGGGTCCAGTTCGTGGCCTCCTTGAGGTGGGCCACGGCCGGCTGGTACATCGAGAGCGAGCTGGTGATCGCCGCGAGCCAGAGGACGAGGAACCAGAGCGCGCCCATGATGTTGCCGAAGGCGCCCATATGGGCGAAGACGACGGGGAGCGTGGCGAAGCCGAGCTTGAAGGTGCCGCCACCGACCGCCACCGACGTGCCGCTGAGGCCGAGGAAGACCACGGCGGCCGTCAGGGTGATCATCCCGCCGAAGCCGACCTCGAAGAGCTCGTTGGTCGCGCTCGCCGTGAGGCCCGAGAGGGCGACGTCATCCGACTTCTTCATGTAGCTGGCGTAGTTGATGATTACGCCGAAGCCGACGGAGAGGGAGAAGAAGATCTGGGACGCCGCGGCGAGCCAGGTCTTGAAGTCGCCGAGCTTCTCGTAGTTCGGGTTCCACATGTACCCGAGGCCGGCGAGCACGTTCTGGTCGGGGTGCGCCGGGTCCGGCGTCCCGAGGGTCAGCACGCGGATGAGGACGACCAGCGCGCAGATGGCCATCACCGGCATCGCCCAGGAGACGAACTTCTCGATCCCCTTGGAGAGGCCGCGGAAGACGAACCAGATGTTGATGCCGAAGACGACCACCCAGGTGATCAGGGTGTTGAGCCCCTCACCGGAGAAGAGCGATCCGTCGGCGCCGGCGCCGGTGAACTTGTCATAGAAGGCGTTCGCGACGGCCGTCTGCGCCTCAATGGGCGCGCTGGGGTCGATGCCGATGCCGCCCGTGAGGTACTTGAGGAAGTACCCGAAGGTCCAGGTCTCGATGAACATGTAGTACGTCGAGACGCCGAGCGGGATGAGCACGCCGATGATGCCGAGGTAGCGGGCGACGCTCCCCTTGCCGATGGTCCCCATGATGGTGGGGGCGGAGTGCAGCCCCTTCTTGCCGCCGTAGCGGCCCATGGCCCACTCGGCCCACCCGATCGGGATGCCGAGCAGGAAGAGGGCGCAGAAGTAGGGGATGAGGAAGGCACCGCCGCCGTTCTGGGCCGCCTGGCCCGGGAACCGGAGGAAGTTGCCGAGTCCGACCGCGGAGCCCGCGACGGCGAGGATCACGCCGAGCTTGGAGCCCCACTCTTCCTTGTGTTCAGCCATGCTGAGGTCGTCCGGGGGAGGGTGAGTGACCTGCGGAACGCCAGAATGTGCATCCCCGGGAGCGGGGACGCCACCCGCGCCGCCGTTCACCCTTCCCGGTCACCCCCGCCGGGCGGCCAGGCGACCGAGGCGCCAGGAGAGCCCGACCTGCAGGCCCGCGTGCTGTTGGTCGACGCCGTCCCGGGTCGGGTGCGGCAGGTAGTCGTAGACCGCATCGACGCGGACGCCGACGCCCGCTCCGAATTCCTGTCGCACCCCGATGATGGCGGTCGGTCCTCCCTCCCGCGTCGCCGCGGCGGGACCGGCGGGATCGATGCGCATATCGACCCACCCGGCACCCAGGATGCCGGTCCATCCGTCGGCGATCGGTATGTGGTACGTGACCCGCACCGCCGTGGGCGCGAGTTCGAGGGCCGGTGCCGGCGAGACGCCGCGGGACCAGTCGGCTTCGAGGGCCACGTCCTCGCGCATGTAGAGGGCGATGCGGCTACCGAACCCGCCCACGCGATCGCGGGACAGTGAGGCGTCCGGATCGGTCATCCGCCCATAAACGGCGATCTCCATCGGACGCCGCTGGGCCGGGAGGGTGACGAGCGGAACGAGCAGCAGGCACAGCAGGGCAAGCGGACGCATGACGAGGCCTCGCAGGTGAGAGTCGACGGATGACGTCGTCAACGTCGGGGCGTGCGAGGCTCTCGGGTAGCCGGGAAACACCGCGGGGGTGTCAGCGATGTGCCGACACCCCCGCGATCTCCACCGCTCCCGCGGCGGCTCACTCCTCGTCGGGCAGCGCCGCCGGGAGTTCCCCCTCGAGCTCCGCCGGCGGGGCCAGGAAGCTGTCGGGGAGGGCGCCGAACGCGCCGAACTCCGGCGCGGGGGCCGGCGGCGGTTCGATGTCCATATCCACGTCGGAGTAGCGGTACATCCCCGTGCCGGCGGGGATGAGGTGCCCGATGATGATGTTCTCCTTGAGGCCGAGGAGGTCGTCCTTGGCCCCGCGGATCGCGGCATCGGTGAGCACGCGGGTGGTCTCCTGGAACGACGCGGCCGAGATGAACGACTGGGTCGTGAGCGAGGCCTTGGTGATGCCGAGGAGGAGCGGCTCGGACTGCGCCGGCTTCTCCTTTCGCTTCTTGGCCTTGTCGTTCGCGTCGCGGAAGACCGCCTTGTCGACGTTCTCCCCCTCGAGGAACTCGGTGTCGCCCGGCTCCGCGACGCGGACCTTCTGGAGCATCTGCCGGACGATGACGCCGATGTGCTTGTCGTTGATCTTCACGCCCTGCAGGCGGTAGACCTCCTGCACCTCGTTGAGGAGGTACTCCTGCACGGCCCGCGGCCCCTTGATCCGCAGGATGTCGTGCGGATTGACCGGACCCTCGCTGAGCCGATCGCCGGCGCGCACGCGGTCGCCCTCGTGCACGCGGAGGTGCTTACCGGACTGCACCTCGTACAGCTGCGGCTGCTGCGACTCGTCGAGGGACCCGTTGAGGTCCACCGGCTGGACGAAGATCTCGCGCTTGCCGCGCTTGATGTCGCCGAAGCGGACGACGCCATCGATCTCGGAGATGGTCGACGGGTCCTTCGGCTTGCGGGCCTCGAAGAGCTCGGCGACGCGCGGCAGACCGCCGGTGATGTCGCGCGTCTTGTAGGCCTCACGCGAGATCTTGGCGATGGTCTGGCCGGCGGCCACCTCGGCCCCGTCCTCGATGATGAGCTGCGCACCCACCGGGATCACGAAGTCGCGGACCTTCTTCTCCTTGCCGCCCTTCGTCTGCCAGATCTCGATGTGCGGGTGGAGCTTCTTCTCCCGGTCCTCGATGACGACGCGCTGGCGGAGGCCCGTGAGCTCGTCGAGCTCCTCGGAGACCGTCTCGCCATCGACGAGGTCGACGAAGCGGACCTCACCGGCGACGTCGGCGATGATGGGGTTGGTGTACGGATCCCACGTGAAGATGACCTGCTCCTTGGCGACGGTCGCGCCGTCAGCGACGGCGAGGACGGCGCCGAGAGGCACCGCGAGGCGCGCCAGGACCGGGGCGTTGCGGTCGCCGCTCGCGCGGACGAAGAGCTCGCCCTCGTACGAGGTGACGATGCGCTGGCCCTCGGGATCGGTGACGTGCACCAGGCGGT
>JBANGJ010000054.1:0-9617 GCA_037975505.1 Gemmatimonadota bacterium | reverse complement strand
GCGAGATCGGGGACTCCGCGAGCCCGCGGCGCACGATGCGCTCGTACTCCTCCCGGTTGTACGCGATGCCGCCGCCCGAGCCGCCGAGCGTGAACGCCGGGCGGATGATCGCCGGGAACCCCGTCCACTCGGCAATCTCCAGCGCCTCGTCCCACGTCGTCGCGATGCGCCCCTGGGGGCACTTCAGGCCGATCCGCTCCATCGCCTCGCCGAACAGCTTGCGGTCCTCGGCGACGGCGATGGCCCGGGCGTTGGCGCCGATGAGCTCCACCCCGTACTTGGCGAGCGTCCCGTCCTCGTGCAACGCCATCGCGACGTTGAGCGCCGTCTGCCCGCCCATCGTCGGGAGCAGCGCGTCCGGACGCTCCTTCTCGATGATCAGTGCCACCGTGGCCGGCGTCACCGGTTCGATGTACGTCCGGTCGGCGAGCTCCGGGTCGGTCATGATGGTCGCCGGATTGGAGTTGACGAGGATGACCTCGTACCCCTCCTCGCGCAGCGCCTTGGCGGCCTGGGTGCCCGAGTAGTCGAACTCGGCCCCCTGCCCGATGACGATGGGCCCGGAACCGATGAGCAGGATGCGCTTCAGGTCGTCACGACGCGGCATGCAGATGATCGCGAATGATGTCTCGCCGGCTTCGCCGCGGCGCCCACCCGGTGCGCGCCCGAAGCTTGGCGTGGTTCCCCACAAGATACGGCACATCGACGGGGCGCTGTAGCGACGGGTCGCTCTCGACCCGCGCCGTCACCCCGGCCTCCTCGAGGACCTCGGCCGCCAACGCGGCGACCGAGACCCCCTCCCCGCTGCAGACGTTGTACGCCTCCCCCGGCTCCCCGTGGGCCACCAGGGCCCGATACGCCGTGACGACGTCCGCGACGTGGAGGTAGTCCCGCACCGAGGCGAGGTTGCCGACCAGGATGCGCGCGCCCCCCTCGGCCCGGCAGCGACGCACCCGCTCCACCAGTGCCGGGAGGAGGAAGACCGCGGCGTGCCCGGGCCCGCAGTGGTTGAACGACCGCGTCGCCATGACGCGCAGTCCGTGGGTGCGCGCCGCCGCGAGGCCGAAGTGCTCCTGCGCGCACTTGGTGGCCCCGTAGAAGGTCCGCGGCGCCAGTTCGGCCTGTTCCCCGAGCGGCCCGTCCGCCTCGGGATGCCGGCCATACTGTTCCGCACTCCCCACGAGGAGGATCGCGGGGTTCTCCCCGGAGTCCTCCCGCCAGCCGCGGGTGGCCTCCAGCAACCGCACCCCGATGCCGACGTTGATGTCCAGCGCACCGACGGGATCCTCCCCGACGGCCGGGACGAAGGAGATCCCCGCGAGGTGGTAGACGGCGTCCGGCCGCGCGATGTCGAGGAGCGCCCGCATCGGGGCAAGATCCCGGCTGGCCGCCAGATCCCCGGGCACCCACCGGACCGCCGCGATCTCGTCCGCGGTCAGGGTCCCCGGCACCGGTGCCGCGTGGGCGGTGGTCCCCGTCACGTCGACGCCATCGGCGAGCAGGGCCTTCACGAGCCACTGCCCCACGAATCCCTCGGCGCCCGTGACGAGCGCGCGGGTCACCTCAGCGCCCCGCGGCCGCGCGATGGCGCGCCAGGTCGGCGTCCACCATCATCTGCACCAGCGCCCGGAAGCGGACCGTCGGCTCCCAGCCCAGCTCCTGCTTGGCCTTGGCGGGATCGGCCACGAGGAGCTCCACCTCGGCGGGGCGCTCGAAGGCCTTGTCCGTGACCACGTGGTCCCGCCAGTCGAGCCCCACGTGCCCGAAGGCCGCTTCGCACAGCTGACGGACGCTCCACGTTTCGCCCGTGCCGATCACGTAGTCACCGGGCCGCTCCGCCTGCAGCATCCGCCACATCGCGTCCACGTAGTCCCCGGCGAAGCCCCAGTCGCGGCGCGCGTCGAGATTGCCCAGACGCACCTCGCGAGCCATCCCGAGCGAGATGCGGGCGACCGCGTCCGTCACCTTCCGGGTGACGAACTCGAGGCCGCGACGTGGCGACTCGTGATTGAAGAGGATGCCGCTGACCGCGTAGAGCCCGAAGGACTCGCGGTAGTTCACGGTGATCCAGTGGCCGTACACCTTGGCGACGCCGTAGGGCGACCGCGGGTAGAAGGGCGTGGTCTCCCGCTGCGGCGTCTCCTGGACCATCCCGAACTGCTCGGACGACGACGCCTGATAGAACCGCGCGGTCGGGACGGTGCGGCGCATCGCCTCCAGCATGCGCGTGACGCCGAGGCCGGTGAACTCGCCGGTGAGGACGGGCTGGTTCCACGAGGTCGCCACGAAGGACTGCGCCGCGAGGTTGTAGATCTCGTCGGGGCGGACCTCGGCCATCGCGTCCACGAGGGAGGTCTGGTCGAGGAGGTCGGCCGAGCGGAGCTCGATGCGGTCGACGAGGTGCGCGATGCGCTCGTAGGGCGTGGTGGAGGAACGGCGCACGACGCCGACGACGCGGTACCCCTTGGCGAGGAGGAGCTCCGCGAGGTAGGAGCCGTCCTGCCCGGTGATGCCGGTGATGAGCGCCGTCTTCGGTTGCCGTGCCGTTCCCATCGCGATCCCTCCTGCCGGTCGTGAAACGGGGGGAGCGCCTTCACGCTCCCCCCGCGGGTCTCACTGGACGATCGTGCCGCCGATCAGACCGCGGCGGCGGCCCCGCGCGGGGCCCGCTGGATCTTCCCCGCATTCAGGCAGCGGGTGCAGACCTTGATCTTGATCGTCTTGCCGTCGGCGACGATCCGGGCGACCTGGAGGTTGGGCTTCCAGGTGCGGCGGGTGGAGTTGTTCGCGTGCGAGCGGTTGTTGCCGTGGGCGACGCCCTTGTCGCAGACGTAGCAGCGGTTGCGCTGGATGGCCATGGGTCAGGCCTCCTGGATGATTTCGATGCGCGCCATCTCGGCGCCGTCACCCTTGCGGTGGCCGGTCTTGAGGATGCGCGTGTATCCCCCGGGGCGCTTGGCCTGCTTCGGCGCGACGTCCTGGAAGAGCTTGTCGGCGGCGCCGCGCTTCTGCACGTCGCGCGCCACGAGGCGCCGCGCGTGGAGGGTGCCGGCGCGGGCCTTGGTGATGAGCTTCTCGACGAAGGGGCGGAGCTCCTTGGCCTTGGCCTCGGTGGTCTCGATGGCGCCCTGCTCGATCAGCGAGGTGGCGAGGTTGCGGAGGAGCGCGAGGCGCTGCTCCGACGTGCGGCGGAGGCTCCGCCCGGCCTTACGGTGACGCATGGGTCCTACTCCTCTTCGTCGTCAGGGGCGTTCGCGGCGGCGCGGCTCGGCGGCGTGCCCCAATCGACCACGCGCACGCCGTCCGGCGACTCCTCGAACCGCATCCCGAAATTGAGTCCTTCCTTCTCGAGGAGGTCGGCGATCTCCTGGAGGGACTTCTTGCCGAAATTCTTGACCTGCAGGATCTGCGTCTCCGTCTGGCGCACGAGGTCGCCGAGGGAGCGGATGCTCGAGTTCTTGAGCGAGTTCACCGAGCGGACCGAGAGGGACAGGTCGTCGATCGGCGTGCGGAGGAGCTCGGCCAGGCGGACCCCTTCGCTGCTCCCCTCAGCGCCCGGCACCGCGACCGCGGCCGCGGCCGACGAGCCGAAGCTCGCGAAGTACTGGAAGTGCGTCTGGGCCAGGGCGGCGGCGTAGCTGACCGCCTCCTCCGGCGACACGGTGCCGTTCGTCTCGACCGTCAGCGTGAGGCGGTCGTAGTCGGTGCGCTGCCCCACGCGGGTCTCGGCGACCGCGAAGTTCACGCGCCGCACCGGCGAGTAGATGGAGTCGATGCGGACGAGGTCCACCGGGAGGGACCGGTCGACCGGGTGCTGCTCGGCCTCGATGTACCCGCGCCCCTTGTTCACGTGCAGCTCGACCGAGAGGTCGCGCGCATCCTGAAGAGTGAACAGGTGGTGGGCCGGGTTGATGATGCGCACGCCGGCCGGGAGCTCGAGCTGGCCCGCGGTGACCGGGCCAGCCTTCTTGGCCTTGAGGCGCAGCACGGCCTCCTCGACGTCCTCGTCCAGCGCGAGCACGAGCGTCTTGAGGTTGCCGATGATCTGATGCACATCCTCGACCACGCCGACGATGGTCTGGTGCTCATGGAGCACGCCGTCGATGCGGAAGCCCCACACCGCGGCGCCGCGGAGCGAGGAGAGCAGCATGCGGCGCATGCTGTTGCCGAGCGTGTGGCCGAAGCCGCGCTCGAGGGGCTGGAGCCGGAACTCCGCCGCGTTCGCCTGGTCCTCGCGCTTCGTCATCTCGACGAGCTGCGGGCGGACCAGCCCGCGGAGATCGATCGTGTTCGCCATTGGGACGGACCCTCAGTGGAAGAATGTCACGATGGCGCGGGTGCGCCACCGACGCCGTACCCCGCCCCTGACGCGCGGTACGTTCGTTCGGCCGTCAGGGGGCCGGGTGGGGCTTACTTCGAGTAGAGCTCGACGACCAGCTGTTCCTGCGCCGCGATCGGGATGCTCTGCCGCTGCGGGCGCTCCAGCATCCGGCCCGAGCAGGTGTCCTTGTCGACCGCGATCCAGGCCGGGGCGGCGCCGCGGGCGGCGACCTCCAGGGCCTCCTTCACGATCGCGAGCTCCCGCGACTTCTGGCGCACCCGGACCTCCTGGCCCGGCTCCACCACGAAGCTCGGCACGTCCACCGACTTGCCGTTCACCTCGACGTGCCGGTGACGGATGAGCTGGCGCGCGGCCTTGCGGCTCGCGGCGAAGCCCATGCGGTAGACGATGTTGTCCAGCCGGCTCTCGAGCGCGGCGAGCAGGTTGTGGCCGGTGACGCCCGGGAGGGTCGAGACCCGCTCGAACGTGTTCCGGAACTGCCGCTCGCTCAGCCCATAGATGCGCTTGATCTTCTGCTTCTCACGCAGCTGCTTCGCGTACTCGCTCACCTTGCGGCGGCGGGCCGTGTTCTGGCCGTGCTGGCCGGGGGCGTACGGACGCCGCTCGACCGGGCACTTCTCGGTGAAGCACTTGGTGCCCTTGAGGAAGAGCTTCGTGCCTTCGCGCCGGCACTGCCGGCAGCTGGGACCGGTGTATCGCATGAGTTAGACCCTCCGCCGCTTCGGGGGACGGCACCCGTTGTGGGGGATCGGCGTCACGTCCTTGATCGACTTGACCTGGAGGCCGGCCGCCGCGAGCGCCTGGATCGCCGACTCGCGACCGGAGCCCGGGCCCTGCACCTTCACGTGCACCCGGCGCACCCCGGCCGTCATGGCCTCACGCGCGCACTGCTCGGCGGCGACCGTCGCCGCGAACGGGGTGGACTTCTTCGACCCCTTGAAGCCCGCCTTGCCGGCGGTGCCCCACGCCACGGCGTTCCCGTGCGCGTCGGTGATCGTGATGAGCGTGTTGTTGAAGGTCGCGTTGACGTGCGCCAGCCCCTCGGCGTCCACCACGCGCTTCGTCTTCTTCCCGATTGCCATTACTTGGTCACCTTCTTCTTGCCCGCGATCGCGCGGCGCGGCCCCTTCTTCGTGCGGGCGTTGGTGTGCGTGCGCTGACCACGCACCGGAAGCCCGCGGCGATGGCGGTTGCCCCGGTACGACCCGATGTCCATCAGGCGCTTGACGTTCATCGCGACCTCGGTGCGCAAGGCACCCTCGACGCGATACTGCTTCTCAATCTCCTGACGGAGCTTGTTCACATCCGCATCGGAGAGGTCCCGGATGCGCTGCTCGGGGTTCACCCCCGTCGCCGCCAGGATGCGGCGCGCGAGCACGCGCCCGATGCCGTAGATGTACGTCAGGCCGATCTCGACCTTCTTGTCACGCGGAAGATCCACGCCGGAAATACGAGCCATGATCGATTACCCCTGCCGCTGCTTGTGCTTGGGATTGCGCTTGCAGATGATCCGCGTCACGCCCTGACGCTTGACCACCTTGCAATGCTCGCAAATCGGCTTCACGCTGCTGCGAACTTTCACTGAGGACTCCGAAGGGACTTGGGGCCGGAATGGCCGCAAATGCTTGAACCACCCGGTTTTCGGGCAGACCCCTAGGATAGTCGGCGGAGGCCCTTGACACAAGGGGCGTGACCGACGTGTACGGATGTCGTGCCGCCGGGGGGCCCTCCCCGGCAGGCCGTCAGACGGCCAGGCTCGCCCGGATCCCCGCCAGCACCACGGCCGGATCCGCCGCCTCGGTCACCGCACGGCCCAGCACCAGGTAGCTCGCCCCGTCGGCGGCCGCGCGCTCCGGTGTCACGATCCGCGCCTGATCGTGCGCCGCCCCACCCGCCAGGCGAATCCCCGGCACCAGCGGCCGCAGCCCGGGATACGTGCTCCGCACCGCGGCCACCTCGTGGCCCGAGCAGACGACCCCATGCGCCCCCGCGACCTGGGCCGCCCCCGCCAACCGGAGCACCTCCGCCCCCACCTCCGGCACCTCCCGCCCCAGCGCGACCCCGAGGTCCGCCGGCGTGTGGCTGGTGAGCACCGTCACCACGAGGATGCCGGTCGCCGCCCCCGCCCCCTCCACCGCCGCCTCGACCATCGCGGCGCCACCATACCCGTGCACCGTGAGGAGCGAGACCCCCATCGCCGAGGCTCGGCGCGCCGCCCCGCGCACCGTGTTGGGGATGTCGTGGAGCTTGAGATCGAGGAAGACCCGCCGGCCGTCCCGCTGGAGCCGCTCCACCACCGACGGCCCCTCCGCCGTGAAGAGCTCGAGCCCCACCTTCACGAAGTCCGCCTCGGGACCCAGGCGCTCGAGCAGGGCGAGCGCGGCCGAGGCCGTCGGAACGTCGAGGGCGATGATCGGCTGCGCACGCAGCACCGCGCCGGCGGTCGAAGTCATGCGGGCCACTCCAGGGTGCCGATGAGGTCGGCGAGCCGCGTCACCCCGTGCCGCGCGCACCACCGCTCGAGGTCCCGCACCACGCGGGCCGGGAGCTTGGGGTCCGCGAGCGCGGCCGTGCCGATGGCTACCGCGCTCGCGCCCGCCAGCAGGAACTGCAGCAGGTCGGTGGCGTGCTGCACCCCGCCCGCCCCGATGATCGGCACGCGCACCGCCTGCCGGACGCGCCAGGTCGCGAGCACACCCACCGCGAGGAGCCCGGGACCGCTCACGCCGCCCGACCCGAACCCGAGGGCCGGCCGACGCCGCTCGACGTCCACGACCAGTCCCGGGATGGTGTTGATCACCGTGATGCCATCGGCCCCGGCATCCACCGCCCGCTGCGCGACCTCGCCGATGCGCGGGAGCGTCGGGGAGAGCTTCACGAAGAGCGACAGGCGCGTCGCCGCGCGCGCCCCGCCGACGACGGCGGTCAGCGCCTCGGGATCGGCGCCGAACTCCATCCCTCCCTGCTTCACATTCGGGCAGCTGACATTGAGCTCGAACCCGTGGAGGCCCGGCGCGCCGTCCATCCGCGCGACCACCTGCCCGAACTCGTGGGCCTCGCGCCCAACCACGTTCACGAGCACCCGCGGCCGTCGGACGTGCGCGGCGATCCAGGGCAGGTCCTCCGCCAACACGGCGTCCACACCGGGATTGGCGAGCCCGACGGCGTTGATCATCCCGCCGTCGAAATCGGCGACCCGCGGCGCCGGCGCCCCGTGGCGCGGCTCAAGACTCACCGCCTTGGTCACGAACCCCCCGAGCGCCTCGAGGTCCATCACGCCCGCGAGCTCCCGCCCGTAGGCGGCGGTGCCAGCGGCGAGCAGGACGGGGTTCTGCAGCGCGAGCGGCCCCAGCGTGACCGCGAGAGTGGCGGCGCTCATCGCTGCTGCACCGCGCGGCTGCGCCGGCGATCATAGTCCCGCAGGTACTCCGCGGCCGCGTCCGCGATGGACTGCGCCGCATCGTCCTGCCCCCGCTCGCTCAGCATCCACCGGGCCTCGGCGGGATTGGTCCCGAACCCGATCTCCACTAGCACGGCGGGCATGTAGGCCGTGACGAGCACGCGCAGCCCTGCCTGCTTGACCCCGCGGTTGGGACCGGGATGGATCACGTTCAGCTTCCGTTGGATGGTGGTGGCGATCTCGCTCGACTCGCGCAGGTGCTCGTTGCGCGCGAGGTCGTTCATGATGAACGCGAGGGCATCGTTCCCTCGCGGCGCCTCGACCTCGGTCTCGAACCGGACCACGTCGTTTTCCATGTTCGCCACGTGCGCTTCATCCTCGGTCCGCGCCGTGGAGAGATAGAACGTCTCGAAGCCCCGCGCCGCCGTGGGATTGTTCCACCGCGGATTGGCCGCGTTGACGTGCACCGAGATGAAGAGGTCGCCGTTCCCACGATTCGCGATGGGCCCACGGTGATCGAGATTGATGAGCGTGTCGCGCGTCCGGGTCATCAGCACCCGAAAGCCCCGGTCCTGGAGCGCCACGCGCAGCCGCTCGGCCACCTGCAATGTGACCTTGGCCTCGGAGAACGCCTGGCCGTCCACCACGGCGCCGCGCATCCCGGGATCGCGTCCGCCATGCCCCGCGTCCACCACCACCGTGTAGCGCCGCGAGAGGCCGGTGCCCGAGGCGGCCGCGACGCTGCCGCCGACGGGGACGGCCCCTGGCGTGGCCGCTGCCGGCGCCGCCGCGCTCGGCGTCGCCACGGGCACGACCGGCGCGGCGCGGGCGGGGACGCGCGCGATGGCGGGGGCCGCGCGCCGCAGGACCCCCCCGGCGCGGTCCCAGGTGATCCCGATGCCGAAGCGCGGCACGATCTCGGTGAACAATTGGAGCGCCACCATCGGCGCCCCGGCAACCTCCCGAGTGGGCTCGACCAACGGGAGCGTGGTCCCGTCGTACCCGGCGAACGGCGACCCCGCGGCGATGTCCAGCGCGGCACCGCCGAGCCCCAGACGCCAGCGTCCGGGACCGAGCGCGTCCACCGCGCCCCCGAAGAGGCGCACGAGCACGTCGGCCCGCACCATCCCACCTGCCGGCGACGCGACCACGGCGACCGTGGTGTCCACCCCAGCCGACGTGACGCGGATGGTGTCAGCTCCCACCACCGGACGAGCGGACGCCCCCCGCCCCGCGGACGGGACGATGGCGGACGGGGCGGCAAGCGGCGTCAGGACCAGCAGCAGGGCGAGGGATCGGGTGCGCATCAGCTCACCTTCAGCGCGCGCTGCATCTCGCGCAAGTCGTCGCGCTCCCGTTCGTCGGCCCGCTTGTCGTGGAGCTTCTTGCCGCGGGCCAGACCGATGCGGACCTTGGCCCGCCCCTGCTTGAAGTAGAGTTCGAGCGCCACCAGCGTGAGCCCCTTGCGTTCGACCTGCCCGATGAGGCGCCGGATCTCCTTGGCGTGGAGCAGGAGCTTCCGCGAGCGCGTCGGGTCATGGTTCCAGACGTTCCCGTGCGAGTACGGCGCGATGTGGGCGTTCAGGAGCCACACCTCGCCGTCCTTGATGATGGCGTAGGCGTCGGTGATCTGGGCGCGCCCGTCCCGGAGGGACTTCACCTCGGTCCCGAGCAGCATCACGCCCGCCTCCCACGTCTCGAGGATCTCGTAGTCGTGGCGGGCGCGGGCGTTCCGAGCGATGGAGACGACGCCATCGTCGGGGCGGGGCTTGGTCATACGGTGTGAAGGATGACGACGGAGCGTTGACTTGGGTATCCGTCGCCGGTACGTTCCGGGGCTCGCCGAAGTGGTGGAATTGGTAGACGCGCTGCGTT
>JBANGJ010000028.1:0-9344 GCA_037975505.1 Gemmatimonadota bacterium | reverse complement strand
CCGGGCGAACATCGAGCGCGCGATGAGCGCGCCGCAGGCGGTGCCCGAGCAGCTCGCGCCCCTCGAGGAGGCGCTGGCCGAGTCGGCGCGCATGGCCGACCTGGTGGAGTCGCTGCTCACCCTGGCCCGCGCCGACGAGGGGCGCTACGACATTCATCGGGAACCCGTAGCGCTCGAGCCGATGATCCTGGAGATGTACGAGACCGGGACCATCCTCGGCGAAGCGGCCGGGGTGACGGTGACGCTGCTCGGGACGGAGCCGCTCACCGTGGCGGGGGAGGCGTCGCGGCTGCGGCAGCTCTTCCTGAACATCCTGACGAACGCCCTCAAGTACACGCCGGCCGGTGGGAGGGTCTCGATCGGTCTCTCCCGTCGCGGGGACCAGGCGGCGGTGGTCGTGGACGACACCGGGGTGGGCATTGCGGCGCCGGACCTGCCCTTCATCTTCGAGCGCTTCTGGCGCGCGGACCGCTCGCGCTCGCGGGCGGAGCCGAGCGGTGGCTTCGGATTGGGGCTGGCGATCGCGGAGTGGATCGCCCAGGCGCACGGGGGCAGCATCACGGTGGCGTCGCGTCCCGGTCGGGGGACGACGATGACCGTCCTCCTCCCGGCGGAGGGGCGTTCAGAGGGGGCGGCGGGCCTTCAGGAAAGCCTCACGGACCGTTAATCGAAACTTAATCTTTCCGTCATTACCGGGCTGGGGTGGGGCTCGTATGTTCCCGCCCGTCGACGCTCGCATCCGGGCGCCGTCACGCGACTTTTCACATCGGAGATGGCAGCGTGGCCCTCAGGCTGATCGAGTCGGGTGCGCGGAAGCGCAAGGGCATCGGATCGACCTTCGCATCGATGGTGATCCATGCCGTGATCATCACGGGTGCCGTGATCGCGACGAAGCATGTCGGCGAGGCGGCGGCCGCGGCGGTCGAGGAGGTGACGAAGTTCGTCGTCGAGGAGACCAAGAAGGAGGAGCCGAAGCCGGAGGAGCAGCCGCCCCCGGACGTGGCCGCGCCGCCGCTCGCGAAGGGCTTCCAGGTGCTGACCGCGCCGGTGGAGATCCCGGACGTGATCCCCGAGATCGACCTCAACGCGAAGGTGACGAACGAGGCCGACTTCTCGGGCCGCGGCGTCGCCGGTGGTGTCTCCTCGGGCGTCGTCGGGGGCGTGGTGCCGCCGAACGCGGACCAGGCCTACTTCGACTTCCAGGTGGAGAAGCCCGTCGCGCCGATCCCGGGCTCGGGCGCCCCGCGGTACCCCGACATCCTCCGCTCGGCGAGTGTCGAGGGCGAGGTGCTCGCCCAGTTCGTCGTCGACACGCTCGGGCGTGTCGAGATCAACACGTTCAAGGTCATCCGCAAGTCGCATGACCTGTTCGAGGCGTCGGTGCGCGCGGCGCTCCCGGCGATGCGGTTCCTGCCCGCCGAGGTCGGCGGGCGCAAGGTGAAGCAGCTCGTCCAGCAGCCGTTCGTGTTCGCCCTCCAGCGGTAATCCCTCAGCCCCAACCCGCGCAGTCAGGAGAATGTCGTCATGGAAATGAACATTGCCGAAATCTTCGCCAAGAGCCCGATGTTCGCGAAGGGCATCTGGTTCCTCCTCATGGGCATGTCGTTCTGGTCCCTCACGGTGGCCGTCGGCAAGTGGAACAGCATGCGCAAGGCCGCGAACGAGACCAAGAAGTTCGCGCCGGAGTTCGACCAGTTCCTGACCGAGGACAAGCTCTCGGAGGCGATCGACCTCGCGGAGCAGTACAAGAAGTCGCACGTCGCCAAGGTGCTCGGCTCGGCGCTCGGCGAGGTGAAGTCGCTGATCCTCGACGGCTCGGTGACGGTGTCGGACATCAACTCGGTGGAGCGCGCGGTGGAGCGCGAGATGCTGCAGGAGATCGTCGAGCTGAAGCGCGGCCTCGCGGTCGTCGCGACGGTGGGTTCCACGGCGCCGTTCGTCGGCCTCCTCGGCACGGTCGTCGGCATCATCAATGCCTTCTCCAAGATGGGCCAGTCGGGCAGCTCGGGCATCAACGAGATCATCGTGCCGATCGCCGAGGCGCTCATCGCGACCGGCCTCGGTCTTGGCGTGGCCATCCCGGCGGTGTGGTTCTACAACTACTTCCAGACCAAGATCGACAACCTCACGGCTGAGATGACGCACATCTCGAAGTACGTGATCGACTACCTCATCCGCGGCATGTCGGGTGAGTTCGGCCGCTCGCGCTTCACCCGTGAATTCAGCACCAAGGCCCAGTCGGGCTCGGCGCCGATCTCGCAGTAAGACGTCCCCACCACCCCAGAGGAGGGTTTCACGATGGGTGCATCGGTGGGAACCGGGGGCGGCGTCAAGGCCGAGCCGAACGTCGTCCCCATGATTGACGTCATGCTGGTGCTGCTGGTGATCTTCATGGTCGTCACCCCCGCGATCGCGGCCGGCTTCGCCGCCGAGCCGCCGTCGGGGGCCAACCTGAAGCCGCGTCCGGAGGAGGAGACGGACCAGATCCTCGGCATCGATCGGTACGGGCAGTACTTCCTGAACAAGAAGAAAATCGAGAACGCGTCGCTCTCCGACAGTCTCACCACGATCTTCGCCGGTCGCGGGGATGCCGTCCTCTACCTCAAGGCCCACCGCGGGCTGCCGTATGAGGTGGTGCAGCAGGCGTGGAACATCGCGTCCCGCAGCGGCGTCCGCGTCGTCGCGGCCATCACGGACCAGGCGGGAACGCCCACGCCGGAGGGTGAAGCCTCCGCCAAGACGCCCTGAGGAGACCCCATGGGAGCCAGCGTAGGGAACAGTGGCGGGCTGAACAACGAGCCGAACGTGGTGCCGATGATTGACATCATGCTCGTGCTGCTCGTGATCTTCATCCTCGTCCAGCAGGTCCGGAAGGCCATCGACATCCAGCTCCCGGACCCGACCCCGCAGGTCGCCACGGCGAACTCGGCGTCGAACCAGATCGTGCTCGAGGTGCTGCCGGGCGGCCAGTACGCGATCAATCGCGAGCCGGTCGACTCGGCCAACCTCGGCACGCGGCTCAAGGAGATTTACGATCCCCGGCCGGACAAGATCATCTTCGTCAAGGGTGATCCGAAGGTCGAGTTCCAAGAGGTCATCCACGCCATGGACGTCGCCCGCGGGGCCGGGGTACGCGTCATCGGCGTGCCGCCGACCTGATCCAGTCCTCCCGGAATCTGCCGGGCGATACGGCGGACGAACCTTTTCCGGCTCGTCCGCCGTATCATTTTTCATCCGTGACTCCGTCCATCCGCACCGACGCTGCCGGCCGTCCACGGCCTGAGTACCGCCCGATCCTCTCCCAGCGCCGGCGGCGCCGGGGGCGGGGAGCGGCCATCGTCTCGCTCGGGATCCATCTCCTGCTGATCGGGCTGCTCTTCGTTCCGCCCTTTCTCGCGGAACGGCTCGATCTGGCCCCACGGGCGGGTGCAGGTGCGCAGGGACCGGTCGGCGGTGGTGGCGGGGGGCGCGGTGGGACGGGAGGGGAGCGGGTCGTCCCGGAGCGCGTCACGTACGTGCAGGTGGCGCCGGCCCCGGCGCCCGTGAAGACGGAGACACCGACCCCGAAACCTCCAGAGCCGGTGAAGCCCCCGGAACCCAAGCCGCCGCAGCCGGATCCCGTCGTCCCAGCTCCAGTCACCCCGACCCCCGCCGCGGCTGCCCCGATCACGGGCACGGGCGGGGGTTCTGGCAATGACCGCTCGACCGGATCTGGGCCGGGCTCGGGTGGGGGCGTCGGCTCCGGCGTCGGCACGGGGCGCGGCTCTGGGACCGGCCCGGGCACGGGGGGCGGCGGCGGAGACATCATTCGGGCGATTCCCACCACGCTGGCGCTGCTCCCGATGCCGGTGCCACGGAAGGTCCGCCCGTACGAGATGGTGGCGTGGTTCGAGGTGGATGAGCGCGGCAGGGCGACGTTGCTCGCGTTCAATCCCTCGAAGGATGCCGACTACAATCGCCGGATTCGCGAGGTCCTGGCCGAGTACCGCTTTCGACCGGCGGTCCGGGGTGACGGGACCCCGGTGCGCGATACCGTCAGCGTGTCGATCAAGGCGCCCGACTGACTGGTGAGCACCGGGGGCGCGGCGTAGCTTCCCCACCCATGACATCCCCCCTCTGGGCCCGGAAGCCGATCGCGGACCTCGTCCCCGACGGCGCCGGCATGAAGCGCACGCTTGGCACGCGGGACCTCGTCGCCCTCTCCATCGGGGCGGTGATCGGGGCGGGCATCTTCTCCACCCTCGGGACGGCCGCCGCCGGTGAGATTGCCGCCAACGGCGACGTGGTCCGCTACGGCGCCGGGCCCGCACTCGTCCTCAGCTTCGTCCTGCTGGGCGCGGTCTGCGCGCTCGCGGCACTCTGCTACGCCGAACTGGCGGCGATGATCCCGCAGGCCGGCTCCGCGTACGCCTACAGTTACGCCTCGCTCGGGGAGCTGGTCGCCTGGATCATCGGCTGGGACCTCATCCTCGAGTACGCCGTCGGCAACGTGGCGGTCGCCATCGCGTGGGGCGGCTACTTCGAGTCCCTGATCTCCCCGTGGGTGCAGATCCCGGGGTGGCTCACACACGGCTACTTCCAGGTGCAGGCGGGGGCGGCCGGCGTCGGCGCGCACGCGGAGGCGATGCAGCGCCTGCTCGCCGAGGCGCCGCGCCTGGCGGGGCTGCCGGTGCTGGTGAACCTGCCGGCCTTCCTGATCGTCGGGGCCATCACCTGGCTCCTCGTGCTCGGCGTCCGCGAGAGCGCCCGCGTCAACAACGTGATGGTGCTCGTGAAGCTCGCCGTGCTCGCGCTCTTCGTGGTGGTGGGGGTTCAGCACATCGACCCCGCGAACTACCATCCCTTCGCGCCCAACGGCTTCCGCGGGATCCATCAGGGGGCGGCGATCGCCTTCTTCGCGTACATCGGGTTCGACGCCATCTCGACGGCCGCCGAGGAGACCAAGGATCCGCAGCGCACGATGCCGCGCGGGATCCTCCTGGGCCTGGCGGCCTGCACGCTGATCTACGTGATCGTCGGGGCCGTCGCGACGGGGCTCGTGCCGTACCTGCAGCTCAAGAGCGCCGACCCGCTGGCACACGCCTTCGAGGTAGCCGGCCTGACGCGATTCTCATGGCTGATCTCGCTGGGGGCGGTGGTCTCGATGTCCGCGGTGCTGCTGGTGTTCCAGTACGGGCAGCCGCGGATCTTCTACGCTATGGCGCGCGACGGCCTGCTCCCCCCGTTCGCCGCGAAGCTCCATCCGCGGTATCGCACGCCGCACATCACGACCCTCCTGACCGGCGCGTTCGTGGCCGTCGGGGCGTTGCTCGCGGACGACGCGGCCACCTACGACCTCACGAACATCGGCACGCTCTTCGCCTTCACGCTGGTCTGTGTCGGGGTGCTCGTGCTGCGGGTCGTCGAGCCGGACCGTCCGCGGCCGTTCAAGGTGCCCGGCGTCTGGTTCGTCGGTGTGGCCGGGGCGGCGGCGTGCCTCTTCGTGATGCGCGGTCTCCCGGCGATGGCGTGGCAGGGATTCGGTGTCTGGCTCGTGATCGGCCTCGTGCTCTACATCGCGTATGGCGCTCGGCATTCCCGGCTCCGGCGTGGCCTGCCTCCGCTCGCCGCCGACGGCGTGGATGCCTCGCACTGACCCCGCCCGCCCCTCGATGACCGCGCTGCCGGCCCCCATCCGGCGCGCCTGACGGACTCCCCCCACTCCCCCCCTGTGATGACGTCCTCCTCCGCCGCTCCCGCCAAGAAGCCGTTCCTCGGCCCGACGCAGGTCATCCTCCTCTCGATGGCCATCGGCATCACGATCGGGACGCTCTTTCCCGCGGCCGAGCACCCCAATGTCGCTGTCGGCCTCAAGGCCGTGTCCTCCGTGTTCCTGCGGATGATCAAGTCGCTCATCGTCCCGCTGCTCTTCTCGACACTCGTGGTCGGCATCGCCGGGCACGGCGACGATATGAAGAAGGTCGGGCGGCTGGCGTGGCGCTCCATCCTCTATTTCGAGGTGGTGACGACGCTCGCGCTCTTCCTCGGCCTCGCGGCGGTGAACCTCGTGAAGCCCGGGGCGGGGGTGTCGCTGGCCGGGGCGACCACGGAGCAGGCGGCGGAGTTCGCCCGCAACAAGGTCACCTTCTCCGGCGTGATCGAGCACATGGTCCCCGCGTCGTTCTTCGACGCGGCGGCGCACAACGAGGTGCTGCAGATCGTCTTCTTCAGCATCCTCTTCGCCGTGGGGCTCTCGCGGGTGCCCGGCGCGCCCAAGGAGTTCATGCTCAAGTTCTGCGAGTCGCTCGCGGAGGTGATGTTCAAGTTCACCGGTCTCGTGATGGCCTTCGCGCCGTTCGGCATCGGCGCGGCCATCGCCACCACGGTGGGGCAGAGCGGGCTCGACGTCCTGCGGAGCCTGGGCCTGTTGGTGCTGACGCTCTATGGCGCGCTGATCGCGTTCGCGCTCCTCGTGCTCTGGCCGGTGGCGATCATCGCCCGGGTGCCGGTGCGCCGCTTCTGGAGCTTCGTGAAGGAGCCGTGGCTCATCGCCTTCTCCTCGGCCTCGTCGGAGGCGGCGCTCCCCAAGGCGATGGAGCAGCTCGAGAAGTTCGGGATCCCGCGCCGGATCATCGCCTTCGTGCTGCCCACCGGGTATTCGTTCAATCTCGACGGCTCCACGCTCTATCTCGCGGTCGCCTCGGTGTTCGCGGCGCAGGCCGGTGGCATCGACATGCCGTTGAGCCAGCAATTGCTGATGATGCTCACGCTGATGCTCACGTCTAAGGGCGTCGCCGCGGTGCCGCGCGCGGCGCTCGTCATCCTCAGCGGGGCGCTCACGATGTTCGGGCTGCCGCTTGAAGCCGTGGCGGTGATCCTCGGGGTGGACGCCGTGATGGACATGGCGCGCACCAGCGTGAATCTCCTCGGGAACTGCCTCGCGACCGCGGTGATGGCGCGCTGGGAAGGGGAGTTCCCGGACCAGCCGGCGGCCTGAGGGCCGCCGCGGCGGCCCTTGGCGCGACGGTCAGGCCGTCGCGGGGGCGCGCCGCGCGCGCTTGATCGCGCCGCGGGCCGGGTGTACCGCATCCCCATGCAGGTGAGAGCCTGGCACCGCGCTCTTGAGGCGGTGCTCGACCAGGCGGCGTAGGAAGCTGCCACGCGTGAGCAGGCCACCCGCGAGGGCCACGGGGACCGCGGCGCGCTCATCCACGAAGAGCTGGCGCGCCAACGTGCGCACGTGGAGCACGAGCTCCTCGGCGGCGATGGTGCAGAGGGAGTTCGCCCGCAGGTCTCCCTCCGCCGCCAGGGTGGTGACGGGCACGGCGAGGGCGGCGAAGTCGCGCGGGGACGCCACGGCGGCCCACGGGATGAGCTGATCCACCTCGTCGAGCTGCAGGGCCGTGAGCACGGCGCCGAGCAGCTTGGTCTCCGGCTCGCGGCCATCGTGCGAGGCCGTCACCACGCTCAGGGCCCGCCGGCCGATCCACGCGCCACTCCCCTCGTCGCCGCAGACCGGGCCCCACCCCCCGCAGCGCTGGAGCGTGCCCGTCGGGCCGCGGCCGTAGGCCACAGACCCGGTGCCCGCCACGAGCAGCAGTCCGGGGCCCTCCCCGAAGGCATCCTCGAGCGCGATCTCCGCGTCGGTGGTGACGAGGACCTCGTCGGCCAGCCCCGCCCGCTCCAGCGCGCGGCGCAGCGCCTTGCGCTCTGCCTCGCGCCCGGCACCCGCCACCCCCACCGAGAGCACCCGCGGCGGCGCCTCGCCACCCGCCTCGGCGAGGGCGTCTCGCACGAGCTCGGCGATCACCTCGGCCGAGGCCAGCGCGTCCCCGGGCTGGATGGCACTCGGTCCGCCGGTGCGGGCCGCGCGCTCCTTGCCGCGCGCATCCGTGACGAGGACTTCGGTCTTGCTGCCACCACCATCGACGCCTACGAGGAGATGCGACATGACGTGTGCCTTGCGGTTCAGACGGAGCGGGCCGTGGTCGGCGCCGCGTGGGTGAAGGAGGACAAGATACCCACGACGAGGGTGATCGTGGTGCCGATCAGGACGAACCAGGGCCACGCGATCCCGCGGAAGGGCCCGAGGATCGCGCCGAGCGCCGGGACCGCGGCGATGAGGCGCGCCGCGAAGACGATCAGGCTCATCGCGGCGATCCCCACCGCCATCCCCAGGATGGCGTCGCGCTGGACGGCGCGGGGCCAGAGGAGGGCGAGGAAGAAGCCCCCGAGGAGCCCGCCGTAGGTGAACGAGGCGACCGACAGCGCGATGACCACCACGGGGGTGCCCTCGGCGCGGTAGAGGAGCGCGCCCCCGATCAGGAGCGCCGCCCAGAGGAGCGTGAAGCGCTTGGACGTGCGGAGGAGGGCGGCCGGGTCGGCGCCCGGCCCGCGGAGCGGGACCCAGAGGTCGTGGGTCGTCGCCGCGGCGAGCGAGTTGATGGACCCCGAGATGGTGCTCATCGCCGCGGCGAGGATGGCGGCGATCACGACCCCGGGCATGCCGGGGGGCATCTCCCGCACGATGTACGTGGGGAAGATGCGGTCCGGGGCGGGGAAGGTCGCGCCGTCATAGAAGGCCCAGAGCCCGAGCCCGATGGTGAGGAAGAGGGCGAACTGCGCGATGACGAAGACGCCGCTGCCGATCAGCGCCCGTCGCGCGTCCCGGAGCGAGGCGGACGCGAGGAGGCGCTGCACGATGAGTTGGTCCGCGCCGTGGGAGGCCATCGCGAGGAAGCCCCCGCCGAGGAGGCCGGCGAAGACCGTGTGGGGCCGGTCGAGCGAGAGGGACGCGTCGAACCAGGCGAGCTTTCCCGACGCGCCGGCGCGGGCCCAGATGGCGCTCCAGCCGCCGTCCACCCCCTGCCCGAGGAGCACGACGGCGCCCGCCGCCCCGCCGAGGTACACCATGGTCTGGATGACATCCGTCCAGACCACGGCGCGCATCCCGCCGTGGTAGGTGTAGAGCACCGTCGCCCCGCCCAGGGCGAGGATCGAGATCGGCGTCAGCCAGGCCGCCGGGACGATGGGTCCGAGGATCAGGGCGACGGGGATCGCGGTCGCGAAGACGCGGACCGAGTCACCGAAGGCGCGCGTGAACATGAACGTCACGGAGGCGAACCGGCGCGTCGCGACGCCGAACCGCCGCTCGAGCAGGGCGTAGGCCGTGACGAGCTCCCCGTCCATGTAGCGCGGCAGCAGGGTGTAGGCGACGACAATGCGGCCGAGCAGGTAGCCGACCGTCACCTGCAGGAAGCCGAGGTTGCCGAGGTACGAGAGCCCGGGGATCGAGATGAAGGTGAGGGCGCTCGTCTCGGTCGCGACGATGGAGAAGCAGATCGCCCACCAGGGGATGGTGCCGC
>JBANGJ010000164.1:0-6077 GCA_037975505.1 Gemmatimonadota bacterium | reverse complement strand
GCGTCCTGGGCGGCGAGGCCCTTGGACAGCTCGTCTCGAAGAGAAAGGGTGACGGTCATAGTTTGGGCCATGCCGTCACCCCCTTCCTCTGATCACCGTCGGGCCTTCCGTCCGCGAGCGTCGGCCTGCTCTTCCTTCTGCCGCCGTAGCTCCGCCTTCGCCTTCTCGTCCCGGTAGGCTCCGATCACCTGTGACCAGTAGCCGTAGGTCTGCACGTCCATCTCATCAAGCTGCCAGGGCAGGACCTGGAAGTTCAGCGCCTCGCAGAACAGGAAGTCGGAGAGCGGAGCGGGAAGGGGCGGAAGCACCTGGTCTTCACGGTGGTACTTGCTCCCGCGCCCCTTGCGAATCGCCTGCGAGGTCCAGTGGCGAATCGCCTCCTCATCCGCTTTTGGGCAGCTTCGCTCCCCGCTGGATGGCCTCCACGACGCCCCGCGCGATCGCGATGTAGAGGTCGATCGGGAGCTCGCCGAGCGCTTCGACCGTGAGCGGCGTCGGGAGCGGCTCGCCCGTCTCGGCGTTCGTGAGGTTGTGCGCGAGGATCGTCTTGGTCAGGCCCACGTCCTGCCGCGCATCGTCGCCAGACGCCAGCTCGCCGAAGACCTTCCGGGTCGTGTTCACGTGGACGCGGATCCACGTGCCCTCGAAGGACCCCGTGTACCACTCCACCTTCCCGACCTTCACCGCGTCTCGCTGGCCGCCGGGGATCGTGATCCGCGGCGCGGAGGGCGTGTCGTCATCCGCCTCGTCGGCGATGTCCTCGGCCTTGGGCGCGATCGAAGCGTCGGCCGGCGCAGCCTTGGACGCCGGGGCGGGGGCCGCCACGAGGGCCGCCGCCGTCTCGGGATCCGCCGCGCCGTCGACCAGGGTCAGGTCGGCGCCCATCAGAAGCCCGTGGTGATGATGTTCCCGGCCGCGACGAGCGTGAACGGGTTGCGGACGATGTCGTCGACCGGCGCGTCCATGTCCGCGTCGTCGAGGATCCAGTAGCCGTAGGTGTACTTGGTCGAGTAGTTCACCGCGTCCGGGTACCAGTACCCGAACACGCGCCCGCCCGAGAGCATCGTCGTCGCGATGTCGAGGACCGTCGTCGCCGTCGGGTCCCACGCGAGGTCGGCGACCTCGATCGTCGGGGCGTCGAACATGACGGCGGCGTTGCGCTTGTGGGACTGGCCGTAGCCACCGTAGCTGGCGCTCTTCACGCCGCGCTTGAAGGTCGCGCCCTCGGGTCCGGTGACGTTCACCCCGCCGAGGATCAGCTTGCCGTTCTGCCCGCCAAAGGCTGGGTCTGCCATCTACCACCTCCAGTGAACGCACACGAAAGAGAGCCCCCGGCCGCTCGGGTGAGCGAACCGGGGGCTCTCTGGCCCGGATGTTCGGTTTAGACGCGCCTAAGTCTATGCGACGGCCGCGCCCTTGTCAATGCCCTGCGCCTCTTCGATCAGGGCGATGAGCTGCCGAGCGCGGTCGACGTAGCTGTAGCCTTCCGCCCGGTCGACGATCGCGGCGCGCATGACCGCCCGCTCGGCGTCGTCTGCGAGCAGGCGACGGATCGCCGCCCCGCACTCGGCAGGGGTGGTGAACGTGGCGATCGTGTTGCCGCCGAAGAGGGGCACCTCGGGCCGCCACTCGGAGACGACGCACGCGCCGATTGCGGCCGCCTCGATGAGGCGCACGCTGATCGCCGTGCCGTTCGTGCGCTCCTCGATGCCCTCGGGGCGCCAAGCGGCCGTGCGGAAGAGGTTCAGGACGATCTTCGCCCGGTCGTACATGGCGGCCGTCTGGACGTTGCCCACGACGCCGTCGCGCAGGAAGGGCCGCAGGGGGCTGTCCTCGGCGAGTGCCGGGCGGTCCGGCTCGCCCGGGTCCGGCTGGTCCCACGATCCGTAGAGGCCCAGGTCGATGCCCGTCCAGTCGATCTGCTCGAGGAAGCGCACGCGCTCGGGGAAGCCGGTGCCGACGAAGACGACGTCATGCGCGGGCGCGTTCGGGACCTCTGCTCCCACACCCGGGAAGTGCACCGGGGGCAGGTAGCCCAGTGGCATTGCGACCACCTTGCAGTCGGACCCCGCGGCGCGGCACGCGTCCTGGATCGGCTCGACGCTCACGGGATCGCAGCACGTCATCACGTCGACCAGCGGGGCTCGGCTGAGGTAGTAGTCGTCATCGTACGGGTTCTCGGTCCCGAACAAGACGACCGGCACGCCCAGGCGCCCGAGGATCGTGTAGCCGCGGTGCTCGAGGCGAAGGCCGGAGACGATCACGATCGCATCCGGCATCGTCTCCAGGGCCTTGATCGCCGCCCCCTTCGCGCACTGGTAGAGCACATCGCCCGGTGGCACCTCGTCGTCCGGGCGGCCGTCGCGATCCAGGCAGAACTTCACCCAGTCGAATGCGCCCGTCATGTGGTAGTCCAGGCGCCACGGGACGACCTCGTGCCCGGCGAGCTTGAAGCCGCCCAGGAGCCCGACGTAGACATCGTGGGTCGAGAAGCTCGACCCGCTGTGCACGAGGAGGACGCGCATCCTCAGCGGCCGCCAGGGCGGCTGCGAGGAGCCCCCGACGACGGCGCGGGGGAGGCGGCGTCCGCGTCGCGAGAGCCGGCGTCGTCCTTCGTCAGGATGCCGGGCTCAGGCGGTTCGGGCGTGACGACCTTCGTGCCGTAGGTGGCCACGTGCGTCGGCGTCGCCGGCGTGAGCTCCTCCGCGTCGCCCTGAGCCCCGTCTCCCCGCTCCGCCTGCCAGGCGTCGAGGTACACCCGCGCCTCCTCGGTGAGCGCAGGCATCTGGCCGAACTCGTCCCCGCGCAGGATGTAGCCCGCCTGGGCGCCGTGCTTCGGGAACCGGCGCCCGTGCTCGTCCTTCGTGACCTGGCTGTCGTGGTAGATCATGCCGTCGACGGCGACCCCGTGCTCGTTCATGCCGCAACCCTCCCGGCGCGTTCGCGCGCCCACGTCGTGACGGCCTCGATCACGGCCGCCTCGTCTCGGTCGGTCAACCACCACCCCACCGGGATGCTGACCTGGCGCCGCGAGAACGCCTCCAGCCCCGGCAGCCTCATACGCGTCGTCGCTCGCTCGTTCGCGAGGCGGAACGCGGTGTGCCCATCGTTGCGGGCGTGGACCTGTGAGGTGGCCACGCCGGCGCGGTTTAGGTGCGCCTCAAAGTTGGCGCGATCGTCGACGAGGACGGTGTAGAGCCAGTAGTCGCAGGCCTCGTCGTGCGGCGGGACGAGCAGACCCGGTAGGCCAGCGAGCGCCCGGTTGTAACGCGCCGCCCGGGCCCGCTGAGCGACGACCGCGGTGCGCGCGCGAGGGAGGTTTGCCAGACCGATCGACGCCGCCACGTCGTTCATGTGGTACTTGAAGCCCGCCTCGCCGATGTCCTGGGCACAGCGGAAGTCGGCCGCGCTACGCCGGTCCAGGCCGAACCAGCGCAAGAGCCGCGCGCGCTCGGTCGTGAGGTCGTACGGGCACAGAAGGGCGCCGCCGTCGACGGTCGTGAGGAACTTGATCGCCTGGAAGCTCCACGCCACGTAGTCGCCGTGCTCGGCGCCGAGCGGGGTCGGGCCGCGGTGCGCAGCGTCCTGGACCACGGGCAGGCCCCCTGCCGCCCTGCGCAGCCAGGCATAGTCGCAGGACCTGCCAGCCCAGTCCACGGCCATCACAGCGCGCGTCTTGGGCGTCACGAGGGGCGCGACGGACGAGGGGTCGATGAGGCCGGTGAGGGGATCCACGTCAGCCCACACCGGCACGGCGCCGCGGTTCACGATGACGCCCGTCGTCGCCGTGCACGTCTGAGGCGTCGTGATCACCTCGTCGCCGGCGCCGACGCCGATGAGGTGCAGCGCCAGGTCCAGCGCGGACGTGCAGCTGTTCGTGGTCAGGACGTCGCGGGGCGCGTCGACGTAGCGCCGGAACTGCGCCTCGAAGCGGTCGACCGCGGGCCCCTGCCCGATCATGAGCGACCCGTCGGCAGCAGGCGTCAGGGCGTCGGCGGCGGCCCGCACGGCCTCGGGGGTCATGAGCGGGCGGAAGAGCGGGATCACTGCGCGCTCTCCCATGGCCGCCGCTCGCCGATGTCGGGCCGCGTGCGGTAGTGCCAGCGCTCGTCGTCCTCGCCGATGACCTCCCAGTCGCCGGCCCGGTGCAGCGCGCACGCGGCCGGCTGGTCCTTGCGCGCCTCGGCCCACACGACGCCGTCGGGAGACTGCCGGATGATGTGCTGGGTGATCGCGCGGCCGAAGCCGGCTCCGCCGAAGCGGGGGAGCACGGCGACGGACGACCACCACCGCCCGTCCTCGCTCTGGCGCAGGAGCCCGTAGCCGACGGGCGCGTCGCCGAGGTAGTACAGCGCGGCCACCATCCGCCGACGGTTCGTGTCCCACCAGCTGCGCTGAGCACGCCGGCCAATCTTGGCCGTGTCGTGCGCGAAGCCGGCGCGGCACGTGTTCCGGATGAAGCGCATCGTCTCGGCGTGGCCCCAGTTCGACACCGGGACGACGCGCAGGCCGCGCACGGGGGCGGTGTCCATCAGTCCGGCCTCGCCACGGCGATGATGTCCTCGTGGAACACCGCGGCGTCGACGCCGCCCCACAAAGCGAGTGTGCTGTCGATCAGGTCGAAGTCGCCGTCGTACTGGTGGCCGAGCCGGCCGACCTTCCCGTCGACGTTCGGCACCACGAGGCAGTGGCCACCGATGTGCCCGCGCGCTACGTTGCGGCCCTCGGGGAGGACCGCGCGCCAGTAGGACGTGAAGCGGAAGATGTGGACGCGCGGGCCGCCCTGGACAGCGTCGTCGGCGATGGCCTGGCGGATGGCCGCGAACGCGCCGGGCGCGTAGATGTCGTCGTCGTCGTTGAACGTGAGGTAGTTTCCCGCCCGCGCCGCCTCGATCCCGACATTGCCCTCGCAGTGGCCCCACGTGTGGCCGCCGGCGTCGTGCCGGATCGCGCGCCAACGCGGCCCGTAGGCCCCGACGGTCGACTGGATCCGCGCCACCTCGTGATCGGCCATGCCGTGCGCGTCGATGACGACCAGGTGCTCGTCCTGGGGGTTCTCGCCGAGGCCGTTGGCTGCGACGCTGTCCAGGAGGCGCGTGAGCGTCTCGCGACCCTGCGTAGGCGTGATGACCGTGAGGCCCGGCAGGGCGACTGCAGGCGGGGCCGCGGGGCGCTTGCGCGTCGTGGCCATCAGATGAAGATCTGGAGGCGGATCGTTCGCCCCCAGTAGCTCTCGCCCTGCGGGAAGACGAACAGCTTCGGCTCGCTCACCTCGACCAGCCTCGACCCCGTGACGCCCGTGACGCCGAACGTCGGCATCGCCTGGATCGCGGCCGCGATGGACTTCGAGCCCTCGGGGTCCGTGTACTCGCCGAGCGTCTGCCCGGCGCGGCCGTCCCACATGACGAGCACGTGGATCTCGGCGTCGATCGGGCCGGCGCGCTTCCCGTACGTCTGCTGGAGAGGCCAGCGCATCACCGGGAACGCGGCCGGGGTGGCCATCTTCGGCGTCGGGTAGGGGAGCGGGTGCAGGCCGGTGCAGCCGTTCGTGAGCGTCGTCACGATCCCGTCGAGCACGGCCTTCTCGGTGGGGTAGGCCATCAGCCCCTCTCGAAGTCGGCGACGACGGCCTCGCCGATGCGGGTGACCGAGGCGGCCGCCATCGGCCCGACCATCTCGAACGCGGGGCGCATGTACGGGGAGGCCTTGATGCCGTGCTCAGCGATCGAGCGGCGGATGAGGTACTCAGCCTCCGCCGGGACGCCGCGCGTCGACATCCACTCGTCGAGCACGCCGGCGGGGGGCATCTTCTTGTTCTTCCCGCGCCCGTGCTCGATCACCTCGTCGTATGGCTCGACGCCCGGATCGCCGACGCGCGGGCCGGCCTCGAGCTCCATCAGGCCGCGCCGCTCGGTGATCCGGTGCTGGATCGCCCTGCCCAGCCGCCCGCTTCCGCGTCCAGCCGCCGTGAGCTTCGCGCGCATGACCTCGACGAGAAGCTCGCCGGCGGCGTTCCACTCTCGTCGCACGTGCGCCGAGACGCCGCGCGCCGACCGATTGAGCGCCTTGCGGACGCG
>JBANGJ010000163.1:0-5241 GCA_037975505.1 Gemmatimonadota bacterium | reverse complement strand
GTGTGCCGCGCGCACGCGCCGAACATGCGCGCCTTGTGCGGCACCGTGACGTTGCCGGCGGCACGGACCTCACGCAGCGCGGCAATCGTGGTAGACCACGCCTCCGTCGGCACATCGAGGGCCTCGTACGCCATCGTGATGCCGGCCGCCGTGAGCGCCGCGCCCTGAAAGACCGGGGAGAGCGAGTGCGCCACCGGATGCCCCAACAGCACCAGACGGCCGGGGCGCGACACGGCCGTCACCGGCCCTCCGACCCCGGGCCGAGCCGATCAAGCACGCGGGCGATGCGCTCGGACAACTCGTCGAAGGTGGCGCGGTACGTCGAGAGGTCGCCGCCGAACGGGTCGGAGACCGGCGTCCCGGTCGCGGTGCCGGAGGCGTAGGCCGAGAGTAGGTGGGTCCGCCCCTCGCCCCCCAGCGCCAGGGCCCGTTCCCGATGATGCGAGCCCATCGTGAGAATCAGATCCGCCGTCTCGATGAGGTCGCCCGTGAGGGTGCGCGCGCGATGCGCCGACAGATCCAACCCGTGCTCCATCGCCACAAGCAGCGCACCATCCGACGCCGGGCCGCCCTCCCAGGCGCTGGTGCCCGCGCTCCCAACCTCCACCGACAGCCCGCGCGCCCCGGCCAACTGCCGGGTGATGGCCTCCGCCATCGGGCTGCGACAGGTGTTGCCGGTGCAGACGAAGAGAATGCGGGTCACCGATCCCCCACGAGCTCCGGGCACGACGCCCGGAGCACCGACGCCGCGATAGCGCCCGGGCGAATCACGCGTGGCACCCGGCCCGTGCAATCGACGACCGTGGAGGACGCCGACGGCGCGAGTCGACCGCCGTCCAGCAGGTGGATGCTGCCCCGCCCCACGTCCGACCCCCACGCCTGCAGGATCTCGCCGGCCGTCACCGCGGGTGGATGCCCGGGCAGATTGGCCGACGTGCTCGTGATGGGGTCATTGAGCGCGCCAATCAGCCGCTGCAGCCCCGGGTGCGGGGTCCAGCGCACGGCGATGCCGCCCTCCGGTCCGCGCAACCGCTCGGGGATCCGCCGCTCGCCCCCAGGCAGGACGAGCGTGAGCGGCCCAGGCCAATGCCGCGCCGCGAGCATGCTCGCCGAGGGCGTGAGCTGGAGGCCGAGCCGAGCGAGCATCGGCGTGTCGCTGATCAGGAGCAGGAAGGGCTTGAACGGCGGCCGACGCTTGAGCGCCACGAGCCGATCCACGGCGTCACGGTCGATCATCGTGCCAAATCCGTAGACTGTCTCCGTCGGGTACGCGAGGATCCCGCCGGACTGGAGATGCGTCACCGCGGCGGACAGGGCGCCCTCCACCTCCTCCGGCGACCAGAAGGGTACGCCGCGGGTCTCCGGCATGCCGCGGTTACTCCGGAAGGGGCTCGAGCGCCTCAGCGCGCGCGAAATCCCCCTCCTCGGTGACCTTCATGGCGCGCTCGCTCCCGCGAACCACCCGCACCTCGTACCCGAGGGCCTCGCAGAGGGCCGCGTCGTCCGTGGCCTCCGCGTGCGTGCCGCGTGCACGGGCCTCCCGGTGGGCCCGCTCCAGCATCTCGCGCGGGAACCCCTGGGGCGTCTGCGCACGCCAGAGCCCGGCCCGCGGGACCGTCCCGGTGATCCGCCCGTCGGCGTCAACCGATTTGAGCGTATCCACGACGGGGAGCGCCGCCACGGCCCCGCGGCCAGCGCGGGCCTCGGCGATCACGCGCACGATCACGTCGTCCGAGACGAATGGCCGCGCCGCATCGTGCACCAGCACGGTGCGGCACTCCACCGGCAGATCCTCGAGACCGTTGGCCACAGAGTCGGCCCGGGTGGCGCCCCCAACCGACAGCAGCAGCCGGTCCGCATCGCACTGGAAGATCCAGGGCGGCGGATCACCCGCGTAGCGCGCGGGGAGTACACAGACCACCATCGCGACGGCGGGGTGCGCCTGAAATCGCTGCAGGGCGTGCAGGAGCATCGGCTTGCCCCCGACCCAGCGGAACTGCTTGAGCTCGGCCCCGCCGGTGCGGGTCCCGGAGCCCCCGGCCACCAGCACGACGCCGACGTCGCGTGCCTGGTCGCTCATCGGAACAGCTCCCGGAAGAGCGCCCCGAGGTCCGGCACGCCTCGGACGACGAGTGACTTGGGCTTCCGCCGAGGCACGCTGCGTTCCGCCACGTAGGCAATGGTCATCCCGAGCTTCTCCGCCTCAGCCAGCCGACGCTCCGCCTGCGAGACGCCGCGGATCTCACCGCCGAGCCCGACCTCGCCGATGAAGACCGCGCCGGCAGGCAGCACCCGGTCATAGACGGAACTGGCGAGCGCCGCCGCGACGGCGAGGTCGCCGGCCGGCTCCTGCATCCGCACGCCGCCTACGACGTTGAGGAAGACGTCGAGCGTCGCGAAGGAGAGGCCCGCCCGCTTATCGAGGACGGCGAGGAGCAGGGCGAGCCGACGACCGTCGTACCCCGTGCTCACGCGCTGCGGCGTGCCGAAGCCCGCCTTGGCGGCCAACCCCTGCACCTCGAGGAGCATCGGCCGCGTCCCCTCGAGGAGGCAGGTGACGGCGCTGCCGCTCGCCTGCGTCTCGCCGCGCTCGGAGAGGAAGAGGGCGCTCGGATTCTCCACGGCCTCCAGTCCTTGCACCGTCATCCGGAACACGCCGAGCTCGTCCACCGAGCCGAAGCGATTCTTCGTGGCGCGCAGCACGCGATGATCGCCGGTCCCCTCCCCCTCGAAGTAGAGGACCGTGTCCACGATGTGCTCGAGGGTCTTGGGACCCGCGATCCCCCCGCCCTTGGTGACGTGCCCGACGATGAGCACCGCCGTCCCCGTCTCCTTGGCGAATCGCATCAACCGCGCCGCGCACTCGCGCACCTGCCCGACGTTCCCGGGCGCACCCTCGAGGTCCGCCGTGAAGATCGTCTGGATCGAGTCGACGACCATCACCGCCGGCGCCCGGTCCGCCGCCGTGGCGAGGATCGTCTCGAGCGCCGTCTCGCCGAGCAGTTGCACGTCGCCGGCCGCGGGCGAGAGCCGGTCGGCCCGAAGCTTCACCTGCAGCGGGGATTCCTCGCCGCTGACGTAGAGCGTGGCGCGGCCCGCGGCCTGGAGCCTCGCCGCCACCTGCAGCAGCAGCGTCGACTTGCCGATGCCGGGCTCCCCGCCCACGAGCACCATGCTCCCGGGGACGATGCCCCCGCCGAGCACGAAGTCGAACTCCGCGATGCCAGTCGCGAGGCGGTGGGATTCCTCCCCCGCGACGTCGCGCAGCGCCGGGGTCGCCACCACCCGCCCTCCGTCACCGAACGCCTGGGCCCCGGCACGCCGCCGCGCCGCCCCTGCGCCCTTCCCGACGGCGACCTTCGGCGCGGCCATCTCCTCGACGAGGGTATTCCATTCGCCGCACGACTCGCAGCGGCCGGCCCAGCGCAGGGCTTCGGCCCCGCACTCGGTGCAGCGAAAGACGGACCGCGCCTTCACCCGTTGGGCTGGCGGCTGGTCCAGCTCTCGAAGCGGGTGTGCTGCTTGCGGTAGTGCATCTTCACGTATCCGGTGGGGCCGTTGCGCTGCTTGCCGATGATGACCTCCGCGTAGCCGTCGAGCGGCACGTCGGCCATCCCCGGCACCATGCGCGGGTTGCCCGCCTCGTCGTAGGGCCGCTCGTTCATCTCGGGCCGGTAGATGAAGAGCACGACGTCGGCGTCCTGTTCGATGGCACCGGAGTCGCGCAGATCCGACAGCTGCGGCTTGCGATTCTCACCGCCGCGTTGCTCGGAGGCGCGCGACAGCTGCGACAGGGCCAGCACCGGCACCTTCAGCTCCTTCGCGAGCGCCTTCAGCGAGCGGGAGATCATCGACACTTCCTGCTGCCGGCTCTCGGAGTTCGCGGGCCCGGTGATGAGCTGCAGGTAGTCGACGATGATGAGTTGGATGTCCGCCTGCGACTTGAGGCGACGGGCCCGCGAGCGGAGCTCCAGCACGCTGAGGCCCGGCGTGTCGTCAATCCAGATGGGCGCCTGCCCCAGCAGGGCCGCGGCCTTGGCGAGGTTCGAGGCATCCTGCGCGGTGAGCGCGCCCGAGCGCAGCCGCTGGGCGTCCACATAGCCCTCGGAGGCGAGCATACGCATCAACAGCGACTCCGTGCTCATCTCGAGCGAGAAGATCGCCGTGGGAATGTTGGCTTCGATCGCGGCATACTGCGCCACGTTGAGGACGAACGCCGTCTTGCCCATCGACGGCCGGGCCGCGACGATGACCAGGTCGGAGGGCTGGAACCCGAGGGTCATCTGGTCGAGATCCTTGAACCCCGACGGCACGCCGGTGAGCGTCCCGCCCGCGGTACGGAGCTGCTCGATGCGCTCCATCGCGGACCAGAGCAGCGACTTGATCTTGACGAAGCCCTCGTTGCCGCGGCTGTCGTTCAGCTCGAGGATCTTGTGCTCGGCGAGGTCAAGGAGCTCCGCCGTGTCAGCGGGGCTCTCGTGTCCCTCGCGCACGAGATTGGTTGCCGTCTCGATGAGCCGACGCCGGAGCGCCTTCTCGCGGACGATCCGGCAGTGGTGCTCCACGTTCGCCGCGGTCGGCACCTCGTCCAGCAGCCCGCCGATGTACTCCTTGCCTCCGGCCGCGACGAGGTCGCCGCGCTGCTCGAGCTCATTCGAGAGCGTCAGCGGATCCACGACCGCACCGACCGCGTGCACCGCCATCATGGCCCGGAATAGCCGGCGATGGCCCTCGCGGTAGAACATGTCCTCGGTGACGAGCTCCGCCGCCGTGACGATGGCCTCGACGGAGAGGATCATCGCCGCGAGGACGGCACGCTCCGCGTCCTCCGACCAGGGGGGCCGGCGGTCACGGAAGGTGTCGGCCGAGGCCGACTTAGGGGCGATCGAAAATTCGACGGGCGAGCTGGACATCTTCCCAGGCCGGGCGTTTCCAATTGGGATTCCGCAGAAGCGCGGCGGGGTGATACGTGGCGACGAGCGGGATCCCGTGATAGCGATGCTCCAGGCCGCGCAGCTTCCCGATAGGGGAATCTGTCTCCAGGAGCGTCTGCGCGGCAAACGTGCCGAGCGCCAGGATGACCTTGGGGCGCAGTAACTCCAACTGCCGCAACAGGAAGGGCCGACAGGCCGCGATCTCCGCGGGGGCCGGGTTCCGGTTGGCCGGGGGCCGGTGCTTGAGGACGTTGCAGATGAAGACGTCCTCGCGCCGGAAGTGGATGGCGTCGAGGATCTTGGTGAG
>JBANGJ010000155.1:0-5573 GCA_037975505.1 Gemmatimonadota bacterium | reverse complement strand
AGCGCCTGCAGGTCCACCGCGTCGGCGGACTCGGGGCTGAACTTGGTGTAGGTGTGGAAGCGCATCGTCTGGGAGGTGAACGCTTGGAATCAACCGGAGGGTCCCCCGGCTGTCACGGGGCGGCGGGATCGGCGACCTTTCGACACTGGTATGACCACGCCACCACCCCGCTCCCGCAACCCGTTCCGGCTCCTCGTCCAGTATCGCGAGTTCCGGCTCTTCTGGGTGGGGCAGACAATCTCGCTCATCGGCTCGTGGATGCAGCAGGTGGCGGTGGGGTGGACGGCGCTCGAGCTCTCCGACGACGCCTTCATCGTCGGGCTCGTGGCGGCGGCCGGCACCTTCCCGATCCTCCTCCTCTCGATCCCCGGCGGGATGGTCGCCGACCGCCACGAGAAGCTCCGCATCGTCCGCATCGCCCAGGCCCTCATGCTCGGGGAAGCCGCCGCGCTCTGGGCCTTCTCGGTCACCGGGCACCTCACGATCCCCTGGCTCCTCGGCCTCTCCCTCATCGGCGGCGTGCTCGCCGCGTTCGAGATCCCGGCACGCCAGTCGCTGATGGTGGAGCTGGTGGGGAAGGAAGACCTCGCGCAGGCGATCGGGCTCAACTCCACCGGGTTCAACCTCGCCCGGGTGATGGGGCCGAGTGTCGCCGCGATCGTCGTGGCTCAACTCGGCGTCTCGTGGACCTTCGGGCTGAACGCGCTGAGCTACCTCGCCGTCCTCATCGCCCTCTGGATGATCCATCTCGCGCCGGCGCGTCGCGTGAGCCGCGCGATGGCCGCGGTCCCCACCGGGCCGGCCGGCTTCCGAGAGGCGTGGACCTACATCCGCGCCCACGAGCCGCTGCCGGCCCTCCTCTGGCTGACGCTGCTCTTCTCGGTACTCGGCGTCCCCGTCCTCTCGCTCCTGCCCGTCGTCGCGCGGCAGGGGCTCCAGCTCGGCGCCGACGGCTACGGCGCGCTGATGGCCTCGTTCGGCGTGGGCGCCGTGGTCGGCGCGCTCGCCATCGCGGCGACCGGTGGGGGCGAACGGCGCGGTCGACTCTTCCGACGCGCCTCGTACGCACTCCCGGTCCTGTTGATGGCCTTCGCGGCCGCGCGCATCCCCGTACTCGCGGCCGTCCTGCTCTTCGGCGTCGGACTCGCGATGATCCTCAACAACGCACTGGTGAATGCGCGGCTTCAGGAACTCGTCCCAGATGCCGTGCGCGGGCGCGTGCTCTCGGTCTATGTGATGGTCTACGTCGGCGCATCGCCGATCGGGAGCGCGCTCGGCGGATGGGTCGCGCGCGCCGCCGGGGTGGACTGGGCCATCGGCGGCGGCGGCGCGCTGATGCTGCTTATCGCCCTCAGGGCGTTCCGACGACATCCCCTGCTGGCGGCGCACTGAGCGGCCGTAGCGGCTGCCCTTAATTCGAGCGAGCGCCAGTCTCGCCGCACGGCGTGGTTCGCCGATTTCCAGACTGTGGGGTATACTCCGACGAAACCTCTCGTGTGCTCACCGCTTGCCGGGAGTCGATGCAGCATGTCCTTACAAGCCGCACTCTTTGAAGCGTGGCAGGATCTCGCGTGGCCGATGGCCGTGCTCGTCGCGTGGGTCGCGGGTGAGTACGGTCATCGTTGGATGCGCATCCCACGGATCAGTGCTTACGCCGTCTCCGGGTTCGTACTCGCGCTCCCGGCGGTCGGGGTGCTGCCCGCGGTCGCCCCCGAAGCCATCCGGTTGCTCGCGAGCATCGCCTTCGGGTTGGTGCTCTTCGAGGTCGGCTATCGGACGAATCTCTCCTGGCTCCGCGCCAACCCGTGGTTGCTCGTGACGGGAGTCGTGGAGGCGACGCTGACGGCCGCCGTCGTGTACCTCGCCTGTGGCGCAGCGGGGATGGACCTCGCCAGCCGACAGGTGGTGGCCGCCCTGGCGATGGCATCTTCGCCGGCGGCGATGCTCCGTGTGGTTCACGACCGACGGGCCTCCGGCCAGGTGACCGAACGCGCGCTGCACCTGTCCGTCATCGATTGCCTGTTGGCCGTGTTCGCGTTCAAGGTCGTGATCGCCGGGCAGCAGGCGACGTCGGTGGAGAGCGTGCGGCACCTCGCGGGGGCGGCCGCGCGAGATCTCGCCGCGTCTGGGGCCCTGGGTATTCTCGCCGGAATGACCGTCCCCGTCTTCCTCCGATCGATCGCGCGAACCCGCGATGAGGGGACGATGGCGTTCGCCCTCGCGGTGTCGGTGGTTGTTGGCCTCGCGCATGCCACGGGGCTCAGCGCTGTCCTAGCGACACTCGCGTTCGGGGTCGTCGCGCGCCGCCGCCGCACGGTGCTGAATGCGCAGCGCCGCGGGTTTGGGACTCTGGGCCAGCTGCTGTCCGTGCTGCTCTTCGTGTACGTGGCGTCGGCGGTGCCGTGGGCGGACATCGCCGCCGGCGCGACCGTCGGTATTCTCTTGGTGCTGCTCCGCCTCGCTGCCAAGACCGCCGCCGCTGCCGCCTTTGCCGTGCCCAGCGGTATCACCTGGCAGAAGGGCGCGCTGACGGGAATCGCGATGACTCCGCTCTCCGTGTTCGTCATTCTCGTGCTCGAACAGACCCGCGTGGATGGCACTGCCATGTTCGAGCTTGCGGCGCCGCTGGCCGCGGCGGCGCTGGTGTTGGAAGTGCTCGGACCGATCCTGGTCGGTGTCGCCCTGCGTGCGGCACGCGAGGTCCCCGACCTGCTGGAGGACTGACGATGCCATTGCAAGCGTTTGCCGCGTCGACGCCACTGACCATCGGCGTCGAACTGGAGCTCCAGTTGACGAGTCCAGGCGACTTCGATCTCTGCGCGGCGAGTCCCGATCTCCTCCATCTGCTCGGGAAGCAGCCGTTCCCTGGTACCGTGTCGCCCGAGATCACCGAGAGCATGATCGAGGTCGCCACGAGTGTCCATCACCAGCACGAGACACTGCGCGCGGAGATGCAGGCGCAGGCGGCGGTGCTCACCCGAGCCGCAGCGCGACTGAATGTGCAGATCTCCGGCGGCGGCACACATCCGTTTCAGGACTGGACGGAGCGTCGCATCTTCCCCAAGCCGCGATTCCGCGAGGTCTCCGCGCTGTACGGCTATCTGAGCAAGCAGTTCACCGTGTTCGGTCAGCACGTACATATCGGCTGTGCGTCCGGCGACATCGCGCTGCGGCTGCTCCATCAGCTCGGGCGGTACGTGCCCCACTTCATCGCGTTGTCGGCGTCCTCACCGTTCGTCCAGGGTCGAGACACCCGGTTTCATTCCTCGCGCCTGAACTCCGTGTCGGCGTTTCCCCTCAGTGGGCGCGCGCCGCTCGTGGCATCCTGGGACGAGTTCGGTACCTACTTTGAGAAGATGGAGCGCACTGGCGTGGTGCGGTCCATGAAAGATTTCTACTGGGACATCCGACCAAAACCGGAGTACGGGACCATCGAACTGCGGGTGTGTGATACCCCCTTGACGGTCGAGCGGGCCGCCGGCATCGCCGGTTATCTCCAGGTGCTCTGCGCTCTCCTGCTCTCGGAGGAGCGGCCGTTGCCGTCGGAGGACGAGTACCTCGTGTACGGCTACAATCGCTTCCAAGCGTGTCGTTTCGGGTTGGATGGCATCATCGTCCGGCCCGACTCGGCGGAGTCCATCACCATCCGTGAGGATATGCTCGCGATGCTCCGTCGAAGTGAGGAGGTCGCGGCGTCCCTTGACGCGACCGCCGCCGTGGAGCTCGTGCGCGGCATCGTCGTTGACGGGACCGATGCCACGTGGCTCCGTACCGTCTATGCCTCGCACGGCAGCGTTGAGGAGGTGGTCGAGGCGGCCGTCGAGCGATTCGCGGGCGGCGAGCCCCGGCCGAACTGACCGACGCGGCTACTCGTCGCCCTCTGGGCGTTCCGACGACATCCCCTTCTGGCGGCGCACTGAGCGGCCGTAGCGGCCGCTCTCGGAGCGCGTGAGCTTCCGCCGTGCCACGAGCGACTCGAGCAGGAGCTCGCACCCGGCGAGGAGATCGCCGTCGTCGGTGCCACCGAGCCCGGCCTTCCGCACCTCGTCGAGGAGACCGGGGACCGTCGCGAACCCCTCGAGTGCCGTGGCGACGCCGGCGTCGTCACTCACCTGCAGCGCCGATCCCTCGTCGAACCAGATCACGACCTCCTCGGCCGCGACGGGGCCCACTCGCTCGCGGAGCGTCGCGTCAGCGGCGCGTCGGATGAGCTCGCGCGCGATCACCGCCCCGCCGATCAGCTCGCCCTCGTACTCGAGCTCGATCTTGCCGGTGATGGCGGGGAGCGCGGCGTAGAGGTCGGCGAGGCGCGGGACCACCGTGGGCTCACCCAACGTCACGGCGCGTCGTTCAGCGTTCGAGACGATATTCTCGAGCAGCGTGATCGAGAGCCGCTGCGACACGCCGGAGCGCTGGTCGATCCGCTTCTCCTCGCGCGCCTCGAAGGCCACGCGCTCCGCGACCTCGGCGACGATCTCGGGGATCCGCACCGGGAGCCCGCCGCGCGCGGTCCACGCCTCCTGTGCGGTGATGGTCTGCGCGAGCGCGACGCTCGTCGGGTAATGCGTGATGATCTCGCTCCCGATACGGTCCTTGAGCGGCGTGATGATCTTGCCGCGGGCGGTGTAGTCCTCGGGGTTCGCCGTGAAGGTGAGCACGACGTCGAGGGCGAGGCGGACGGGGTAGCCCTTGATCTGGACATCCCCCTCCTGCATCACGTTGAAGAGCCCGACCTGCACCTTTCCCGCGAGGTCCGGAAGCTCGTTCAGCGCGAAGATCCCGCGGTTCGCGCGCGGGAGCATCCCGTAGAGGATGCTGAGTTCATCGGAGAGGAGATGGCCGCCGCGCGCCGCCTTGATCGGATCGAGGTCGCCGATGAGGTCGGCGACGGTCACGTCAGGGGTCGCGAGCTTCTCCACGTAGCGCTGTTCGGGTGCCAACCAGGCGATCGGCGCGTCATCCCCCGCCTCGGCGATCCGTTCGCGGCCGAACTTCGAGATCGGCGCGAAGGGGTCGTCGTTCGTCTCCGAGCCCGCGAGCACCGGGAGTGCCGGGTCGAGGAGGGTCGTCAGCGCGCGCAACAAACGGGACTTCGCCTGCCCGCGGAGTCCGAGGAGGATGAAGTGGTGCCGCGAGAGGAGCGCGTTCACCACCTGCGGCATCACCGTGTCCTCGTAACCGAGCACGCCCGGGAAGAGCGGACCGCCCTCGGCGAGGCGCCGGAGGAGGTTCGCGCGGATCTCATCCTTCACGGAGCGGCCGCGCGTGTCGGTGGCGCCGAACGGGGAGGCTTTGAGGGCGCCGAGGGTGGTGGGGAGCGGAGCGGACATGGGAGGGAGCGAGAGGAGGAGATCGGAGACGAGGTCAACGCACGACCGGGAATCGCGGTTCGTCAGGCGCAGCACCGATGGTGACGGCGCGGCGCCCGGGCGCTGGGTGGGGTGTCGCGCCGGGCGTCACGCCACGACGGCGATCTCCACCTGATTGTCATAGAACACCGGCCCCTCACCCATATCGGTGAGGCGCTGGCTGGTGGTCGCATTGACGGTCCGGCCGTCGGGCGACGTCTTGGC
>JBANGJ010000161.1:0-5721 GCA_037975505.1 Gemmatimonadota bacterium | reverse complement strand
AGACCACATCGTCATTCCCGCGGTCGCCGCCGGTCCGCACACCGTCACCGTCGCGTTCACCAGCACGGACGCGGCGCTCAACCGGAGCGATGACTTCCTCTACGCGCTCTTCGTGCCGGACCGTGCCTCGACCGCATTCCCGGTGTTCGAGCAGCCGAGTCTCAAGGGACGCTTCACCGTCGGGCTGACCGTGCCCGCGGCCTGGGCCGCCGTGGCGAACGGGGCACTCGTCGAGCGCGACAGCAGCAGCGCGGGTCCGGGCCGGCATCGGCTCCGGTTCGCGGAGACCGCCCCGATCAGCACCTATCTCCTCGCCTTCGCGGCGGGACGGATGCAGCAGCTGACCGGCACCCGCGACGGACGGACCTTCACGATGTACCATCGCGAGACGGATCCGGTGAAGGTCGCACGGAACGCGGCGGCGGTCTTCGACCTGCACGCGCAGGCACTCGATTGGCTCGAGGCGTACACGGGGATCCCCTATCCCTTTGCCAAGTACGACTTCTTCCTCGTCCCCGCCTTCCAGTTCGGCGGGATGGAGCACCCGGGTGCCGTTTGGTACCGCGCCGATGCGCTGCTGCTCGATGAGGCGCCGTCACGGACGCAGGAGATGGGGCGCGCCAGCCTGATCGCGCACGAGACGGCGCACATGTGGTTCGGGGACCTCGTCACGATGCGATGGTTCGACGACGTCTGGATGAAGGAGGTCTTCGCGAACTTCATGGCGGCGAAGATCGTCGCGCCGGCGTTCCCGGACATCGACCACGACCTCCGCTTCTTCACCGGCTACCATCCGACCGCGTACGGCGTCGACCGCACGGGCGGGGCGAATCCCATCCGCCAGCCCCTCGAGAACCTGCGCGAGGCGGGCTCACTCTACGGGGCGATCATCTACCAGAAGGCGCCGATCGTGATGCGGCAGCTCGAGACGTTGGTGGGGGCGCCGGCGTTCCAGGCGGGACTGCAGCGCTATCTCGCCGCCCATCGCTTCGGCAACGCGACCTGGCTCGACCTCGTGGCCGTGCTCGATTCCGTCTCACCGGTCGACGTGACTGCCTGGAGCCGGGCGTGGGTGGAGGAGGCCGGCCGCCCGACGGTGCGCGTGCGACTCGTTGGCGATACGGTGGTCGCGGATCCGGTGGCGAATGCTCGGCCGCAGCGGCTCACCGTGTTGGTGCGACGGGGGTCCGACGAGCGCGTGGTGGCGCTTGCGCTCGGGGACACGATCACGCGGGTGCCGCTCCCCTCGTCGCCGGCGATCACGCCGGAAACCCCCGTGGCGATCCCGGCGTCGAGCCGCGCGGCGTCCACCCGGGCGGACGCCCCGCCCGTGCTGCTGCCGGCGGTGGATGGCGTCGGCTACGGGCGCTTCCCCCTCGACACCACCAGCCGTGCCTGGCTTCTCGCCAACGCCGAGGCGCTCACCACGCCGTTGCATCGCGCGGTCGCCTGGCAGGCGCTGCACGAGGAGATGCTCGATGGCGCCCTCGCGCCGCGTGCCCTCCTCGAGGCGGTACAACGCGCGCTGCTCGTCGAGCGCGACGAGCTGGTGGCCTCGCAGCTCCTCGCCCTCCTCCGCTCGACGTACTGGCGCTTCCTCGCGGCCGACGCGCGGCAGCAGGCGGCCGCGTCCGTTGAGACGACCCTGTGGCGGGTGCTCGAGGCGGCGCCCACGCCGGGCCGGAAGGGGACGGTCTTCGGCACCCTGATCGGCGTGACCCTCACTCCGGAGGGCATCGCGCGACTCCGCCGCATCTGGGCGCGCGAGGAGGTGCCGCGCGGGTTCCCCGTCTCCGAGGCGCAGGAGATCGCCATCGCGGAGGGGCTCGCGATCCGTGGGGTGCCGGATGCAGCCTCGGTGCTCGACCGGCAGGCGACGCGCATCACGAACCCGGATCGCCTCGCGCGTCAGCGGTTCATGCGCGCCGCCCTCTCCGCCGACCCCCGCGTCCGCGACTCGCTCTTCGCGACCTTTGCCTCCGCGGAGGCGCGCCGACGGGAGAGTTGGGTCACCGACGCGATGGCGGCGATGCACCATCCGCTGCGCGCCGATGCGTCGCGCGCCCAACTCCCCGCCGCCCTCGCGCTGGTCGAGGAGATCCAGCGCACCGGCGACATCTTCTTCCCGCTCGGCTGGATGAATGCCACGCTCGGCGGGCATCAGTCGGCGGAGGCCGCGGCGCTCGTGCGGGAGGCGCTGGTCGCGCAGCCGGCGACGTATCCGCGCCGACTCCGCGGCAAGATGCTGCAAGCCGCCGATGATCTGTTCCGAGCGGCCCGGATCGTCGACGCGTGGGACGGTGTGCCCCCGACGCTCGATCGGAGGCGGTGAGGCGTGGGGCGGCCGACTCTGCGTATCGAGATCAAGAAGACACACGACGGCCGGCCGAGCCTCGCCTGCGTCCGGGCCGACGCGTCACGCACGTGGGCCCGCGTGCACCCCTTCCTGCCGACGCACGACCTCGCGCACTACGCGGTCGAGAGCGTCCTCGGAATCGATGACGCGTTCTTCGGCCTCATCGCACAGGGGTGGGCCATCGACGACTTCGCCTCGCCCGGCGCGGTGCGCCGCCTGCCGGCGGCCGCGATGTACGTGGAGCGGATCGTCGGGTACGTCGAGCGCGGGATGGCTCCCGACGCCGCCGCACTCGCATCGGCGCTCGCTCTTGACGGCACCACGGCCGCGGCACCGACGGCGGCGGGGGGCGAGTTTCCGGCCGTCACCGAGACACAGCTCGCCGCCATCACGGCGCTCCGCGCGGCGTGCATCGCCGAGTGGCGGGCGCTGCCACCCGGTGAGACGATGCGGCTCACCTTCCCCGCGACCCCGGCCTGAACGGGCGCGGCACACAGGCCGGGCGAGGGGCTATCGCTTCGCTCCGGTCAGGTGGGTGTCGAACCAGGCGATCCACCGTGCCCATTGGTCGAGGTCGCTCGCGTAGGTCATCACCGAGTGATCCTCGTACGGATACAGGAAGAGCGCCGCCTCCTTCCCGAGCCCCTGGAGCGCGTTGAACATCCGGATCGAGCTCATCGGCGCGGTGCCGGTGTTCTGGTCCTCGAGATGGTGGTAGAGCAGCAGGGCGCCGGTCAACTTGTCCGCCCGGAAGAAGGGGGACATGTCGAGATAGGTGGCCTGCGCCTCGTAGAAGCTCCGGCGCTCGCTCTGGAATCCGAATGGCGTGAGGGAGCGGTTGTACATCCCGTCCCCCGCAATCCCCGCCTTGAAATACGGGACGAGGGTCATCGCGTTCACGGTGCTGAAGGCGCCGTAGCTGTGGCCACCGATGCCGATGTTGTCGCGCTTCACGAAGCCGGAATCGACGAGGGCGTCGATCACGGCATCGAGGCTCTCCTTGAGATCGCGCGTGTAGTTGTCGTTCATCCGGCCCGAATCGCCGAGGATCGGGAGGTCAGGTTCGATGAAGACGTAGCCGGCGGCCGCCCATACCTCGGTCGCGGTGGCGGGGCGCGAGGCGGGCACGGCTGGGAAGGTGTTGATGTTGGTAGACCAGCGGGTCCTCTCGTATGCCTCGATGGACGTGTGCTCGCGCGGATAGAACCAGATCACGCCGGGGGTGACACCGGCTTGGTAGGTGCGCGGAAGGACGACCTTCGTCCAGATCTGCAGGCCGTCCCGCGGTCGCGTGACGCGGATCAATTTCCGCACCGCCTGCGTCACCTGCGGGGCGGCATCGACGGCGGTCGTCAGACGGGTCAGCGCACCCGAACGTGTGTCTCGACGCCAGGTGTCCTCGATCGTCGTGGGCGACTGCCGGGTGACGAGGACCTCACGGAAGTCATCGTCAAGCGGGGCCACGAGACGTTCAAAGACATCGGCGGGACTGTCGAGGACGCGCGACCGCGCGCCGGTCTCGATCTCGATCCGGTCGACAAATGGCCGCGGCGCTCGACGGTGCCAGTCGGTGCCGTACGTCCGCTGCCCGCTCACAAAGACGGCGCGGCCATCGGGTGAGACGAGGACGCCCGGCTGGGCGCCGAGGCCCGCGCGGGTGAGCAGCGTGCCCCCGGTGCCGACGGTGTCCGCCGCGGGCATGCCGCCCCCGAAGCCACCGCCTCCACCGAAGCCGCCACCACCTCCGAGCGTGACGCCGCGCCCGAGCGGGAAGCGCTTGGTCGGCTCCGAGGGGCGCACGGCGAACGCCTGGCCGCTGTCGCTCAGGAAGAGCATCGCCCCGTCGTGGCTCCAGGTGAACTGCGTCAGCTGCGGCCCACCCTCCAGCACGAGCGACGTGTCACCGGGGCCATACGGCGCCGACCACCGCATCAGGCGCACCGCGGTCGGCTGCGGACGTCCGCCACGGCTCGCGGGGGTACCCATGGTGCCGTTGCCGGTCCCGCCGCGTCCGCCGCGCGCCTCACCAGCGGCGTTGGCAAAGACCGACCGCAGGTAGAGGAGCCCGCGACCCGCGGGATCCCACTGCAGGTTCCGCTTCCCCGTGTCGGGGGCGGCCGCCGCGTCAGGCCCGCTCCGCGTCTCCTCCCTGAGTGGCGTCGCCTGCAACGTCGCGACGACCCGGCCGGTCAGGTCCCACAGCTCCTGCACGCTGCCGAACGAGGAGACCGGGACGAGATACGAGAAGGGCTTCGTCATCCGCGTGACACGGAGATGCGTGCCGTCGGGCGAGAGGTCGACGGCCCGCACCATCGTCGGCCGCCCGATCAGGCGCTCCCGACGCGAGGAGACATCCACCAAGGCGAGCTGCCCCGTCGTGACCCACTCGAGCTGCGCCTGGTCGTGCGGATCCTCGAGGAGGCTCCAGTGCACCGGCTGCGGCACCTTGCGCGAGCCCGTGATTCGAACGCGCGGGCCATCCTCGATCCCGTCGGTCCCGTGCGAGGGCATCGGGCCACGATCCGCCGGCACGAGCACAACGAGAAGCGCCGATCCATCGGCGGTGAAGCGCACCTCGTCCACGAGGGTCGCGAGGAGCGGCGTGCGGGTGATCTGCGTGCTCCGCCCCGTCGACACATCAGCGACATACGCGTGCGACGCGGTGGGGAAGTTCGCGATGAAGGCGATCTTGTCACCTCGCGGCGACCAGGTCTCCGCCGAGATCGTCGCGCCGGCCGGGGTCTGAAGCGCACGAGACGTCCCGGTGCGCGGGTCGACGACGACGAGGCCGGTCCGCGTACTCACGGTCAGCTCGCGCGAGCGGTTCGCCCGCGTGTCCACGTTCAGGCCACCGAGGTAGATGTGCGGCGCGCCGTAGGCGGCAATCGATCCGCGGTCGGCGCCGGTCGTCCGCAGCGCCAGTGTGCGGCTCGCGTTCAATCGGTCGAACCGGATGTCGACGCGCGGGGTCATCACGATGCGCTCGATCGCCTCCGGGGGCCGGACGAATCGCTCGGCGGTGAGGATCGTACGGGGGTCCCACCCCTCGGGTTGCTGGGCGCCGAGCGCGGCGGCGGAGAGGAGTGCGGCGGAGACGAGACGGGCGAGCGGTGAGCGCGGCATCGGCGTGGGGATGAGGGCGAAGATCAGGTGGGGAACGATGGTCGCATCGACGTCGCGACCGCCGTCAGCTCAGCGGAGGCAACTGGGGTAGGCCGGGTCCGGCCCGGCGATGGCCGGCCGGTTCGGGCGGGTCGCGATGGCGAGCATCACATCGTGGATGAAGCGGCCGAGGCGCGCCGAGTGCTCGTACTCGATGTACTGCGGCTCGTCGGTGACCTGGTGGTAGTCTTGGGCGTAACCGA
>JBANGJ010000159.1:0-5457 GCA_037975505.1 Gemmatimonadota bacterium | reverse complement strand
CCTCCGGGCGCAGGGCGACCACGTAGAGCGGTTCGGTGCGGCCGCCCGGGAGCCCCCGGCGCTGGCCGATGGTGTAGCGCGCGAACCCATCGTGCGTCCCGAGCACGGTGCCATCGAGCGCGACGATCGGACCGGGGGAGAGGGCCGGCGCGTCGGCGGGGAGCTCGCGCTCGAGCACCTTCACGTAGTCGCCGTCGGGGACGAAGCAGATCTCCTGGCTCTCCGGCTTCTCGGCGGTCAGGAGGCCGAGCTCGCGGGCGATGGCGCGCGTCTCCGCCTTGGTGAGGTCGCCGACCGGGAGCATCAGGCGGTCGAGGACGCCGCGGTCGATCCCCCAGAGGAAGTAGGTCTGGTCCTTGGCCTCGTCACGACCGCGCTGCAGGCGACCCTCGGCGAGGCGCGCATAGTGCCCGGTCGCGATCCAGCGTGCGTCGATGGCGTCGGCCTTCGCGAGGAGGTCGCGGAACTTGGTGAAGGTGTTGCAGCGCACGCAGGGGATCGGCGTGCGCCCGGCCGCGTATTCGGCGACGAAGTCCGCGACGACGTCGTGCCCGAACTCATCCTGCAGGTTGAGCACGTAGTGCGGGATGCCGAGGGACTCGGCGACGCGTCGCGCGTCGTTCACGCTGTCGAGGGAGCAGCACGGCCGGTCGGGAATCTCGCCGCCGTCGTGGAAGAGCTTCATCGTGACGCCGACGGCGTCGTAGCCCTGTCGCACGAGGAGTGCGGCGGCGACCGACGAGTCGACGCCGCCGGACATCGCGACGAGGACGCGGCCGCGGGTCACGCGACGCCGGCGAGCCCGCGGGCCTTGGCGACGAGGGCGGGGAAGAGTTCCGCGACGCGCGCGACGTCATCGGGGCCGTTCAACGAGCCGAAGCTGATCCGGATCGCAGCGTTCGCGAGGTCTGGTGCGACGCCCATCGCGGAGAGCACGTGCGACGGCGTGATGCTCCCGCTCTGGCAGGCGGAGCCGCTGGAGGCGGCGACGCCCTGCAGGTCGAGCGCCATCAGCAGCGACTCGGAGTCGGTGCCCGGGACGGAGACGTTGAGGATGTGCGGCGCGCGCGGCGCCGCTCCTCCGTGCACGACGAGCCCTGGCACCCGTGCGACGAGCGCGGCCTGGAGCGCGTCGCGCATCGCCTCGTAGGTGCGCCAGTGCGCCTCGCGCTCGGCCACCGCGAGCTCCATCGCTCGGGCGAGCCCGACGGCCGCGGCCACGTTCTCGGTGCCCGGCCGACGGCCACGATCTTGCGAGCCGCCGAAGAAGAGGGGCTCGAGGGGGGTCCCGCGCCGGATGTAGAAGGCGCCGATTCCCTTCGGGGCGCCGAGCTTGTGACCGCTCACGGAGGCGAAGTCGAACGGGATCTGACGAGCGTCCACCTCGACCTTGCCGAAGGCCTGCACGGCGTCGGTGTGGAAGAGGGCGCCCTGTGCCTTCGCGAGGGCGGCGAGCTCGGCGATCGGCTGCACGACCCCCGTCTCGTTGTTCACCCACATCAGGGAACAGACCGACGTGTCGGTACCGAGTTTGGCCTGGGCGTCGGCGAGGTCGATGCGGCCGGTGGTGTCGATGCGGAGGAGCCGCTCCTCGGCGCCTTCCTTCGCCGCCTGGTGTGCGGCGACGAGGACCGCCTTGTGCTCCGTCGGCGAGGTGACGACCGCGCGTTTGCCTTGGGCCTTCAGCACACGCCAGGCACCGAGGACGGCGAGGTTGTCGGATTCCGTCCCGCCGCTCGTGAAACAGACCTCGTCCGGCGCGGCGCCAAGGCACTGCGCGACGCGCTCTCGGGCCTCGTCGAGCGCGGCCCGGGCCTCACGTCCCCAGCGGTGAGTGGACGAGGGGTTGCCGAAGCGCGGGCCGAAGAAGGGGCCCATCGCGTCGAAGACCTCGGAGCGGACCGGGGTCGTGGCGGCGTGGTCGAGATAGATCGGGGGAGCGCCCATAGGTGGGAATATAGGCCGCCCCTCGACCTGCTGGTGGGGGGGCACCAGGGGGTCTAGGTTCCCGTCCATGGCGACCGAGAGGCCCGTCCGGCTGGGCGATCCGCCGCCCGCGCGGCGTACCCTGCGCATCGAGATCAAGAAGACACACGACGGCCGGCCGAGCCTCGCCTGCGTCCGGGCCGACGCGTCACGCACGTGGGCCCGCGTGCATCCCTTCCTGCCGACGCACGATCTCGCGCACTACGCGGTGGAGAGCGTTCTCGGCATCGATGACGCGTTCTTCGGCCTCATCGCACAGGGGTGGGCCATCGACGACTTCGCCTCGCCCGGCGTGGTGCGCCGCCTGCCGGCGGCGGCGATGTATGTGGAGCGGATTGTCGGATATGTCGAGCGCGGGATGGCTCCCGATGCTGCCGCCCTCGCATCGGCGCTCGCTCTCGACGGCACCGCGGCCGCGGAACCGACGGGGGCGGCCGGGGCTGCGTTTCCGGCCGTCACCGAGGAACAGCTCGCGGCCATCACTGCGCTCCGCGCGGCGTGCATCGCCGAGTGGCGGGCGCTTCCACCCGGTGAGACGTTGCGGCTCACCTTCCCCGCGACCCCGGCCTGAACTGGCGCGGGGTGCAGGGCGGGCGAGGGGCTATCGCTTCGCTCCGGTCAGGTGGGTGTCGAACCAGGCGATCCACCGCGCCCATTGGTCGAGGTCGCTCGCGTAGGTCATCACCGAGTGGTCCTCGTACGGATAGAGGTACAGTGCGGCCTCCTTCCCGAGCCCCTGCAGCGCGTTGAACATCCGGATCGAGCTCATCGGCGCGGTGCCGGTGTTCTGGTCCTCGAGATGGTGGTAAAGAAGCAGGGCGCCGCTCAACTTGTCCGCCCGGAAGAAGGGAGACATATCGAGATAGGTGGCCTGCGCCTCGTAGAAGCTCCGGCGCTCGCTCTGGAATCCGAAGGGCGTGAGGGAGCGGTTGTACATCCCGTCTCCCGCGATCCCCGCCTTGAAGTACGGGACGAGGGTCATCGCGTTCACGGTGCTGAAGGCGCCGTAGCTGTGGCCGCCGATACCGATGTTGTCGCGCCGCACGAAGCCCGAATCAACGAGGGCGTCGATCACGGCATCAAGGCTCTCCTTGAGATCGCGCGTGTAGTTGTCGTTCATCCGGCCCGAGTCGCCGAGAATCGGCAGGTCGGGTTCGATGAAGACGTAGCCGGCGGCCGCCCACACCTCCGTCGCGGTGGCGGGGCGCGAGGCGGGCACCGCGGGGAAGGTGTTGATGTTGGTGGACCAGCGCGTCTTCTCGTACGCCTCGATGGAGGTGTGCTCGCGCGGATAGAACCAGATCACGCCGGGGGTGACGCCGGTCTGGTAGGTGCGCGGGAGGACGACCTTCGTCCAGATCTGCAGGCCGTCCCGCGGCCGCGTGACGCGGATCAACTTCCGCACCGCCTGCGTCACCTGCGGGGCGGCGTCGACGGCGGTCGTGAGGCGGGTCAGGGCACCTGAGCGCGTATCCCGGCGCCATGTGTCCTCGATCGTCGTGGGCGACTGCCGGGTGACGAGGACCTCACGGAAGTCATCGTCGAGCGGGGCCACGAGACGTTCAAAGACATCGGCCGGACTGTCGAGGACGCGCGACCGCGCCCCGGTCTCGATCTCGATGCGGTCGACAAACGGCCGCGGCGCCCGACGGTGCCAGTCGGTGCCGTACGTCCGCTGCCCGCTCACAAAGACGGCGCGACCATCGGGTGAGACGAGGACGCCCGGCTGGGCGCCGAGGCCCGCGCGGCTAAGCAGCGTGCCCCCGGTGCCGACGGTGTCCGCCGTGGGCGTGCCGCCCCCGAAGCCACCGCCTCCACCGAAGCCGCCACCACCCCCGAGGCTCACGCTGCGCCCGAGCGGGAAGCGCTTCGTCGGCTCCGAGGGGCGCACGGCGAACGCCTGCCCGCTGTCGCTCAGGAAGAGCATCGCTCCGTCGTGGCTCCAGGTGAACTGCGTCAGCTGTGGCCCGCCCTCGAGCACGAGGGAGGTGTCACCGGGGCCATACGGCGCCGACCACCGCATCAGACGCACGGCGGTCGGCTGCGGACGTCCGCCACGGCTCGCGGTGGCACCCGTGGTGCCGTTGCCGGCCCCACCACGTCCGCCGCGCGCCTCGGAGCGCGCGTCACCGGTCGCGTTGGCGAACACCGATCGCAGGTAGAGGAGCCCGCGACCCGTGGGATCCCACTGCAGGTTCCGCTTCCCTGTGTCGGGGGCGGCCGCCGCGTCAGGCCCGCTTCGCGTCTCCTCCCTGAGTGGCGTCGTCTGCAACGTCGCGACGACCCGGCCGGCCAGGTCCCACAGCTCCTGCACGCTGCCGAACGAGGAGACCGGGACGAGGTACGAGAAGGGCTTTGTCATCCGCGTGACACGGAGATGCGTGCCGTCGGGCGAGAGGTCGACGGCCCGCACCATCGTCGGCCGCCCGATCAGGCGCTCCCGACGCGAGGCGACGTCCACCAGAGCGAGCTGCCCCGTCGTGACCCACTCGAGCTGCGCCTGGTCGTGCGGATCCTCGAGGAGGCTCCAGTGCACCGGCTGCGGCACCTTGCGCGAGCCGGTGATCCGGACGCGCGGACCATCCTCGATCCCGTCAGCCCCGTGCGTAGGCATCGGGCCACGGCCTCCCGGCACGAGCACCACGACGAGCGCCAACCCGTCGGCAGTGAAGCGCACCTCGTCCACGAGGGTCGCGAGGAGCGGCGTGCGGGTGATCTGCGTGCTCCGCCCCGTGGTCACATCAGCGACATACGCGTGCGACGCGGTGGGGAAGTTTGCGATGAAGGCGATCTTGTCACCTCGCGGCGACCAGGTCTCCGCCGAGATCGTCGCCCCCGCCGGGGTCTGCATCGCGCGTGACGTCCCGGTACGCGGGTCGACGACGATAAGTCCGGTCCGCGTGCTCACGGTCAGCTCGCGCGAGCGGTTCGCCCGCGTATCCACGTTCAGCCCACCGAGGTAGATGTGCGGCGCGCCGTAGGCGGCGATCGATCCGCGGTCGGCGCCCGTCGTCCGCACCGCCAACGTGCGGTCCGCGTTCAATCGGTCGAATCGGATGTCGACGCGCGGGGTCATCACGATGCGCTCGATCGCCTCCGGGGGGCGGACGAATCGCTCAGCGGCGAGGATCGTACGGGGGTCCCACGACTCGGGCTGCTGCGCGCCGAGCGCGGCGGCAGAGAGGAGTGCGGCGGAGACGAGACGGGCGAGCGGTGAGCGCGGCATCGGCGTGGGGGTGAGGGCGAAGATGATCAGGTGGGGAACGAAAGTCGCATTGGCGTCGCGACCGCCGTCAGCTCAGCGAAGGCAACTGGGGTAGGCCGGGTCCGGCCCGGCGATGGCCGGCCGATTCGGGCGGGTCGCGATGGCGAGCATCACATCGTGGATGAAGCGGCCGAGGCGCGCCGAGTGCTCGTACTCGATGTACTGCGGCTCGTCGGTGACCTGGTGGTAGTCTTGGGCGTAACCGA
>JBANGJ010000072.1:0-5915 GCA_037975505.1 Gemmatimonadota bacterium | reverse complement strand
GCCGCCGTCCAGCTGCAGCGGCATGGCGGCGCTGGGGCGGTGCGGGAGTTCTGTGAGCTCCTGCTCCGGGCGCGCGGCGAGTGGGACGTGCAGGTCGAGCGCTATGTGGCGGCGCGGGCGGTGCCCGCATGAGCACGGAGCGCATCATCGGCCGAGGGCGCCGCGTCCTCGAACTCGAGCGAGACGTGCTGTCGGAAGCCGCCGGCCGGCTCGGTCCCGCCTTCGCTGACGCGGTGCGACTCATCCTCGGCGCTCGCGGGCGTGTGATCGTCTCAGGGATCGGGAAATCCGGACTCATCGGGCGGAAGATCGCCGCCACGCTCACCAGCACGGGGACGCCGGCAACCTTCCTGCATCCCACGGAGAGCGTCCACGGGGACCTCGGGATCGTCGGCTCCGACGACGTGGCGATCCTCCTCTCCAAGAGCGGGGAGACCGCCGAACTTCTTCCGTTGCTCGAGCAGCTCACCCGGCTCGGTGTGGCGTGCATCGCGATCACGGGGGGGCTCGCCTCCACGCTCGGGCGTCATTGCCAGGTGGTCCTCGATGCCTCGGTGCGGGAGGAGGCCTGCCCGCACGACCTCGCGCCGACCACCAGCACGACTATCGCGCTGGCCCTCGGGGACGCGCTGGCCGTCGCCCTGCTCGAGGAGAAGGGGTTCCGGCGCGAGGATTTCGCACGGTTTCACCCCGGAGGCGCGCTCGGTCGCAAGCTGCTCCTTCGCGTGCGGGACGTGATGATCACGGACTCCCTTCCGATCCTCCGCCTCGGCGCCACGATGCGGGAGGCCGTCGTGCAATTGGCCGAGCGCCGCGGCCTCTGCGTCATCGTCGACGCGGAGGAGCGGATGGCCGGGGTCCTCACGACCGGCGACCTCACACGCCTGATGGAGCGTGAGACCGACGTCTTCGCCGTCCCGGTGGACCGGGTGATGACCCGGTCGCCGAAGCGGATCGATCCCGATGCGCTAGGCAGCGCCGCCGTCCACGTGATGGAAACGTCAGGGGTGGTGGCCCTGCCGGTGGTCGGGACCGATGAGCGGGTGGTCGGGGTAGTCCATCTGCATGATCTCCTCCGCGCGGGGGCCGCATGAGGCGCGTCGTCCTCTTCGCCGCCGGTCTCAGCCTGCTGGTGGGCGGCTGCGCCAGAACGGGTGACACCCCGACGACGTCCGGCCTGCCCGGGGCCTTGGACTCGGCGGAGCAGATCGCGTTCGGGTTCCGCACCCTCATCACCGAGGGCGGGCTCCTACGCGCCGAGATCTTCGGCGACACCGCGCTCTTCATGCAGCAGAACACGCGGATCTCGCTCCTCGGCGTGCAGGGGGACTTCTTCGGTGCCACCGGCGCGAAGGAGGCGACGGCAACGGCGCGCCGTGGACTCTTCGACACCCGGAACAACTCGCTCGAGGCGTGGGGGAACGTCGTCATCACCTCGGTGGATGGTCGGGTGCTCCGCACCCCGATGATCCGCTACGACCAGAGCCGCAACCAGGTGTATTCCGACTCGGCCTTCACGCTCACGGAATCGGGTGAGCGCGAGATGCGCGGCGTCGGGTTCCGCGCGGACCCGAATCTCGACGCGGTCGAGGTGCTCAAGGTGCGTAGCGGCCGGGGCGGCACCTTCACCGTGCCGGGCGGCATGTGAGCGTGGTCCGCCGCCTCGTCGGCCTCGTGATGTGCCTACCGATGCCGCTCATGGCCCAGGACGGCCGGCCGTGCACCCTCGTCTTTCGCGGCGTGACCCGCGCCGGCGCTCTCACGACGGCGATGAAGGTCTTCACGGATCCGGACGGTACGAAGCGCACCTTCATCAGCGGAGGCGTCGACGCGAGCTGCGCCGGTCAGGGGAACCGTCTCCTGGCGGACAGCGCCGAGCACTACGCGAGCCGTGGGGAGCTGGTGCTCATCGACCATGTGCGATACACCGACGAGCAGGTACGGATGACCTCGCGACGGATGGTGTACTACACCGGGGAAGAGCGACTGCTCGCCACCGGAAGCGTCGACGGTACCACGAGCAAGGGCGTGCGATTCCGCGGCCCGGAGATGAACTACCTGCGGGCGAAACCCGGGGTACGGAGCGCGGCGAGCTGGCGGGCACCCGGTCGTCCGACGGTGCGCCTCGCCGATCGGCGGCCCCGCACCGCTGGCACCTCGGCCGCCGCAGACACGGTAACCGTGGTCGGCGACGTGGTGTACTCGGAGAACGACTCGCTCGTCTGGTCGACCGGTCGCGTGGTGATCTCGCGCCCGGACGTGACGGCCACCGGGGATTCCGCGCGCCTCGATGAGGGGGCCGGACTCGCGCAGCTCCGTCAGACGCCACGGATCGTCGGTTCCGGCGCGCGTGCCTTCACGATGGTCGGTACCGAGATCGACCTTTGGTCGCGGGACGGGGAACTGGAACGCGTCCGTGCCAACGGCGCCGCTCGCGTGGACTCTGACTCGCTCGTCCTCACCGGCGACACGGTCGCGCTGGCGCTGGTCGACGGCCTGATAGATCGGGTCCGGTCGTGGGGCGGGCGGGCGCACGCCGATGGCGACGCCCAGCGGATCGAGGCCGATTCCCTGGATATTCGGATGCCCGGTCAGTCACTCGACGAGTTGCACGCGATCGGACGCGCGGTGGCGTTCGCCCCGCCGGACACGGAGGCGGTCCGCACCGCCGAGATGGATTGGATCGCGGGGGACACGCTCATCGCGACCTTCGAGACGGTGACCGTGCCCGGCGACACGGCGAAACGCACGCGCATGCGGGGCGTGGTCGCCACCGGCTCGGCACGTGCGTTCCAACAGGTGGCGGCCAAGGACGCCGATCCCGCCACCCCGAACCTCAGCTACAACCGCGGGCGCCGCATCACCGTGCGCTTCACCGACGGCCAGGTGCGGCAGGTCGATGTCGAGGACCAGGCCTCCGGCCTGTACCTCGAGGCCGCCGTCCGCGCCGATACGACGCGTGCCGGGGCACCGCGTCCACCCTCCCGAGTCCCATGACCCACGCGAACGACCCCACCGCGGCGCTCGACCCGCTGCTCGAGCGCCTGACCGCTGGTGATCGATCCGCGCTGCTCTGCCTGCTGGCTGTCAGCCAGTCCGCCGACGCGGTTGGACACGCGCCGTTCCACGACGTCGCCATCGCCTACCGTGACGACCACCTGGCCGTGATGGGCGCCGAGGGGCGCGATGTGGCCACCGAGGCGGGTCGGCTCTCGCTGGACGAGGTGCGCGCTCATCTGAGCGCTGTGGTGCTCCCGCGCCTCGAAGCCGCCGGTGCCGTGCGCGTCACGACCACGGGCGACGATGCGATGGTGGATCTCGTCGGCGCCCTGCAGGGGCACCACCAGACGGACGCCGCGCTCCTGCACGAGGCCATCCGACGCTTGGCTGGGCGCCCCGGTGCCCCGCGCCGTCCGTCGCCGGTCGAGGCATCAACGGGCAGCGTGCTCTCCGCGACCGGCCTAGTCAAGACGTACCGCGGCCGGAACGTGGTGAATCAGGTCGCCCTCGAGCTGCGGCAGGGGGAGATCGTGGGGCTGCTCGGCCCGAACGGGGCGGGCAAGACCACCACCTTCTACACCATTGTGGGTCTCATCCCGCCGGACGCGGGCAGTATCCGCCTCGACGGCGAGGATGTGACCCGGATGCCGATGTTCCAGCGAGCGCGACGCGGAGTTGGCTACCTCTCGCAGGAACCGTCGATCTTCCGGAAGCTCTCGGTCGAGGAGAACATCCTCGCGATCCTCGAGACGCTGCCGATTCCCCGCGCGGAGCAGGAGGCACGGCTCGAGGCCCTGCTGGATGAGCTCAATATCAAGCACCTGCGCCACAGCAAGGCCTTTGCGCTCTCCGGTGGCGAGCGTCGGCGTCTCGAGATCACGCGGGCGCTCGTGACGCGTCCGAAGTTCATGATGCTCGACGAGCCCTTCGCGGGCGTGGATCCGATCGCGGTGCACGACATCCAGGGGATCGTCGCCTCGCTCAAGGACCGCGGCATCGGGGTCCTCATCTCCGATCACAACGTCGAGCAGACGCTCGATATCGTGGACCGTGCCTACATCATGTTCGACGGCGCGGTGAAGGTCTCCGGCACCGTCGAGGAGCTGGTCTTCGACGACACGGTCTCGAAGGTCTACTTCGGTCCCACGCTGACCACCCGGCTCCGGGAGCGGTTCCGCGCTGAGCACGGCGGGGGCGCGCCCGGGTGAGACCCGGCCTGCAGCAGTCCGCCCGGCTCGGCCAGGAGCTCAAGGCCAACCCGCGCCTGTACCAGGCGATGGACATGCTGTATATGCCGCTGCTCGATCTGCAGCAGCATCTCAAACAGGAACTGCTGGAGAACCCGTTCCTCGAGCTCGTCGAGGAGGAGGACGAGCAGGAGTCGCCCGGGCCCGACGAGGATGTTATGGAGCCCGACACCGACGAATCGGCGGAGCCGGAGGCGGAGGTCGACACGGCGCCCCAGTCGGAGGACGAGTCGCGCTGGGAGGAATTTCTCGTCAATGGACCGGACGAGGCGACGGTCTCAGGGACGACCGAGACGGCGGAGGCGTACGAGCCCATCACGGTGGAGTCGCGCGGCCTCGACGACCACCTGCGAGAACAGGTGCGGCTGCTGGACCTCTCCGACCGCGACCAACTGCTCGCGGAGGAGTTCATCGGGAACATCAATGACGACGGTTACCTCGCCGGCACGCTCGATGAGATCCTGGCAGGGATCAACGCCGTGATCCTGCAGGCCGCGGAGGCGCGCGATGACGACCGCGAGGCCCCGCTGTTCACACCGCCGGAGGCGGAGCGGATGCTCCGTGTCATTCAGGGGTTGGAGCCCCCGGGCATCGGGGCGCGGTCCCTGCAGGAATGCCTCGCCCTCCAGGTGTACGATGCCGGGCTCTCGGGGACGCTCGCCGAGCGCCTCATCCGCGAGCACTTCGACGATCTCTCGGCGCATCGGTGGCAGGAGATCGGGCGGCAGATCGGCGTGCCCCCTGCGGAGGTCCAGACCGCCGCGGACGCGGTGGCAAAGCTCAACCCGAAGCCGGGGCTCGCGTACGCCGATCGCGGCACGGACTACGTCGTCCCCGACCTCGTGGTGGAGAAGATCGAGGGTCGCTATCTGGTCTTCCTCAACGACGCGAACCTGCCGCGTCTTCGCCTGAGTCGCGCCTATCAGGAGGTGGCGCGGGACAAGCGAAAGTTCGACGGGGAGAGCAAGGATTTCATCACGAGCCGGCTCAGTGCGGCCCAGTGGCTGATTCAGGCCATCGAACAGCGTCGACAGACGGTGCTGAAGGTGATGCACTTCATCGTGGATCGGCAGCGCGACTTCTTCGAGAAGGGGATTCAGGGCCTCAAGCCCCTGACCCTCCGCGAGGTCGCCGACGCCACCGGAATGCACGAGTCGACCGTCTCCCGCGTCACCAACGAGAAGTACGCGCAGACGCCGCGGGGCGTGCTGCCGCTGAAGTTCTTCTTCTCCAGCGCCCTCAAGAGCGCGGAGGGGGAGGACGTGTCCGCGCGGGGGATCAAGGCGACCATCGCCCGGCTCGTCGGCGCTGAGGACTCGCATCACCCGCTCACGGACCAGGCCCTCGTCGAGCTCCTGGAGCGAGACGGGGTGCAGATCGCCCGCCGGACCGTCGCCAAATATCGCGAGCAGCTCGGGGTGCTCCCCGCGCGACTCCGCAAACGCCTCTGACCCCCGCCGTCCCCACCATGGCCCATCCCATCCGCGTCTCCGTACTCGTGCCCGCCAAGGACGAGGCCGAGAACCTGCCGACGTTTCTTGACCACTGCGCGCGGATGATCGCCGAGCAGCAGGTGGGGTACGAGGTCATCGTCGTCGACGATGGCTCCCGGGACGGGACGCCAGCCCTCCTCGCGACGCTAGCCTCGACCCATCCGTTCCTGCGCGT
>JBANGJ010000055.1:0-11823 GCA_037975505.1 Gemmatimonadota bacterium | reverse complement strand
CGCGCGAGGAGGGGGTCGTCAGTCACGCGCGGCGGGGCGTCGCGCGAGGCGGGCCATCTCGTCGCCCGCGTGCACCTGGGCGTCCACCTCGCGGGCGAGGGCCATCGCCTGCTCCGCGATCGTCGTGACCTGCTGCCACCCGTGCGCCCCGGTCTTCAGCCGCAGCAGGTCGAAGCGCATGTTCCGGAGCGCGAGGCAGGCGCTCTCGAGGCGCGCCGCGCGCCGCGTGCGTTCGTCGCTCGCCCCCGCGGCACCGTGGCGCTCGCGCTTGAGCTGGGCCAGCCGCCGCGCCCGGGTCTCGCTCGCCGCCACATCCAGCGGGTTCGCCGCCGCCTCGAGCGCGTCGATCTCGCGGGCAATCGCCGCCACGTCGCGCCCGGCGAGGTCGCGATCGGCCGCCGCCACCTGGCGCGCCAGCGTGGCCACCGCCTCCGCGAGCCGTGTCACGCTCGCGGGCACCTCAGGGAGCCGAGCGCGGTCCTCGCGCGAGAGGTCGTCGTACAGCCGGAGCGCCTCATCCCGGTCGAGCTGCGCCTGCCGCACGGCCTCGGCGAGGGGACCGGCGGGGAGCACCACGGCGGCCCCGCGCGCGACCGGCACGCCGCCGGCACCCGTGGCCTCACCGCGCCGCAGCCGCGCGCGCCGCGCACGCTCCCGCACCTGCGCCCGCTTCGACGCGTCCTTGATCGACCGGAACTCGTCGAGGGTGTCGGAGACCACATCGACGAACATCGTGTCGCGCGGATGCCGGAAGACGTCGCGCCAGTCGTAGCCGTCAGCCCAGAGCCGCGCATACCCGGTGGCGATGCCGATCCCCCAGAACGCCGAGACGGCGAGGAGGTTCGGCCCCCCGGCGAGGTTCACCACGATGAACGCGACGAAGCACGCGAGCCACGGGGCGAGACTCTTGCGAAACTTGACGACGCGGTGCGCGTTCCAGCGGGCCAGCTCGTCCGGCGTGGGACCGTCACTGGTCGGCGTGTCGGCCGCCATCGGGGCCGAACGCCCGGCGGTGGCGGTCGGCGTGGCCGCGGTGGGATACGCCGTCGCCGCCCGCGGCGGCAGGGCCGGCACCACCCCCGTGCGCAGCGCCTGCACGAAGCTCGCCGCATCGGGAAAGCGGTCGTCCGGATGCTTGGCGAGGCAGCGCATCACCGCGCGCGCGAGGTCCGCGGGAACGTCGGCCCGGTGCTCGATCGGCGTCGGGGCCTCGGAGAGGTGCTTCACGAGGAGCGCGGGCGCCGAGGTCGCAGTGAACGGGAGATCACCGCAGAGCATCTGGTACGCGACCACGCCGAGCGAGTAGAGGTCGGCGCGGCCGTCGAGCTCGCGATCCCCCGCGGACTGCTCCGGGGACATGAACGCAGGCGTCCCCATCGCAATCCCCGTCGCGGTCAGCTTCTGGTCGCCGCCCTCCGTCACCGCGCGGGCGATGCCGAAGTCCGTGACCATCGCCCGGCCGGTGGCGGCGTCCAGCAGGATGTTGTCGGGCTTGATGTCGCGGTGCACGGTGTTCCGCGCGTGCGCATACGCGAGTGCATCCCCCACCTCCTCGAGGATGCGGCGCACCTCCGTCGGCGCCATCGCCCCCTGTGCGGCCACGCGCGTCGCGAGACTCCCGCCCTCCACGAGCGCCATCACGAAGTACACGAGCCCCTCGCGCTCATCCACCGAGTAGATCGGCACGATGTGCGGGTGGTTGAGCTGCGCCGCCATCTCCGCCTCGCGCAGGAAGCGGCTGCGGATCTCGGACCGGAAGGCGAGCTCCGGGGGGAGGACCTTGATCGCGACCTCGCGCTTGAGCCGGAGGTCGCGGCCCCGGTAGACGATGCCCATGCCGCCGCGCCCGATCTCCGGCCCCACGTCGTACTGGGCCTCGAGCGTGCGGACCACGTGGGCGCGGAGTTCGGCGTCGGACGGACTGAGGGACGGGTGGGACACGGCAGGGTGCGGAGGGAGGGACGGCGTACGGGCCGCCTTGGCAGTCCCTACGTCAGGACGGCGGGGGAAAGTTGCAATCCGTGCCAGGGTGTCGTAAGTCAGGCGGAACGCGCTTTGCTCCCCCGGGTCTCATCCAGCATCTCCCTCTTCCGCAGGACCCCGCATGAGCACCCGTCAGACCCTCCCCGTCCTCCCCCTCCGGGGGACTGTCATCTTCCCCGGCCTCACCGCGCCCATCGCGGCGGGCCGCCCCGGCACCCTGCGCGCCATCGAGGCCGCCCTCAAAGGGGACCGCCTCGTCTTCGCCGTGGCGCAGCGGGACAACGCCGAGGAGCCGGACCCGGAGATCCTCTACCAGACCGGTGTCATCGCCCGGATCGGGAAGGTGCAGCGCGGCCTGGGGGGCGTGCAGCTCCTGCTCAACGGCGAGCAGCGCGCCACCGCGCTGCAGTACAGCACCACCGAAGGCTACCTGTCCGCGGTGGTGATGCACACGGACGACCTCGCGCCGGTGGACGACAAGGACGCCGCGTTCGTGGCACTGCACAAGGAGATCCGCGAGCGGGCCGCGGAGCTCGGTGAGCGCCGCGGGCTCCCGGAGGAGGTGGTGCACCAGGTGCTCGACTCCGTCACGGAGCCGGGCAAGTTCGCCGACCTCGTCGCGGGCTACCTCGAGCTCCCGGTGCCCGAGAAGCAGGGCCTCCTCGAGACGCTCTCCGTGGAGGACCGCCTGCGGAAGGTGCTCGTGAACGTGCAGCGGCAGATCGCGCTGCTCGAGGCGCAGGAGGAGATCAAGACGCAGGTGCAGGAGGAGCTCGGCGAGCGGCAGCGCGAGATGTTCCTGCGCGAGCAGATGAAGGCCATCCAGAAGGAGCTGGGGGACGACGATACCTCCAAGGAGATCGAGGCGCTGCGCGCCAAGCTCGATGCGCTCGACCTGCCGACGCAGGCGCGGGCCGAGGTGGAGCGCGAGCTCGGCCGCCTGGAGCGGTCGGGCCGCGAGTCGATGGAGGCGCAGGTCATCCGCACCTATCTCGAGTGGATCGCCGAGCTCCCGTGGGGCACACGCTCGGATGACCAGCTCGACCTGCCGCGGGCGAGCACGTTGCTCGACGAGGACCACTACGGCCTCGGCGACGTGAAGGACCGCGTCCTCGAGTTCCTCGCGGTCCGCCAGCTGCGCGCCCGCGAGGCCTCCGCGACCGCCGAAGAGGCGGTGACGGCGACGGGGGAGCACGCCCTCCCCGAGGCCAAGGTCACCGAGGCCAAGGCCCGCGCGATGGCCAAGGGGCCGATTCTCCTCTTCACGGGGCCGCCGGGCGTGGGCAAGACCTCCATCGCCAAGTCCATCGCACGCTCCCTCGGCCGCGAGTACGTGCGCGTGGCGCTGGGCGGCGCGCGCGACGAGGCCGACATCCGCGGCCATCGGCGCACCTATGTGGGCGCGATGCCCGGCCGGATCATCCAGGGGATGAAGCAGGCCGGCACCAAGAACCCGGTCTTCCTGCTCGACGAGGTCGACAAGCTCGGACAGTCGTTCCAGGGCGATCCGTCGAGCGCGCTGCTCGAGGTGCTCGACCCGGCCCAGAACGACTCCTTCACCGATCACTACCTCGGCGTGCCGTTCGACCTCTCCGAGGTGCTCTTCATCGCGACCGCGAACTTCGTGCAGAACATCCCCGGCCCGCTGCTCGACCGCATGGAGGTCGTGGAGTTCGCGGGCTACACGGAGCGCGAGAAGGCGGAGATCGCCAAGAAGTACCTGATCCCGCGGCAGCTCGATGAGAACGGATTGGGCGACAAGTCGGTCACCTTCACCGACGAGGCCATCGCCTCGCTGGTCAGCCAGTACACCCGAGAGAGCGGCGTCCGTCAGCTCGAGCGCGAGGTGGGCAAGGTGGCGCGCAAGGTCGCGCGCCGCATCGCGACCCAGGAGGGGGCCGACCCCACCGCCGACGGCGTCATCACCGCCGACGAGGTCCGCGAGCTCCTCGGCCGGCCCAAGGTGCATCCCGAGAAGGCGAACGTCGCGCACGAGGTCGGCATCGCGACCGGCATGTACTACACCCCGATGGGCGGCGACATCATGTTCGTCGAGGCCTCGGTCCGCTCCATCGCCGCACCGGCCGGCGAGGCCGGTGGCGCCCCCGTGTCGCTCATCCTCACCGGCCAGCTCGGCGACGTGATGAAGGAATCGGCGCGCGCGGCCTTCACCTACGTGACCAAGAACGCCGAGCGGCTCGGGATCCCGCGGGCGCGCCTCGGCGCTGTGGAGACGCATATCCACGTGCCCGCGGGCGCCATCCCCAAGGACGGTCCGTCGGCAGGGGTCGCCATCTCCACCGCCCTCGCGAGTGAGCTCAGCGGCCGACCGGTACGCAAGGACATCGCGATGACGGGCGAGGTGACCCTGCGCGGGCGGGTGCTCCCGATCGGCGGGGTGAAGGAGAAGGTCCTCGGCGCGCTCCGCGCCGGGATCACCGACATCATCCTCCCCAAGGCGAACGAGGCCGACGTGGAGGACGTGCCGGCCGAGGCACGGGCCGCGCTGCAGTTCCACTTCGTGGAGTCGCTCGAGCAGGTGCTCGCGCTCGCGCTGCTCCCGGAACCGGGGCGCGAGGCCGGGGAACCCCTGGCGGTGGTCGCGTAGTACCACCGGATAGGACGCCGGAGTACCATCCGGCGTCCCCTGCCCCGTACCGGAGCCGCCCGTGACTCGTCGGATTCCCCTCCTCGCCGCCCTTCTCCTCGCCGCGCCGGCCCTCTCGGCGCAGACCGACCGCGCCGTGGTGCAGGTCACCGACGTGCGCGGCAACGCGATCCCCTTCGCCTACGTCTCGATCGTCAACGGCGTGAGCCGCGTGGCCAACGACTCGGGCCGCGCGACGTTCACGATGCGCGCCCCAGATTCGCTCAACCTCCAGGTGCGCCGGATCGGCTTCGACCCGTACACCGGCTGGGTGAAGAAGCAGCCCGGCACCGACCTGTACGTCGCCGACCTGATCCCGCTGCCGAACACGCTCGACCCGGTCACGATCACCGGCCGACGCGACACGCCGCTCGCGCGCACCGGCTTCTACGACCGGGTCACGCGCATCCAGCGGGGGGCCTTCGCGGCACGGATGATCACGCCGGAGGAGCTGGACATGCTGAACCCGATCCGCCTCACGCAGGTGCTGCAGGGGGATCGGTTCACCAAGGTGCAGCCGATGAACGGCAAGGCCGTGCTGCAGGGCCGCGGCGTGATGTGCGGGATGACCATCCTGCTGGACGGGCAGCGCCTCCTCGGCACCTACGAGGAGGCGATGGGCAACCCGAACCCGCCGCCGATGAGCTCCCTCGCCGCCATCGACGACATCATCTCCGCCCCATCCATCGCGGCCATCGAGATCTACGGCAGCGCGGCAGCGGTCCCGGTGGAGCTGCAGCGCCTCGCGGGGGCCCGCATGGCGCAGGGGTGCGGACTCATCGCGATCTGGACCGGCTCCCGCAAATGAGCCCGGCGGGCCCCGCGCCGGACGCGCGGGGCCCGCGGCGGTGACTCAGCGCGGCAGGACAATCGGGCGCACGCGTCCCCCCGACTCGAGCACGAACTTCGGCGTCATCGGCGCCGGCAACGCGATCGACTCGGCCTCGACCGCGCGGAGGCCGACGAGGCCCCCATCCATCAGCGCCGCCGGCACCGTGTACGGGTCCGCGGGCCCCAGGTGCACCACATAGCCGAGGTCGGCGAGCGCCTGGATGCTCATCCGCCCGAGGGGATTGCCCGTCCCGGCGTAGCCGGTCATCAGCTCCGTGCGGAAGGTGCTCTCCTTCCAGTGCGCATTGATCGTCCCCGCGCCACAGACGGTGCCGGTCGGCAGGCCCTGACAGTTCTCCGCGGGCACCGCCCCGACGCACACCGCGGCGCCGTTGTGATCGTTGACGCAGGAGGCCGTCGCGAGCGGACCGGTCACGCGCACGTTCACGGTGCCGGTGTCGGCGAGGAGCCCGCGCGCGTTCCAGAGGGTGCCGATGCCGATCACGTGGAGCATCTCGTGCAGGACCACATCGGTGAGCCGGCCCTTGGACGCGAGGTCGGTGAGGTCGGCGCTGTCGAATCGCATGATGCCGAGGGCGGTGAGGCCGCTGGAGGTGCGCGTGAGACAGGGGCCCGCGGTCCCGAGGACCTTCCCCACGCCGTCGATGGCCTCGACCTTCGCGTAGATCACGACGTCATCGACGACCTCATTGAGGCCGTTGATCCCCGTGAAACTGCTGTTGCAGGAGGTGACCTGGAACGGCGTGCCGCTGCTCCCGACCTGCGCGTCGGGGAGGTCGCCGACGATCATCGCGCTGATGCGGTCCACCGCCGCGTCGAAGGCGCTCGCAATCTCCCCCGTGGGCGCGGTCCCGGCATACCGCAGGTCGATCTTGTAGCTCGTCTGAATGGTCGCTGTGAACTCCGTGGTGAGGAGCCCGCTCGTCGCGGTGACGGCCTGCGCGCCCCCGTTCTTGCCGAGGGTCCAGAGCGGCCCCGTGGCGATGCCGGAGGCGTCGGTCACGGCCGTGGTCGCGCCCGAGAGCGTGCCCCCACCGGTGGCGACCGCGAAGGTGACGGTGTCGCCGGGGCGCGCCGTGCCGCGGGCGTCGGTGACCTTCGCGCGGAGCGGAAGCGCCACCGCGTTCCCGGCGAGCGCGACCTGCTTGTCGCCGGTGGCGGCGGCGAGTCGGCTCGCCGGTCCCGGGGCGACCGGTCCACTCGCACCGTCGCCACCGCACGCGAGGACCAGCGCGACCGATCCTAGGATCAGGCCGCGCAGCATCCACTCCCGTCGATCGGTCCGCGTCACAGGTCTCCCCCCGGCTTCTTGGTCTTGATCGGCACCGCCTTCCCAGTGGAGTCGAGTTCGAAGGACGGACCGAAGGCGGAATCGTAGCCGATGTAGGGCGACGGCGGCGTCTTCGCCGCCCCGGCGCCAGCCGACCCCGGCGTCGCGGCGGGGACCCCCGGACGCGCCGGTGTCTCGGGACCCATCGTCGGCGGTGCGACGGGCACCGGCTGCGCCTGCGTGTCACCGGGCACCGGCGGTACCGACGCGTCGTGCGCCGACGCGTCGTCCGCCGGCCGTGCCTGGCCACGGCACCCGCCCATCAGCAGGACCATCCCGACCGCCAGTCGCGTCACTCGGTTCGTCCGCATCGTCCCGTCTCCTCGCGCGTCAAAATGAAGGGCCTGCGCCCGGTAGCCACTCCTCTCCCTCAATACCCCACGAGCGGCCCGAGGCGTAGCAGGCGCCGCGCATCCACCCGCAGCGCCGCCGGCTCGGTGCCCGCCACGAAGATCTCCCGGTACCGTCGATCCGCCGGCGTGTCGGGCTCCGCGAGGTCGCGCGTCGCGCGGTCGAGCTCCACGCTGATCACGCCCTCGGGAGGCGTCCACGTCGCCGGGGCGAGGCCGCCCCACCGCGCCAGCATCTGCCCGAAGATCGGCGCCGCGAGCGTGCCGCCGGCCGCACCGGGGGCGATGGGTCTGGGCCGGTCGAACCCGAGCCAGACGCCCGCCACCACCTGCGGCGTCATGCCGATGAACCAGACGTCGCTGTTGTCGTCCGTGGTGCCGGTCTTCCCCGCCACGGGGATCGTCACCGGAATCTGCCGCCGGATGGCGGTCGCGGTCCCCGTCTCCACCACGCCGCGCATCAGGTCGCGCGCGACGTACGCCACCGCACTGTCGAGTGCGGGCGGGAGGGAGTCCACCGCCTCGCTGTGCACTACGCGGCCCGCGGCATCTTCCACGCGGAGCACGAGGCGCGGCTCCACCGGCGTACCGAGGTTCGCGAAGGTCGTGAACGCCGCCACCAGATCGATCGGGCGCACCGCCGACGCACCGAGCGCGCTCGACGGGAAGGGCGCGATGGGCGAGCCGATTCCCATCCGCCGGGCGAGCGCGATGATCGAGTCCGCGCCGAGCCGCTGCCAGAGCCGCACCGCGACGGGGTTCCGCGACTGGGCGAGCGCCTCCCGCAGCGTGATGGTCCCGAGGAAGGTGCCGTCGGCGTTCTTGGGCCGATACAGCGTCTGGTCGTACCGCACCGTGAGCGTATCGTCCGAGACGAGCGCCGAGGGAGGCATCGAGTCCAGCAGCGCGCGGGCGTAGATGACGGGCTTGAAGCTCGACCCTGGCTGGCGCACCGCGTTCACGGCGCGGTTGAACGGCGACTCCTGATAATTGCGACCGCCGACGAGGGCGAGGACATCGCCGGTGGCCGGCTCCATCGCGACGATGGCGCCCTGCAGGTAATCCGTGGAGCCACGGGGACGCGCCGCGTACGTCACGTGCCGGTACCCGGGCCTCGCCTCGATCGCGGCGGTCTCCTCGACCAGCGCGACCTCGGCGGCGCGCTGGAGCGCGGGGTCGAGCGTGGTGGTCACGCGATAGCCCCCTTCCCCGACGCGGATGCCGGCGCGCTCGAGACGCGTGCGCACCACATCCACCAGGTAGGGCGCGGCCACCGACATCCCGAGGTTCGGCGCCGTGCGCACCGGCGTGGCTTGGGCGGTGCGCAGCTGCGCGGGCGTGATGTAGCCCTGCGAGCGCATCAGGCCGAGGACCGCGTCGCGCCGGGTGCGGTTCCGCTCCGGGTACCGGACCGGATCATAGATCGCCGGCCCCTTGGGGACGGCGGCCAGCGAGGCCGCCTCGGCGAGGGTGAGCCGCGCGGCGGGCTTGCCGAAGTAGTGGCGTGCCGCGGCCTCGATGCCGTGGAAGCCCCGACCGAAGGCGATCTGGTTGAGATACGCTTCGAGGATCTGCGCCTTGGTGTAGTGCCGCTCCATCTCGCGGGCGGCGGCCTGCTCGCGGAGCTTCCGCTGGATCGACCGGTCACTCCGGTCAATCACGTCGGGGTGCATGTTGCCGACGAGCTGCTGCGTGATGGTGCTCGCCCCGCGGCTGCCGCCGAGGAGGTTGTCCTTGATGGCCCCGGCGATGCCGACGAGATCCACACCATCGTGCTGCCAGAAGCGCTGGTCCTCCACCGCGACGAAGGCCTGATACACGTACGCGGGGAGGGTCCCGATGGCGATGCTCGTCCGCCATTCCCGACCGATCTCGCCGATGAGCGAGCCGTCGCGCGCGAGGACGAGCGAGGACTGCGGGGGGCGGATGATGCGCCAGGGCTCCCCGGTGCCGGTCGGCGGCGCGCCCGGCGCCGCGGGCGCCGGGACCTGGGCGGCGGCCACGCCGGCGACCAGGGGGGCCGCGAGGAGGAGGGACCGGAGGGACATCGGTGTCGTATTCTACACCGCACCCCCCTCGGGGATGCCCCGACCCGTACCGCCGCGCCCCCCGAGGGCGCACCTTTCCTGCATGCTCACCGTCGCCATCGCCCAGTGCCGCCCCCGGAAGGGGGACCTCCAGGGGAACCTCGACCGGGTCGGGGCCCTCCTCGCGCAGGCCGTGGCGCTCGAGCCGCGCCCGGCGGTGCTGGTCCTCCCCGAGACGGTGCTCTCCGGCTACTTCCTCGAGGGGGGCGTCCGGGAGGTGGCCCTCACGGCGGAGGCCCTCACGGCGGCCATCGAGGCGCGCTACCGCGCCGCCGTGCCCGACGGCACGCCGATCGACCTCGTCCTGGGCTTCTACGAGTCGCTGCAGGGGACGCTGCACAACAGCGCCGCCTACCTCGCGCTTCGCGGGGACGCGCCCGCGCGCCTCGTGCACGTGCATCGCAAGAACTTCCTGCCGACCTATGCGCTCTTCGACGAGGAGCGCTTCGTCGAGCGCGGGTACGGCGTGCGGGCCTTCGACACCCCGTTCGGGCGCGCGGCGCTCCTCGTCTGCGAAGATGCGTGGCACTCGCTCACCGGCACGATCGCGGCGCTGGACGGAGCCCAGATCGTCTTCGTCCTCGCGGCGGCGCCCGCGCGCGGCACCGCCCCCCGCGGCGATACGGTGCCGGGGCCCGCGAGCGTCGAGCGCTGGGAGCGCCTCGTGCGCGACATCGCCGAGGAGCAGGGCGTCTTCTGCGTGCTCGCGAACCTCGTGGGGAGCGAGGGGGGCCGGATGTTCCAGGGCGGCTCGCTGGTGACGGGGCCGCGCGGCGACGTGCGCGTGCGCGCGCCCGTCTTCGACGAGGCGCTGGTCACCGCGACGCTCGATCTCGCCGACCTCGGCCGGGTACGCGCCGAGCTGCCGATGCTCTCGGACCTGCGGACGATGCTCCCCTTCCTGCGGCCGGAGCTCGACCGGGTGATAGGCCCCGCGGCCCCCGCCGCGGAGACTGCGGCGCCCGCCCCCGCGACGATCGCCGTGGCCGCACCGACCCGCGCGGCGGCGACCGGCGCCACCGCGGCAACCTTCCCCGCCCTGCCGGTGATCACCGCCGGTGACACCGGGCGCGGGGTGCCGCCCTCGCTCGGCATCGACGCGGCGCTGGTGGAACGGTGGCTCGTGGCGTTCCTGCGCGACGAGTTCGCGCGCCGCGGCTTCACGGACGCGGTCGTCGGCCTCTCGGGCGGCGTCGACTCCGCGGTGGTCGCCGCGCTCGCCGCGCGGGCCCTCGGGCCGGCCCACGTGCACGCGGTGCGGATGCCCTACCGCACCTCGAGCCCCGATTCGCTGGCGCACGCGCAGCTCGTGATCGACCGCCTCGGCCTCCAGGCGCGCACGGTGGACATCAGCGGCGCGGTGGACGGGTATCTGGTGCACGAGCCGGAGGCCGACGCGGCGCGCCGGGGCAACGTGATGGCGCGGATGCGGATGATCACGCTCTTCGACCTCTCCGCGAAATACCGGGCCCTCCCGCTCGGCACGGGGAACAAGAGCGAGCGGCTGCTCGGCTACTTCACCTGGCACGCCGACGACTCCCCGCCGGTGAACCCCATCGGCGACCTGTTCAAGTCGCAGGTCTGGGCACTGGCCCGCCACTTGGACGTGCCGCAGCCGATCATCGACAAGCCGGCGAGCGCCGACCTCGTCGAGGGCCAGACGGACGAAGGGGACTTCGGCGTGCGCTACGCTGTCGCCGACGAGATCCTCAACTGGATCCTGCACGGCTGGAGCCCCACCGAACTCGTGGCGCGCGGGATGGACGCCGAGGCCATCCGGCTCGTCACGCGTCGGCTCGACTCCACGCACTGGAAGCGCAAGCTGCCGACCGTCGCGATGCTGAGCGGCGCGGCGATCGGTGAGAGTTACCTGCGCCCGGTGGACCTCTGAGCCACGCGCGCCACGTTGGTCACCCACGCCGCATCTGACACCCTGACTCCATGAGCGCTCCCGTCATCCGCTACGGCATCCACCCCACGCCCTACGGCGAGGGGCTCATCGCCACCACGGCGCACGGCATCTGCCGGCTCACGTTCGTCGCGGGCGGCAAGCGCGCGACGGTGGCGCGGCTCAAGGCGGAGTTCCCCGAGGCGACGTGCGTGGAGGATGCCGCCGGGACGCGGGCCCTGATGCGTCAGGCCTTCGATCCGGCGCGGAACCGCGCCCTGGCGCTCGACCTCACGGGGACGGCCTTCCAACGGCGCGTCTGGAGCGAGCTGCTGCAGATCCCACGCGGCGCGACGACCACCTACGGCGGGCTCGCCGCACGGATCGGCGCGCCGAGCGCCTCACGCGCGGTGGGATCGGCGGTCGGCGCCAACCCCGTCTGCTTCGTCGTGCCCTGTCACCGCGTGGTCCGCGGTGACGGGTCGCTCGGCGGCTACGCCTGGGGTCCGGCGATGAAGGCCGCGATGCTGGCCGAGGAGCTGGGGCTCACGCCGCCTGCGCGTAGGCGAGGCTGACGGCGCGCTTCGCGCCCCAATTCCTGTCGCGTCCGACGTTCCGGCGCGCCGTACACGGCCTCGCTCCTCGCCTCCGACTCGCTCGCATGCCACGGCTCCGCACCTTCGCGA
>JBANGJ010000025.1:0-2523 GCA_037975505.1 Gemmatimonadota bacterium | reverse complement strand
CGATGAGCGCGGGGAGCACGTCGGCGGCATTGCCGACCACTCCGACACTGAGCCCCGTCCGCGCCGCCTGCGCCTCACGGATCCAGCGCATCGCCTCGTCGAGGTCGTGCGTCATGCGATCACAGTACCCCGTCTGCACGCGCTTCTCGATGCGCGACGGATCGACCTCGACGCCGAGGATCGCCGCCTCGTTCATGGTCGCGGCGAGGGGCTGGGCACCCCCCATCCCGCCAAGGCCGGCGGTGAGCACGAACCGACCGGCGAGGGTGCCGCCGAAGTGGCGCTGCGCCACCGCGCCGAAGGTCTCGTACGTGCCCTGCACGATGCCCTGCGACCCGATGTAGATCCAGGAGCCGGCCGTCATCTGGCCGTACATCGTGAGCCCCTGGCGTTCCATCTCGCGGAAGTAGTCCCAGGTCGCGAAGCGGCCCACGAGGTTCGAGTTCGCAATCAGGACACGCGGCGCGTGGGCGTGCGTGCGGAAGACCGCGACCGGTTTGCCGCTCTGCACGAGGAGGGTCTCGTCGTGCTCGAGGGCGCGCAGCGCACGCACGATATCATCGAACGCCTTCCAGTTGCGCGCGGCGCGGCCGGTGCCGCCGTAGACCACGAGGTCGTCGGGCCGTTCGGCGACGTCGGGGTCGAGATTGTTCATGAGCATCCGGAGGGCGGCTTCCTGCGGCCAGCCCTTGCACGAGATCTCGGGGCCGCGCGGCGCGCGGACGGGACGGGGGGTCGACATATCGGGAAAACTAGCGGCCACCCCGTGACGCGGGGACCGGCAGCGTTCTACGCGAACGCGCCCGTGCCCACCGCCGCTGCCAGTGCCTCGATGTCGGGGCCGAGCACCCGGTCCTCCGCGAGCCGCGGCACGCGCGCCCGCACCGCCGCATACGCGCGCTCCACCCCCGCCCCGGCCCGCAGCGGACGTCGATAGTCGATGCCCTGCGCCCCGCACATCAGCTCGACCCCGAGCACGTGCCGGACGTTGTGGAGGATCCGTCGCAGCTTGATCGCGGCCCCCATCGCCATCGGGACGACGTCCTCCTTCGAGCCGTCCGTCGGGATGGAGTCGACACTCGCCGGGTGCGCCAGCCCCTTGCATTCGCTGGTGATGGCGGCGGCGGTGACCTGCGCCATCATAAATCCGGAGCTGACGCCGGCCGTGGCGGTGAGGAACGGCGGAAGCCCCTCGTTCTCCGTCGGGTTCACGAGCCGGTCGATGCGACGCTCGCTCATCACTGCGAGGTTCGTCATCGCGATGCCGAGGACGTCGAGCGCCATCGCGACCGCCTGCCCGTGGAAGTTCCCACCGGAGAGCATCGTCCCGTCGTCGAAGACGAGCGGGTTGTCCGTCGCCGCGTTGAGCTCCGCCGCGATCAGTCCCTCGGCGAAGCGGATCGCCTCGCGCACGGGCCCGTGTACCTGGGGCATACAGCGCAGCGCGTAGGCATCCTGCACCCGCGGATCGTCCTCGCGATGGGACTCGCGGATCTCGGAGTCGGCGAGGAGGGCGCGCAGCCGCGCCGCCGACTCCCGCTGCCCCGCCTGCCCGCGGGCGTCGTGGATCCGCGCATCGAACGCGACCGGGGTCCCGAGCAGTGCCTCGAGCGTCATCGCCCCGGCGGCGTGTGCGGCGTCCCAGCAGCGGTGCGCCTGCACGAGCGCGAGCGCGGCCACCGCCGTGTGCGCCTGCGTACCGTTGATCAACGCGAGCCCCTCCTTCGGGCCCAGCTGCACGGGCGTGAGTCCATGCGCCTGGAGCACCTCGGCGGCGGGCCCACGCCCACCGGGATGATTCAGCATCCCCTCCCCGAGGAGGGAGAGAGCGAGATGCGCCAGTGGCGCCAGGTCCCCGCTCGCCCCGACCGACCCCTGCTCGGGCACGTCGGGCCAGCAGTCGGCGTTCAGCATCCCGCAGAGGAGCTCCGCGAGCGCGGGGCGCGCCCCGCTGAAGCCCTTCGCGAGCACATTGGCGCGCAGCAGCATCATCGCGCGGACCTCGGCGCGCGCGAGGCGCGGGCCGACCCCGACCGCGTGCGAGCGCACGAGGTTCACCTGCAGCTGCGCGAGCTGGTCCGCCGGGATGGCAATGTCGGACAGCTTCCCGAAGCCGGTGGTGACGCCGTAGACGACCTCGCCGCGCGCAGCGATTCCCTCGACCACGTCGCGCGTGGACTGCATCCGGGCACGCGCCTTGGCCGCCAACGCCACCGGACGTGCCCCCTCAGCGACGGCAAGGAGGTCAGCGACGGTCAGCGAGGCGCCGTCGAGGCGGAGGGATCGGCGAGGGTCAACGGCGGCTCCCGGTGGAGGGGCGGTACGTCTGTCGGTCGTAGTCGAGCTTCAGCTCGGGCTGCGCCTTGAGCGAGACGTAGAAGGTGAAGGCGAAGTTGCCGTTCGGTGCCTGCGTGAAGCCGAAGACGGCGCGCCAGTCATGCAGCTCGCGCTGCAGCGAGACGATTTGACTGGCGAACTCGCCGCGCTCGACGTCGTACGTGGTGTTCCACGATCCCGCCCAGT
>JBANGJ010000005.1:0-6879 GCA_037975505.1 Gemmatimonadota bacterium | reverse complement strand
CGCGTGACGGCGCGGCCTGCGGCGCTGCTCCTCCTGATGGCGATGCTCGTCGCCGGCTGCGCCGCCGAGCCGCCGGGGTACGAGGGGCCGTACCGCAAGCAGGTCCGCGACGCGATCCCGCGCCTCGAGGCCTCGTCGGGGCTCTCGTTCACGCGGCTGCCCGTGCTCGAGACGCGCACGCGGGAGGAGGTGCGCACCTTCCTGGAGCGTGAGTTCAACGAGCAGATGACGCCGCTCCAGCTCGCCGGCACCGAGACGGCGTATCGCCTGTTCGGCCTGCTCCCAGACACCCTCGAGCTGCGAACCTTCCTCCTCGACCTGCTCACGGAGCAGGTGGCCGGCTACTACGACCCTACCACCAAGGTGCTGTACGTGGTGGAGGGGGCGGCGGCGGACGTCCGCGACGTGACCATCACGCACGAGCTGATGCACGCGCTGCAGGATCAGCACACGCGACTCGACTCCGTCGAGACGCTGCGTGGCGACAACGATCGGATGGTGGCGATGCAGGCCGTCGTCGAGGGGCAGGCGGTCCTCGAGCAGCTCAGCGTGATGACGGGCGGCGACCTCGAGGGACGGATCCCCGGCGGCTGGGGCGGGATCCGCGAGATGATCCGCGAGGGGCAGGAGGCGATGCCCGAGTTCGCGGCGGCACCGCTCTTCCTGCAGGAGACTCTGCTCTTCCCGTATCTCAGCGGAGCGGAGTTCGTCCGGCGGTTCAAGCGCCAGCGTCCGGGGCGCTCGCCGTTCACCCCCTTCGCCTCCTCTACCGAGCAGATTCTGCATCCGGAGAAGTTCCTCGACTCGGTGCCGGACCTGCCGACGCGTGTGCAGCTCGGGGCGCCGCGCACGGGGACGGTCATCCACGAGGATAATCTCGGGGAGTTCGAGACGCGGCTGCTGCTGTTCCAGCACCTGCAGGACGAGGCGACGGCGGTGCGCGGGGCGGCCGGGTGGGATGGCGACCGCTACCAGGTGGTGCGGGTGCCGGGCGGCCAGGCGCTGGCCTGGGTGACGGTCTGGGATTCGCCGGCTGAGGCGGAGGAGTTCCGCGCGCTAGTGACGCGCGCCCGGCCGAGCGGCGGGGGACGCACGCGGCGGGTCACGGCGACGACCGTCGATGGGCGGCCGGTGGTGATCTACGAGGATGTGCCCGCAGGCGCGCTCGTCGCCGTCCTGGATCTGACCGCCGTGCGGCTGTCGTCCCCCTGACGCGCGACCGGGTCAGGCGGCCTGTCGGCTTCGGGCGGGGGCTGGCGCGCTGACCTCGCGGTAGTCCTCCACCAGGCGGTCCCAGACCGCATCCCACGACCGGGATTCCGCCTCCGCTCGCCCGAGGCGCGAGAGCGCGAGGCGCAGTGCCGGATCCATCAGCAGACGGGCCAGCTGACCGGCCAACGCCTCCGGGGCCGCCGCGGGGAAGAGCAACGCGCTCCGGGCATGCGCGAACTCCGTGGTGGCACCGCGGTCGGGCGCGACCACGGGGACCCCGGACGCCATCGCCTCGAGGACCACGTTGCCGAAGGTCTCCGTGTCCGACGCGAAGGCGAAGGCATCGGACGACGCATAGAACGCCGACAGGGCGCGGCCCTCGAGCATCCCGGCGAACCAGGTCCCCGGGGGGGCGAGGCGTTGGAGCTGCTGGCGGTCTGGTCCATCCCCCGCGATGGCGAGACGGACCCGCGGTCCGAAGCGTGCCTGCAACAGACGCACGGCGTCGAGGACGGCGGGGACGCGCTTCTCCGGCGCGAGGCGGCCGACGTAGGCGACCACGAAGTCCTCGGGGCCGGCTCCCATCGCGCCGCGCATCGTCGCGTCCCGGTGCACCGGGGCGAACCGCGTCGTGTCGACCCCACGACTCCAGAGGCGAAGGCCGTCGAAGCCCTGCCAGGCCAGCTCGCGACGGATGGTCTCGGATGGGACGAAGGTGCGACGTCCCGAGTTGTGGAACCACCGCAGGAACGGCCACACGAGGTGATCGAGTGCGCCGAGGCGGTAATGCGCGAGATAGTCGGCGAAGGTGGTGTGGTAGGAGGTGACCATCGGCACGCCTCGGCGTCGGGCGGCCCCGCGGCCAGCGAGGCCGACGCCGAAGGGCGTCGCGGCGTGCACGAGCGTCGGGGCAAAGCGCGCCAACCGCCGCTCGGCGGCCCCCGCGGACGGGGCGGCGACGCGGAGCTCGGGGTAGGCCCAGAACGGGACGCTGGCTGCGCGGCGCACCTGCGGGGCCGGGGCGGCGCCCGGCATCGCCACGGTCTCGACGTGCACCGCGCCCCCACGCGCCTCGATGGCGCGGACCAGGTGGTCCAGGGTGCGCGCGACGCCATTGACCTGCGGCGTGTACGTGTCCGTGAAGAGCGCCAGCCGGAGTCCGTCGGCCGATGCCGGCGCGCGGCCGCTCATCGCAGCCATTGCTGGACGAGGACCGTCGCGATGGCGATCACCTGACCGGCGAGCACGTCGCCGGGGTAGTGCACGCCCAGGCGCACACGGGAGAAGCCGACCACGCTGGCGAGGAGGACCAACGGGGCGGCGAGCGGGGGGAAGGCCAGTCCGTACTCGAAGGCGACGCTCATCGCGGCGCAGGAGTGCCCCGACGGGAAGGAGAAACAGTCCGGCACCGTCACGTGGGCGTGTGACACCACCGCCCCGATCGGTCGTGCACGCATGACGGAGCGCTTGACCAACTGTACGACGAGGTGCGAGGCCGCGAGCGCGCTGAGGGCGCCGAGCGCCGCCGCTCGGAGTGGCGTGTTCGACGAGAGGAACGGGAGGAGCACGGCCGCCACCGAGGCTCGCAGGCCACCGATGTGCGTGATGGTCCGCCACAGACGCGTGGAGCCAGGGGAGGACCACTCGTCCAGTACCCAACGGACGAAGAGGTCGCGGTCGCGGGCGTCGAGCCGGCGCCAGAGGGAGAGACGGACGTCGCTCATGCCGCCACCTGCGTCGAGGGGGTGTGCCGGAACGCGGACGTGAGCGGGGTGCCGGCGTAGCTCTCCGGTCGCTCGAGTCCGAGCGCCCAGCAGATCGTCGCCGGCACGTCGAGGAGTGACGACCCCGCCGGCAGTTCACCGGGGCGCACGGCGCCACCGGCGACGATGATCGGGATGGTCCGGTCGAGCGGATGGGCGCTGTCGTGGTGATCCGGTACCGTGCCGCCGCCGCCGTGGTCGGCCATGGCGACGACCAGCGTCGACGGATCCTCGAGGTCGAGCAGGGCGAGCACGCGGCCCAACGCGTCGTCCATCTCGCGCGCCGCCGCGGCGTACGGATCGGACATCCACCCCGAGGCATGCCCCGCCCGGTCGGCATCCGGCCAATGCATCACGATGAGGCCACGACGCTGCTCGCGGAGGGCCGCCGTCGCCATCGTCACGATGTCGTGGGCCCCGCGCCCCTGGAACCGAGTCCTGCCGAAGCCGAGATGGGAGCCGATCCGGTGGCCGACGCCGAGCAGGAGCGGGGGGATGCGCCCGAGAAACGCGGTGCTCGGAAACGCGTGGGCGGCGAGCAGGCGCGGCAGTGGATGGAGGGTGCCCCGGGGACGCGGGATGTGGAAGCGATCGCCCTCGAGCCCGTGCCGTTCGGGCGCGGCGCCCGTCAGCAGCGATGCCATGCAGGTGGCCGTCACACTGGGGTCGACGGTACGGCCGAGCATCGTGCTCGCCCCGCGGTGGATCAACGTCTGGCAGTGCCGCAGGCCGAACCGCGGGATGGCGTCGGGGCGGAGGCCATCCAGGACGACGAGGACGACGCGACGGACGGGCACGGGGCAACCTCGCGAGGTGGGAGGGAGGCAACGCGAGGAGAATCGGCCGACCGTGTATCGAGCTGCGGATGTCGAGGTCGCGTCCGCGTAACACCCACGGCCCCGCCACGCGTCATTCGGTGGGCAACCCGTGACAGAGGCGTCATCATTCGGTGACGATGCGCCGCGACTCTCATGCATGCGCATCCTCTTCTGCACCGACACGTTTCCGCCGCAAGTCAACGGCGTGAGCGTCGTGACGGCCCTCACCGTCCGTGGGCTCCAGGCGCGGGGATGGACGTGCGGTGTCGTCGCGCCCGCCTATCCCGACGCTGGGGCGCCGACCATCGTCGACGTGCGTGACGTGGAGGTCACGTCGGTGCCATCCGTGCGGTGGCCGCCGTATCCCGAGATCCGGTTGGCGTTGCCCGCGCGGCAGCGGGTGCGTCGCGCCGTGGAGACGTTCCGCCCCGACCTCGTCCACTGCGCGACGGAGTTCGTGATCGGTCGGCTCGGCAAGCAGGAGGCCCAGCGGGCCGGCATCCCGTTCTGCACCTCGTACCACACGGACTTCGCCAAGTACACTGAGGCGTACGGCGTCCCCTGGTTGCGGCAGCCGGTCACGCGATGGATCGGTCGCTTCCACACGGGGGCCGAGCGGATCTTCACACCGTCGGCCGCGGCGCGCGAGGACCTCCGTCGCATCGGCCTTCGGCAGATCGAGGTGTGGGGGCGGGGCGTGGACGACGTCGCCTTCCATCCGGACCGGCGATCCTTGGCGGTGCGCCAAGGGCTCGACGTCGGGCACGCGTTCACCTTCCTGCACGTCGGCCGGTTGGCGCCGGAGAAGAACGTCGAGCTCCTGCTGCGCGCCTTCGAGGCGCTCCGCGCGTCATTGCCCCCGGGGCGCGTCCGGCTCGTGGTGGCCGGGAGCGGGCCGAGCGTCCCGGCGTTGCGGGCCGCCGCCGGGCCGGGCGTCACCTTCCTTGGGACGCTCGACCGGGACCGCGAACTCCCGGGGCTCTATGCGAGTGCCGACGCCTTCCTCTTCGCGTCCGAGACGGAGACGCTCGGGCTCGTCGTACTGGAGGCGATGGCCTCGGGCCTGCCGGTCGTCGCGGTCCCCGCGGGCGGAGTGGCGGAGCACCTGCGAGACGGAGAGAATGGGCTGGCGTACCCCGCGGGGGATGTGGCGGCGTGTGCCGCGGCCATGCGCCGGCTCGTCGAGGATCACGCGCTCCGCGAGCAGCTACGGCTCGGTGCGCGCGCGACGGCGGAGACCCGTTCGTGGAGCACTGAGCTTGACTGCCTCGACGCGAGTTACCGCGAGCTCCTGACGCAGCAGCGGGCCGTGGCCTGAGGATGGGGTAGGCGGCAGGCGACGCGCCTCGGACGGTCAGCGGTCCTCGGTCGGCCCCCAGCGTCGCCGGGCCGCGCGCACCAACGGATGGAAGGGCTGCCCCTTCGGCTTGAGGATCGAGCCGCGGCACCGTCGCGCACCGCACTGACAGGGGAAGCGCCGCTTGCGCGCTGGCGTGTGCGGCTCATCGAGCTCGATTGCGTAGTCGTACGCGAGTTCCTCACCGGGGCGGATGGCGCGGATAGCCACGATCCACATCCGGTCACCAAATGCGATCGGTTCGCAGTTCGGTTCGCACGAGTGATTGATGAAGCGCGCCGCGTTGCCGCCGACGTTCGCGTCGATGACCCGCTCGGCGTCGAGTGTGAGCAGGTAGGTGTGCTCCGGTTCCTCCGTGCCGTCGGGGAGGGTGGGGTAGCGCCGTTCCCCCTCGGCCTCGGAGATGAGTTCGCCGGTGTACTCGATGATGCGCGTCCCGGCCGGGATGCGTCGCGTCGCATAGACGCCGCGGCCGTGGCGCGGAGAGCTCCGTACCACCCAGGGGCGTGCCGGCATGCTATGCCGGAGGGAGGTCGGCGGCCGCCGCCGCGATCTCGTCGAACAGCGGGAGGTCGGACGCGGTGGCCTCCGGCGCACGCGTGAGCAGCATCGCGTCCACCACCTCGTCCATCGTCGTCACCAGCGTCCAGGTGCACGCGGCCCGCACCTCGGGGGGGATCTCCCGCAGGTCCTTCTCGTTGGCCGCGGGCAGCACCACGTGGCGCAGCCCGGCCCGGTACGCCGCGAGCACCTTCTCCTTCACGCCGCCGATCTCGAGGACGCGGCCGCGGAGCGTCACCTCCCCCGTCACGGCGATGTCCCGGCGCACGGCGCGCTGGCTCATCACGCTGGCGATCGCGAGGGTCACGGCGACGCCGGCGCTCGGTCCGTCCTTGGGTACGGACCCGGCCGGGAAGTGGACGTGCAGGTCGGTCGCCCGGAGTTCGGGATCCGCCACGCGAAGCGCCCGGGCCCGCGAGCGCACATAGGAGCTCGCCGCGTCCACCGACTCGCGCATCACGTCACCGAGCTGGCCGGTGACGATCAGCTTGCCGGTGCCGGGCATCCGCAGGGCTTCGATGGTCATCAGCTCGCCGCCGTTGCTCGTCCAGGCGAGCCCCGTGACCGTGCCGATCTCCGGCTCCTGCTCGGCCGTCTCCGGCGCCCAGCGGGGCGGGCCGAGCACCTCCGCGATACGGGCCGCGTCGAGCACCCACGCGCCCGCCTCACCCTCTGCCTTCCGCTTGGCGCGCCGTCGCATGAGCGCCGCGAGATGCCGCTCGAACGTCCGCAGCCCGGCCTCGCGCGCGTACCGATTGGCCACGAGCGAGAGCGTCTCGTCCGTGAACTGCAGGTCGTGGTCCGTGATCCCGTGCTCGTCGAAGAGACGCGGCAGGAGATAGCGCCAGGCGATCTCCACCTTCTCCTCGACGGTGTAGCCGGCGATGCGGATGACCTCGAGGCGGTCGCGCAGGGCGGGCGGGATGTCGAGCAGCGAATTGGCCGTGCAGATGAAGAGCGCCGACGAGAGGTCGAACGGGAGGTTCAGATAGTGGTCCGTGAACGTCCCGTTCTGTCCGGGGTCGAGCACCTCCAGCATGGCCGCCGTCGGATCGCCGCCCGGCCCGCCGACGGCCATCTTGTCGATCTCGTCGATCATCAGCACCGGGTCGTTGACCTGCACGCGGCGCAGGGCCTGGATGAGCAGGCCCGGGAGCGCGCCGACGTA
>JBANGJ010000173.1:0-15465 GCA_037975505.1 Gemmatimonadota bacterium | reverse complement strand
GCCGCCTGGATGGCGATGTTGGCGGTCTCCTTGTCGCGGATCTCACCGACGAGGATGACGTCCGGGTCCTGCCGCAGGATGGACCGCAGCGCCGCCGGGAAGGTGAGCCCGGCCTTCTCGTTCACCTGCACCTGCACGATGCCCGGCAGGCGATACTCGACCGGATCCTCGACGGTGACGATGTTCACGCCCCGCGCCTGCACCGCCCGCAGCATCGAGTAGAGCGTGGTCGTCTTGCCGGACCCGGTGGGGCCCGTGACGAGCACGATGCCCTCGCGCGCCTCGAGGAGGCGGTTGATGCGCTCGAACTCGTCGTCGAGGAGGCCGAGGGCCTCGAGCGAGAGGACGGTCGACCGCTGGTCGAGGATGCGGATGACGACCTTCTCGCCCTGCGAGGAGGGGAGCGTCGAGATGCGGAGGTCGATGCGATTGCCCGCGACCGCCACCCGCGCGCGGCCGTCCTGCGGCCGGAGGCGGTCGGCGATGTCGAGCTGCGCCATGATCTTCACGCGCGACGCGAGGGGCACCTTCGCCGCCTTCGGGAGCACCATCACCTGCCGGAGCACGCCGTCGATGCGGTAGCGCACCGCGACCCCGGTCTCCTCGGGCTCGAGGTGGATGTCGGAGGCGCGGGACTTGATCCCCTCGGCGATGATCCGGTCGACGAGCTGGATGACGGGGCGGTCGCCGGCCCGCGAAAGCCCCGCGTCGATATCCTCCGACTCGGCGAGGATCGTCTCCGGGATCGCCTCGACCTCATAGGTGCCGGTCATGTTCGAGACGATCTGCGCGAGGACGTCCTCCTCGCGGTAGAGCGCATCGATCCGCCGGTCGATGGCCGAGGGGGCGGCGATGGACATCCGGATCTGCCGACCGAGGGCGAAGGCGAGGGCCCGCTCGCAGTCGAGATCGAGCGGGTCGGCCGTGGCGATGTCGAGGACCGAGTCGTTCACCGCCATCGGCACGATGCGGTACTTCCGCGCCAGGCCCTCGGGGACGAGCTCCCTCGCCTGCACACTCGCCAGCTCGAGGGCGGCGATCTTCATCCGGTACCGCTGCGCGACGGCCGCAACGATCTGATCGTCCGTCAGGAAGCCGAGCGTGACGACGGCGGTCCAGAGGCTGGGGCCGTTGGTGGCTCGCGCCTCCGCAATCTGCTCCGGGGTGAGCGCCCCGCTGAGGGCGCCCACCAACCATTCATCGCGCATCGGCGTCGCCGGACCCGCCATCCGTGCCCATCCCTCGTGGAAGAGTTGCCTGCAATCTACGCGCGCTGGGGCACTGGACCAGCATCGGGGCCGCGCCTCCAGTGCGCGCCGAATGCGCGCCGGGGGCGCGCCGACCGTGTCAGAGGACAGGCCAGAAGGCGCGCGTGGCGTCGATGGAGAACCGCCATCCGCCACCGCGCAGGGGCCGCGCCACATCGAGACGCAGGAGGTCGAAGAGTCCGATGGCCCCGAGCCCGATCGCCGGTGTCCCCTCCCACGTGGTGCGGTCCCGCCCCTGCACCAGCGTCGCGTGGAGATATGGGGCGAGCGTCAGCGTGGTGGGGACGTTCCCGAACCGCCCCAGAGCGAGTGTCCCGCCCGGCACCGTGACGCGCCACTCGAGGCGCTGACTGAGCCCCACCGCGCCCTCCAGCGCGTGGAAATCGGCGGCGGGCGCCGTCAGCGGCCCGCCGAAGAAGACCCCCGCCTGCCGCGGCACGCCCGCCCCGGCCGTGGTGCCCACCACGATTGTCCGGGCCACCAGCGTCCGCGCCCCAATCGGGCGCCGTCCCTCCCATTCGGCTGAGAGCCGACCGAACGTCGCCGCGCCGAGGCCGGCCCCCGACGCGCGGGCGAGCGAGGCGCGGACACGGGCGGTCCACTGGCCGACGGCGGGATCACCCGCTGGCACACGATCCCACCCGACGCCCAGGCGCGTCAGCGCCACTCGATCGGCCGGCAGCGTCGGCTCGTACCGGCCCGTCGCCGGAGCGGCGTGCACCGCCAACGGCCACTGCCGCTCGCGCGCGAGTTCCAGCTGCCAGCGGGTGCGGTCCCGCGGCGCCGTCGCGAGCCGCAGCGCCCCACCAGCCACCCCATACGGGTCGGTCCAGTCGCTCCCGAACTCCTGCGCGGCGAGGGAGTTCCGCAGGCCGCTCACCTCGGTGAGTCCGCCCGCCTCCGCGAAATCGTGGTATCCCTCGACGTCGAGGCGCGCCTCGCGGGCGGTGCGCCAGCTGAGGGACCCCCGCCCCTTCAGCGCGTGGTCGGCCGTGCCGACGCGCCCGCCGAGGGTTGCCGTCAGGCCGCCGCCGACGAGCTGCGAGAGCCCCCCGCCCAATGCGAGCCCCTCCACCCGATTCACCCGCACGAGGTCGGAGACGGCCCGGGCCGCGGGCCGCCCGAGCCGGACGCGCGTGAGCGCGGCCGCGCGCACCAACGCCCGCGCCTCCTCCTGCACCTGGCGCACCTCCGTGGCGTCGAGGGCCCGGACCTCCGGCGGGAGATTGGAGAGGATCGCCCCGTCGAAGGGGTAGGCGCGCTGCATCCGCCGCGGCAGTTCCGTGATCTCGGGCCCCGTGAAGCGCTCCGGCGAGGGGCTCTGGTTCGTCTCGATGCAGCAGATCTCCCAGCGCCCTCGGATGATCCCGCGCGCGGGGAAATCCATCCAGGTGGCGGTCCGGCGGATCTCGATCTCCTGCCGACGCGGCAGCCAGAACCGCCCGTCCACGAGCCCGTTCTCGAGGATGACGGAGACGTCCTCCAGCTGGCGGTCCTTGAGCGCCGCCCGCGTGAAGGAGAAGGTCATCCGGACCACGGCCGCGGTCTCGCGATCGAGATGGATCGCCCCCACGGCCGCCGGGAGCGAGGGATCCTTCGGGCGGACGTCGACCATCAGGACATCGATCGCCCGATCGCCCGTGCGGATGGCGAGCGAGTCGGAGAGGCGGAAGTCGTACACCGCGAGCCCCGCGGCCGAGAGGGGATGCGGGACGTCGCGCACCTCATCGCCGTCACCGAGCCGGATGATCGCCGGAAAGTCGTTCTGCACCACGCCCAGATGGTCGCGGTGGTAATTCATGTCCGAGGGGAGCAGGAGCGTGTCGCGGCGGCCCACGATGCGCTGCGCGCTCCGATTGGGCGCCTGCCAGGTGAGCTCCACCATCAGCTCATCCGATTTGACCACCGCCGGCGGAAGCGGAAACCCGTCCCCGAGCTGGGCGAGGAAGGTCACGTAGCCGTGGGCCTTCGCGGCGTAGTCCCGCAACGCGGTGTCCGCCAGCTGCACGCTGCGACGGGCCACGGCGGCCCGGACCAGCGCGAGGGTGCGGGGATCGTTCCAGGTGGCCTGCGCCGCGGCGGGCCGCGCGAGCAGCACGAGGGTGACGGCCAAGAGGAGCGGTCGCAGGAGTCGCATACCGGAATCTCATGCGGCGTCCCGCGGCCTGCCAACCGTGCATCCCCCGCGGGGAGGCGCCATATTTCGCCCTATGTCCTTCCGACTCGTCGGCGCCACCGTCTCCCAGACGATGGACCTCACCGGCCCGGCCCCCCGGGTGGTCGGACGCGCGGTGACCAGCGACTTCCCCGTGGTCGACCCCACGGTCTCCCGTCAGCACGCCGAGCTCCGGGTCGGCCCGCGGGGCGTCGAGATTACCGACCTCGGGTCGAGCAACGGCACCTTCATCGACGGAGCGCCGATCCAGCAGGGGACGGCGCACGTCGGTCAGGAGGTGATGTTCGGCAAGGTCGCGTTCCGCGTGGAGGCGGTGGCGAGCATCCCGGCGGCGCCTGCGGGGGCGGCCCCGGCGGCGCTCCCTGGCGGGACCATCGTCCGGCAGATCCCGAAGCTCCCGACGCCCGGCGCACTCGCGCCCGTGGGCGCGGCGGCCGGCGCGGAGGGGGACCGACGCCAGAATGACCGGCGGCGCCTCGACATCCTGCTCGAGGTCTCCAAGGGGCTCAGCCGCTCGGTCGACGTGGACGCGCTGCTCGAGAAGATCGTCGAGTACGCCTTCCAGGTGCTCGAGACCGACCGGTGCGCCATCCTCCTCACCGATGACGCCGGCACGCTGACCCCCAAGCTGTCGCGGGACCGTCGCGGCGGGGACGCCTCGGGCGAAGTGCCGCAGTCCATCGCCCGGATGGCGGTGGACCAACAGGTGGCGATCCTGTCCGACGACGCGGGGGAGGACCAGCGTTTCACCGGCAAGTCGGTGGTGCTGCAGAAGGTGCGCTCGGCCATGTGCGTGCCGCTCATCGGCAGCGAGTCGCGCGCGCTGGGCGTGCTGTACGTGGACCACTTCTCGCTCAAGACGTTCGGCGAGGCGGACCTCGACTTCCTGATCGCCTTCGCCGGCATCGCCGCGGTGGCCCTCGAGAACGGGCAGCTGGCGGAGCGGATCAAGAAGGAGGCGCTCGCGCGCAGCAACTTCGAGCGCTTCTTCACGCCGACGCTCGCCGCCCGCATCGCGTCCAGCCCGGACGCGGTGAAGCTCGGTGGTGACAAGCGGCGGGTGGCGGTGCTCTTCAGCGACATCCGCGGGTTCACCTCGCTCTCCGAGACGATGAACCCCGACGCGATGGCGCGACTCCTGACGGAGTACTTCACCGAGATGGTGGAGTGCGTGTTCCGGCACGGGGGCACGCTCGACAAGTTCATCGGCGACGCGGTGATGGCGCAGTGGGGCGCGCCGATCGGCGAGCCGGATGACTGCGACCGCGCGATGCAGGCCGCGCTCGACATGATGCGCGAGCTGGACGCACTCAACGCGCGGTGGCGCGCCGAGTCGCGCCCGACCCTGGAGATTGGCATCGGTCTCAACGTCGGCGACGTCTTCGCGGGGAACATCGGAAGCGACCGGCGTCTGGAGTACACGGTCATCGGCGACTCGGTGAACGTGTCGAGCCGGCTCTGCGGCGCGGCCGGCCCCGGGGAGATCCTGCTCTCCGAGGCGTTCCGCGATGCGCTCACCTCGCCGCCGGCGCTCGACCCGCTCCCCCCGATGGAGCTCAAGGGGAAGAGCCAACCCCTCCCGGTCTTCCGCGTCGCGCGGTGAGCCCGTTCGGCGTCCCGGCGCCGCCCGGGTACGAGCGACTCGAGGTCGGTGACGCCACCGTCGTCACCCGCACCGCCGCGGCCGCCGGGATGCGGCAGGTGCTGCAGGAGGCCCCGACGGTCCATGCCTGGGCCGCGCGCGCACCGGATGCGGAGGCCTTCACGGGGCGCGCCACCGCGTGGGCGGCCACCCTGCCCTGCGGCGCGACCCGCGTCGTGGTCCGGCGCTCGCGGCACGGGGGTCTGCTCGGCCCCGTCCGCGGGGAGCGGTTCGTCGCCCCGGGACGCGCGCCGGCGGAACTGGAGATCGCCCTGCGGCTTCAGGAGGCCGGCGTGCGGACCCCCGACGTGGTCGCCTACGCGCTCTACCCTGCCGGGTCGGGATTCTGCCGCATCGATGTGATCACGCGTCGCCTGCCGGACGGCGCCGACCTCCCCGCCCTTTGGGGCGGTGCGGACGCACCGACCCGCGAGGCGATCCTCGGTGCGGTCGCCTCGCTGCTGCGCGACCTGCAGGCGGCCGGCGCCTGGCACGCCGACCTGAACGCGAAGAACCTCCATCTCGCACGCGATGGGGCACGATGGCGGGCGTGGGTGCTCGACGTGGACCGCGTCCGATTCGGCGCGCCGAACGACGCGGGGATCGCGGGGCGCAACTTCGCGCGGCTCGCGCGCTCGCTGCGGAAGTGGCGCGCGCGGGCCGCGCTCCCGGTGGACGACGCCACCATCGCGCGACTCGCCGCGCTCGCCGGGGTGGCTGCGTGAGCCGCGTCCCGCTCGACCGGGTCTGCATCGTGATGATGTCCGCCGTGGGCGATGTCGTCCACGTCCTCCCGGTGCTCACCGCGCTCAAGCGGCACCATCCGGCGATGCACGTCACCTGGGTGCTGCAGCCAGGCCCCGCGGGGCTCGTGCGCGGCCACCCGATGGTGGATGAGATCGTCCTGTTCGAGCGCCGGGCCGGAGTGCGCGGGTTCCTCGACCTGCGGCGGACGCTAGCGGGCCGCCGCTTCGATCTGGTCATCAACCTGCAGGTCTACCTGAAGGCGGGGATCATCACGGCGATGACCAACGCCCCCGTGAAACTCGGCTTCGACCGCGCGCGCGCGCGGGACGGCAACTGGCTCTTCACGACGCACCGCATCCCGCCGCACCCGATGCAGCACGTGCAGGACCAGTACCTCGAGTTCTGTGACTGGCTCGAGGTGCCGCATCAGCCGGTGCGCTGGGACCTGGGACCGTGGGACGATGCCGAGCGGGCCGCGCAGCGGAGCTTCCTCTCGCGCTTCGAGCGCGCGATCGCGCCGATCGTCGTGGCCACGAGCAAGCCGGAGAAGGACTGGCTCCCCGAACGCTGGGCGCAGGTGTGCGATGCGCTCTGGCACGACTTCGGTGTGCAGCCCGTGCTGGTCGGGGCACGCTCGCCGCGCGAGGTGCACGCCGAGCGCGTGATCCTCGAGGGGTCGCGCGCCCCGGTGCACAGCGCGCTCGGCCAGGGCGGACTCCGCGGGTTGGTCGGGATCCTCGAGGGCGCGGCACTGGTGCTCTCGCCCGACACCGGGCCGCTGCACATCACCGTGGCCCTCGACCGCCCGGTGGTGAGTCTGATCGCCTATTCCAATCCGAAGCGCGTCGGCCCGTACCGGAAGTTCGGGGACCTGATGATCGACGCCTACGGTGACCCCGGGGAGAAGTACCCAATCTCGATGGAGAACCGACCCGGTCGGATGCCGCGCATCACGGTGCGCGACGTGCTGGACAAGGTGGAGCGCTGGCGCACTGCATACGCGGACCCCTACGCGGTTCGGACGCCCACGGCGTAATCGTAGCGCAGGCCGACCTCGGCCAGCAGAGCGACGAGGCGCCGCAGCCCGAGCCCCATCACGCTGAAGTAGTCCCCGTGGATCCGCTCGACGATGGTCGCGCCGAACCCCTGGATGCCGTACGCGCCCGCCTTGTCCATCGGCTCACCGGTGGCCACGTACGCGGTGATCTCGGCGGCAGTAAGGGGCCGGAAGGTGACCTCGACCGACTCCACCGCGCTCACCGTGCGGCCGTTGCGGGCCACTGCCATCGCGGTGTGCACCGTGTGCGTCCGGCCGGCGAGGCGCGTCAGCATCGCCACCGCGTCCGCGGCGTCGCGCGGCTTGCCGAGGATGTCGCCATCGAGGACGACGATGGTGTCCGCCGCGATGACGACCGCCGTCGGGTGCCGGTCCGCGAGGACGTGCGCCTTGGCGCGCGCCAATCGCTCGCAGTGCGGCACGGGGGCCTCCGCGGGGAGGACCGACTCATCGATGTCCGCGGGACGCACCGCATGCGCGATGCCCACGAGCGCGAGGAGCTCACGCCGCCGCGGGGACTGGGAGGCGAGGATGACCTCGACGGCCGCGTCGCTCATCGCTCGAGCCAGAGGGTGACGGGGCCGTCGTTCACGAGGTCCACCTCCATATGCGCACCGAAACGCCCCGTCTCGACGGGAAGACCCAGCTCGCGGAGTCGGGTGACGAACGCCTCGTAGAGTGGGATGGCGACCTCCGGGCGTGCCGCGTCGACGAAGCTGGGGCGACGTCCCTTGGCTGCGTCGCCGTAGAGCGTGAACTGGCTGACGACGAGCACAGCCCCGCCGACATCCGCGAGCCCCAGGTTCATCTTGCCGTCAGCGTCGGGGAAGAGCCGGAGCCCGGCCACCTTGTCGGCCATCCAGGTGACCTGTTCCTCGCCGTCGGTCCCGGTGAAGCCGACCAGCAGGCAGAAGCCTGCCCCCACCCGGCCGATCGGGACCCCGTCGACGCGGACCTCCGCACGGGAGACGCGCTGCAGCAGCACGCGCACGACGCGCTTACTCCACCGTGACGGACTTGGCCAGGTTGCGCGGCTGGTCGACGTTCGCGCCGCGCTTCACCGCGATGTAGTAGGCCAGCAGCTGCAGCGGGATGCTCGCGAGCACGGGGCTCAGCAGGTCCACCGTCTCGGGGATCCGGATCTCGTGGTCCACGAGCCCGGCGAGCGCAGGCTCGTCCCGGCTCGTGATGACGATGGTGCGCCCGCCACGCGCGCGGACCTCCTGGATGTTCGAGACGACCTTCTCGAACACCGCGTCGTGCGGCGCGATGAAGACGACCGGCATGTGTTCGTCGATCAGCGCGATGGGGCCGTGCTTCATCTCCGCGGCGGGATACCCCTCGGCGTGGATGTAGCTGATCTCCTTGAGCTTCAGCGCCCCCTCCAGCGCGGCGGGGAAGTTGTAGCCCCGGCCGAGGTACAGGAAGTTCGTCGCGCCCTGGTACACCTCGGCGATCCGCTCGATGTCGGCCGCGCCGTCCAGGATGGCCTGGATCTGCGCCGGCAGCGCGTCGAGCGCCTGGGCGATCTCGCGTCCGCGCGCCACCGAGCAGTTCTTCTTGCGGCCGAGCTTGAGGGCGAAGAGCGCGAGCGCGACGACCTGGCTGCTGAAGGCCTTGGTCGAGGCCACCCCGATCTCCGGCCCCGCGTGCAGGTAGATGCCGCCGTCGTCCTCGCGCGCGATGGTGGAGCCGACGACGTTCACGAGCCCGAGCGTCTTGGCACCGCGGCGCTTGGCCTCGCGCATCGCGGCCAGCGTGTCGGCGGTCTCGCCCGACTGGGAGATCACGATGCAGAGCGTCCGGTCGGTGACGATCGGGTTCCGATAGCGGAACTCCGAGGCGTACTCGACCTCCACGGGGACCCGGGCCAGCTCCTCGATCATCATCTCGCCGATGAGCCCCGAGTGCCAGCTCGTGCCGCAGGCGGTGATGATGACCTGGTCGATCCCCATCAGGTCGTCGTGCGTGAGGTTGAGCCCGCCGAGCTTGGAGGTGCCCTCCTCGAGCCGCAGGCGGCCGCGCATCGTGTTGGCGACCGTCACCGGCTGCTCGAAGATCTCCTTGAGCATGAAGTGGTCGTAGCCGCCGCGCTCGATGGCGTCGAGGTCCCAGGCGATGGTCTCGATCGAGCGCCGCACCGGCGCCGCGTCGATGTCCATGATGCGGTAGCCCGCGGGCGCGAGGACCGCGATCTCCCCCTCGTCCAGGTACACCACATCGCGCGTGTGCGCGAGGATCGCGGACGCGTCGCTGGCGAGGTAGGTCTGGCCGTCGCCGATGCCGACGAGGAGCGGGCTCCCCTTCCGCGCGCCGACGATCTTCTCGGGGTCCCGGCTCGAGACGACCGCGATGCCGTACGTGCCCTCGACCATCCGCAGCGCGGCGATGACGGCGTCCTCGAGCGAGCTCTCCCAGCACTGCTGGATGAGACAGGCCAGCACCTCGGTGTCCGTGTCGGAGCTGAAGCGATGCCCCTGCGCCACCAGCTGTTTCTTGATGACGTCGTAGTTCTCGATGATCCCGTTGTGCACCACGGCGACGGTGCCGTCGGTGCTGAGATGCGGATGGGCGTTCCGGTCCGTCGGAGGGCCGTGCGTGGCCCACCGCGTGTGGCCGATGCCAATGCGCCCCGACACGGGCTCCGCGGCGATGGCGGCCTCCAGCTTCGCGATCTTCCCCGCGGCGCGGCGCGTGTGCAGCGCGCCGCCCTCGAGGAGTGCGACGCCCGCGGAGTCATACCCGCGGTACTCCAGCCGCTTCAGCCCGCCGATGAGGATCGGGACGGCGTCCTGGGGACCGATGTATCCGACGATGCCGCACATAGGAGTCGAGAGAAGAGGGAGGTGACGACGAAGGCGAGCGCGGTCAGGCGAGCGCGGCGAGCAGGGTGCGCCCCCGATCGACGAGCGCCTGCGCCTCGGGCGCCGTGGGCGCCTCGGCGATGACGCGCACGATGGGTTCGGTGCCCGACGGGCGCACGTGGATCCACCGGTCGGCCCAGCCGAGCCTCAGGCCGTCCTGCGTGTCGGCCACGGCGTCCGGGAAGGCCGCGGTCAACGCCGCGTACACCGCGTCAAGCGGCTGGTCGGGACGGTCGAGCTTGTCCTTGAGGATCGCGTAGCGCGGGAATCGGGCGACGATCGCGGAGAGCGGCTCGCCCTCCTCGTGGAGGAGCTGCAGGAGGAGGGCCACGCCGAGCGGCGCATCACGTCCGAGATGGAGCTCCGGGAGGATGACCCCTCCGTTCCCCTCCCCGCCGATGACCGCGCCCGCCGCGCGCATGGCGAGCGCGACGTTGACCTCACCGACCGGCGCGCGCTGGACCTGCGCACCGTGCACCGCCGCCATGTCGTCGACGATGCGGCTCGTGGAGAGGTTCGTCACCACGGGGCCGTGCCGGTGCCGAAGCACGAGGAGCGCGGCGAGCGCGAGCGTGTAGTCCTCGCCGATCGCCCGGCCACCGTCGGCCACGATCGCCAGGCGGTCCACGTCAGGGTCCGTCGCGAACCCGATCGCGGCGCCGGTCTGACGCACGAGGGCCTCGAGGTCACCGAGATGATCCGCTACGGGCTCCGGGGGCCGGGGGAAGCGGCCGTCGGGCTCAAGCTCGATGCCGTGCACCTCGCAGCCCAGCCGCTCCAGCAGCCTCGGGATGACCGCGCCGCCGGCGCCGCGGCAGGCGTCGAACGCCACGCGGAAGCGCCGCGCGCGGATTCCCGGCACGTCGATGAACGGGAGCGCGAGCACCTGATCGAGATGCCGATCGATGGCGGCCGGATCCTCCTGCACCGTCCCGAGCCGGTCCCAGGTGGCATACGGCACACCGGCCGCCACGAGCGCCCGCATCTCCGCCCCCTGCGCCGCGCTCAGGAAGAGCCCATCCGGCCCGATGAACTTGAGCGCGTTCCACTCGATCGGGTTGTGGCTGGCGGTGATGCCGAGGCCGCCCGCGGCGTGATGATGCTCGACGGCGAGCTGCAGGGTCGGCGTCGTGGTGAGCCCGATGTCGATGACGTCGGCTCCCACGCTCTGGAGGGCCGCCTTGGTGACCGCGTGGAAGAGGGGGCCCGTCACCCGGCTGTCCCGGCCGAGGACCACGGCGCGCGAGCCGCCGCGACCGATGGCCCAGGCACCGAAGGCCGCGGCATAGCGCGCGGCCACCTCCGGCGTGAGGCCGAAGCCGACGCGTCCCCGGATGCCGGAGACGCTGATCATGAGACGCGGGTCAGGCGCGGGGGCGTGTGTCACCCCGAAAAGTACCGGATTTCACCAGAGGCGTTCAAGGCGCGGAGGGGGTCCATCGCGTTATCGTTCACGACGATGGACACCCTCGCCCTCCGCCTTGCGGCCGCCGGTGGCCGCATCGACGACTTCGCCGTCAGCCAGCTGGTGGCCGCCGGCTTCACGCTGCTCCAGCGGAGCGCCCCGCTCGTGCGTGCGATGGCGGGGCGGCGCGCGGGACTCCTGCTCGCCCCCTCCCCGGCCTGGGTGGTGGCCCTCGCCGCCAGTGACGGGCGCGGCGCCGTGGTCCTCGATCCCGCGTCCGACGCGGCGAATCTCGCAGCGCAGATCAGCGCGCTGGATGTCGGCGCGTGTTTCACCATCCACGCCCTCGCGTCGCGCGTGCCCGCCACGCTCCCGACCGTCCTCCTCGACGAGGCGCCGACGGCGGCCGAGGTGGTCGGAGCCGGCGGTGCGCGGACGCAGGTGGACCTTGGCTCGCACTTCGGGTTGACGATCGAAGGCGCGACGGACGTCGCCGGACGTGACGAGGAATGCCTCGTCCTCGGGACCCCGCCGCAGGTGCTCACCCATCGGGCGGTCCTGGAACGCGCCGATTGGTCGGCGCCGCTCCTTCGCGGGTGCGTGACCCCGCTCCTCAAGGGCGAGCACGTCCGCACGTGAGGGCGCCGAGGCTGCGACACCACGCGCTGGGCATCGGGCTCCTGCTGCTCGCGGCATTCGAGTGCGCGCACGTCTGGTTCGTGATGCCGCTACCGGGGTCGCAGCGGATGCGGAGCGTCGAGATCGCCTTCGCGCTCCATCGGTGGCGCTGGGTGGTGCGCGGTCTCGCCGTCGTCTGGATGCTCGGCGGTCTGCGCACTTGGAGAGCCTCCACCGGGTGGCGACGGTGGGGGGCGGTCGCGGGCGTCATCGCCGTGGGCGCGCTCACCTACGTCACCAACTTCGTCCTTCCGGCAGACGTGATCTTCCGGCAGCCCGATGCCATCCGGATGGTGCCCGCGGCCGAGAGCGGCGTGGCCGCGGATCGACTCGTGGTGGGCATCCGGCTGGGCGACGAGGCGCGGGCCTACCCGCTGCAGTTCATCGGCTATCACCATTTCGTGTACGACACCATCGCGGGCCGCCCGGTGCTCGTGACGTACTGCACGGTCTGCCGGACGGGCCGAGTGTTCGACCCCGTGCGCGACGGGGCGGTGGAGCGATTCCGGCTCGTGGGGATGGACCAGTTCAACGCGATGCTCGAAGACCGGTCCACCGGGAGCTGGTGGCGGCAGGCCAACGGCGAGGCGGTCACGGGCCCCCTGCGCGGGACCGCGCTCGCGGAGATTCCCAGCACCCAGATGACGCTCGGTCGGTGGCTCGCCCTCCACCCGACGAGCCTCGTGATGCGCGGCGACCCGCGCTTCGCCGACGCGTACGCGCAGGACTACGCCTACGAGCGCGGCACGAGCCGAAGCCGTCTGACGGGCACCGACCCGCGGTCGTGGCAGGAGAAGTCCTGGGTCGTGGGGCTCGTCGTGGGGGGCACAGCGCGGGCCTACGACTGGAACGCCCTCCTCCGCGCGGGCGCGATCAACGACACCCTCGGGGGCACACCGGTGGTGCTCGCGGTGGCGTCCGACAGCGCGAGCTTCGTCGCGTTCATACGGCCGGACGCGGGGCTGGCCCTGCGGGTGGACGGCGACTCGCTCCGGGGCCCCGCGACGGCGTGGGCCCTCAGTGGCATCGGGCCGCGGGACACCCTCCCGGCGCTCGTCGCGAGCCAGGAGTTCTGGCACAGTTGGCGGACCTTTCACCCCGGCACCACGCGGTACGCCGTAGATTCCCTCCCATGACTCAGATCCTCCCCGACGACGTCGGCGCCGGCTTCTCGACCCGCGCCATCCATGCCGGCCAGCGCCCCGACCCGACGAACGGCGCCATCATGCCGCCGATCTACCAGACCTCGACCTACGCCCAGGAAGCGCTCGGGGTCCACAAAGGCTACGAGTACGCCCGCGGGAAGAACCCCACCCGCGAGTGCCTCGAGCGGAACGTTGCCGCGCTTGAGGGTGCCCGGCACGGGTTCGCCTTCGCGTCGGGGATGGGGTGCTTCGATTCCCTGATGAAGCTCTTCCGCGCCGGCGACCACCTCGTGGTGGGGGCCAACGTCTACGGCGGCGTGTATCGGCTGCTCGACAAGGTCCTCCAGCACCACGGGTTCGAGATCTCCTGGGTGGACACGCGCGACGCGCAGCGCATCGCCGACGCGATGCGCCCCAACACGCGCGGGGTGGTGCTCGAAACGCCGACGAATCCCCTGATGCACCTTACGGACCTCGCGGCGGCCACGGCCATCGCGCGGCGCGGCGGGGCCATCAGCATCGTCGACAACACCTTCGCCTCGCCGTACTTCCAGAACCCGCTCGCCCTCGGCGCCGACATCGTCTGGCACTCGAGCACCAAGTACCTCAACGGGCACTCGGACCTCCTCGGTGGCGTCGCGGTCACCAACGACGACGACCTCGCGGCCCGCATCCAGTTCGCGCTCAACTCCGGTGGCGCGATCCCGGGGCCGATGGACGCCTGGCTCACCCTGCGTGGCACGAAGACGCTCGCGGTCCGTATGCGACAGCACGACGCGAACGGTCGCCAGGTGGCAGCCTGGTTCGCGGATCGCCTCGGCTCGGAGCGCGTCTTCTATCCGGGTCTGCCGTCGCACCCGCAGCACGAGCTCGCCGCGCGGCAGATGCGCGGGTTCGGCGGGATGCTGTCCGTGGAGACAGGGTCGCGCGAGCACGCCGACCGTGTGGTCCGTCGGATGCGGCTCTTCACGCTGGCGGAGTCGCTGGGCGGGGTGGAGTCGCTCGTCTGCCAGCCGGCGGGGATGACGCACGCCTCGGTGGAGCCGGCGCGGCGCGCCGAGATCGGCATCACCGACGGCCTGCTCCGCTTCTCCATCGGGATCGAGGACGTGGAGGACATCCTCGCGGACCTCGAGCACGCGTTCGCGGGGCTCTGACCCCCGGTGAAGATCCTCATCGTCGGCGGCGGCGGCCGCGAGCACGCCCTCGCCTGGAAGCTCCGGCGCGATGATCCCTCCTGCGAGGTGATCGTCGCGCCGGGGAACGCCGGCATCGCCACGATCGCCCGCTGCGTCCCCGTCAGCGCGACCGACCTCGACGGCCTCCTCGCGCTCGCGCAGGCCGAGGGCGTCGCTTTCACGGTCGTCGGACCCGAGGCCCCGCTCGAGGCCGGCCTCGTGGACCGCTTCCGTGCAGAGGGCCTGGCGATCTTCGGCCCCACCGCCGCGGCAGCGCGCATCGAGACGTCGAAGCGTTTCGCGAAAGAGCTGATGCTCGCCGCCGGGGTTCCGACGGCGCAGGCCCGGACCTTCACCGACGCCGCGGCGGCCCGGGCCGAGGCGCGTCGCCTAGGGGGTCCCGTCGTGATCAAGGCGTCGGGGATCGCTGCGGGCAAGGGTGTGGTGGTCGCCGCCACGCTCGCGGAGGCCGAGGCGGCCATCGATGACATGCTCGTCGGCGGCGTCTTCGGCGCGGCCGGGGCGGAGGTGCTGGTCGAGGAGTACATGACGGGCGAGGAGCTCTCGCTCTTCGCGCTGACGGACGGCTCGCACGTGCTCCCGTTCCTCGCGGCGCAGGACCACAAGCGGATCGGTGAGGGGGACACTGGCCCGAACACGGGCGGGATGGGCGCCTACGCACCCGTCGCGATCGCCCCGCCATCGCTCATCGACGAGGCGGTGTCGCGGGTCTTCCTCCCCACGCTCGCGGCGATGCGACGCGAGGGCTGCCCCTTCACCGGCCTCCTCTACGCGGGCCTGATGCTCACACCCGAGGGGCCGAAGGTGGTGGAGTTCAACTGCCGCTTCGGTGACCCGGAGACGCAGGCGCTGCTCCCGCTGATGGCCTCGAGCCTGCTGACGCCGATGCGCGCGATCGCGCGCGGGGAATCGATTTCGGGAATGCTGCCGCTCCGCTGGCACGACGGCGCAAGCGTGACGACGGTGGTGGCCGCCGAGGGGTATCCCGGCCGCGTGCGGTCGGGGGACCCGATCACCCTGCCGGCGGACGGCGAGGATGTGACGGTGTTCCACGCAGGGACGCGGACGGACGCGGGCACGCTGGTGACGGAGGGCGGACGCGTGGTGGCCGTGACGGCGCTCGCCCCGACGATCGCCGAGGCGCAGCGTCGCAGCGCGGCGGCGGCCGCGCAGGACGTCGGCGCGGTGCACCGCCACCGATCGGAGCTCGGCACCGCGCACCGCGGCGTCGAGGTCGCGGGCGATGGTCTCGGTCTCGGGGAGCTCCGGCACGGGGCGCCGCGG
>JBANGJ010000157.1:0-4012 GCA_037975505.1 Gemmatimonadota bacterium | reverse complement strand
TGGTGCTGGTCACCGGCGTGACCGGGTCCGGCAAGAGCACCACGATGGCGGCGCTCATCAACCACATCAACCAGCACCAGAACAAGCACGTCATCACGCTCGAGAACCCGATCGAGTTCCTCCACCGCGACCTGCAGAGCTCCATCACGCAGCGCGAGATCGGCGTGGACACGGAGAGCTTCGGCATGGGCCTCCGCGCCGCGTTGCGGCAGGACCCTGACGTGGTCCTCATCGGCGAGATGCGGGATGCGGAGACGATCGATACCGCGATGAAGGCCGCGGAGACGGGCCACCTGCTCGTCTCCACGCTCCACACGCCGGACGCGCAGAGCACGGTGATGCGGATCATCGCGATGTTCCCGCCGGAGGAGCAGGAGGTGGTGCGCATCCGGCTCGCCGAGTCGCTGCACGCGGTTATCTCCCAGCGGCTCCTGCCCCGGGCCGACGGCAAGGGGCGCGTGGCCGCGCTCGAGATCATGGTCGTGACGGCGGCCATCCGGGAGCTGATGCTCGATCCGGACCGCATCCACGAGATCCGCGACTTCATCGCCGAGGGGCGTGACCAGTACGGCATGCAGACCTTCGACCAGCATCTGGAGGAGCTCGTGCGGCGCGGCGACGTGACCTATGAGGTGGCGCTGGCGGCGGCGACGCGGCCGAGCGATTTCCAGTTGAAGGTCCAGACGCTGGGGGGGCTGTGACGCTGCGACTCGAGGGGGTCTTCGCCCCCGTCATCACGCCGTTCCGCCCCGGTAGCGAGGACCTGGATCTCGACGGCTTCCGCGCCAACGCGCGCGCCCACTGCGCCGATGGCGTGGCGGGGCTCGTGATCGCCGGCTCCACTGGCGAGGCGGCGCTGCTCGACGAGGCGGAGCGTGCGGCGCTGATCGCCGCGGCGCGCGCCGAGGTGCCGGCCGATCGCCTCGTGATCGCCGGGACGGGCGCCGAGTCCACGCGGCAGTGCGTGGCGCGCTGCGTGGCGGCGCGTGACGCGGGCGCGGATGCGGTGCTGGTGGTGGCGCCGCACTACTACGCCAACGCGATGGGAGCCGCGGAGCTGCGGGCGCACTACGCGCGCGTCGCGGACGCCTCGCCCCTCCCGGTCATCCTCTACAACATCCCGAAGTACATGCACTTCGCGCTCGCCGCGGAGCTGGTGGCGGAGCTCGCGACGCATCCGAACGTCGTCGGCATCAAGGACAGCTCGGGGGACGCGGCGATGCTGCAGGGCTTCCTTGGCGCGCAGGACGCCGGCTTCGCCGTGCTGACCGGGAGCGGGGCGGGGCTGCACGCGGCGCTGCAGGCTGGCGCGCGCGGCGGCATTCTCGCCGTCTCCCTCTTCGCGGCGCCGCTCGCGCTCGAGGTGCTGGCGGCGCATCGCGCCGGGGAGGCGTCGCGGGCCACGGCCGCGCAGGCCCGTCTCACCCCGATGGCGCAGGTGATCGTCGCCAAGCTGGGCGTGCCTGGCGTGAAGCACGCGATGGATCGTGTGGGGCGCGTGGGCGGGGCCCCGCGGCTCCCGCTGCTCCCGCTCGGGACCGCGGGACGCGCCGAGGTCGACGCGCTCCTCGCCTGATGGGCGGTCGGTCGCACTGATGACCCCAACGCTCGTCTGGCCGCCGCACCTCCGGACCTTCGGCGAGTTCGTGTTGGAGCGTCCGCGCCCCGACGGGGGCGCGGAGACGGTGTATCGGTCTGGGAAGCTTCTCGCGGTGCTCCTGCATCTCAGTGTGCAGGGCGAGGGGCCCGTGCGTCGCGCCGCGGTCGCCGACCTGTTCTGGGGCGATGATGCGCCGGAGCGCGCCCGGGCCTCCCTGCGACAGGCCATCGTGTCGCTCCATCGGCTGCTCGGCGAGGACGCGCTCGTCACGACCCGCGAGACCGTGATGCTCCGCGCCGAGGCGGTGACGACGGACCTGGCGCGCGCCGAGGCGGCGCTCGCCACGCGCGATGCGGTGGCGCTCGCGGCGGTCTATCGTGGGCCGTTTCTCGAGAACGACCGCCAGGTGGGGAGCGAGTTCGACCGCTGGGTGGACGCCGAGCGCGCCCGGTGGCGCCGGGCGTACCTCGAGGTGGTCGATGAGGCGGCGGCGGGTGCGGTGGCCCGCGGGGCGGTCGACGAGGTGATCCGCCTGGGGGAGTCCGTGCGCGCCGCGGAGCCGGAGGCTGAGCTCTGGCCCCGGCTCCTCTGCGATGCGCGCCTCGTGCAGGGACGTGCCCAGGAGGCGCGGCGCGTCCTCGAGGAGTTCGCCCGCCTGCCGGGCCGAGAGGGGGTGCCCCTGCCGGACGCGCTCGCCCAGCGGCTCGAGCGCATCCGGCGTGAGACGGCGCGCACGCCGGTCGTCGCGCCGCCGACCGTCGATGCCGCCAGCCTCAGCGGCATCGGCGGCGCCTTCATCGGCCGGGACGCGCTGCTCGAGGCCCTGATGGCCGCGGCGGAGCGGGCCCGCCTTGGCCGGGTGGAACGGCACGTGCTCCACGGGGCCTCCGGGGTGGGCAAATCGCGGGCGCTGACGGAGCTCGAGGCCCGGCTCCGCCTGCGCGGGGCGCGCGTGATGCGGGTCCGGCTCCTGCCGGCGATGCGGGAGGTCGCGTTCGCCGGCCTCGCGGAATGCACGCGCGCGCTCGCGGCACTGCCCGGCGCGGCCGGCGTCGGCGAAGTGGCGGCGGCCACACTCGTCGACTTCCTGCCGGAGCTCCGCCAGACCTATCGCGGCGTCTCGGTCGCGGGGCCCGCGCTCGGGGACCGCACGCGACTCCGGACGGAGGCGCTGGGTGACCTCATCACGGCGGTGACGGAGGATCGCTTCGCGGCGCTGCTGATCGATGACGCGCAGCATCTCGATTCGCGGTCGCTGGCGGTGATGCAGGGACTCGCCGCGCTCGAGAACGGTCGGTTCTTCCTGGTGGTCTCGATGCGTCCCCCGGTCGCCCTCGATGTGCCGGCCTTCACGGCGCATCCGCTCGCCCCGTTCAGCACCACGGAGATCCGCGACCTGCTCACGTTCGCGGCCCCGCTGCCGGAGGCACCATGGGTCGCCCCCGTCCTCGAACGGCTGCGCTCCGCCTCCCTCGGCCTGCCCCAGCGTCTCGTCGAGCTGGTCCAACGGCTCGAGCGACAGGGCGCCCTCCTCCGGGAGCCGGACGGGTGGCAGGTGGGCGACGAGGCGCGTCTCGGCGCGCTCACGGAGGCAGCGGTCGCGGCCGCGGAGCGTCTCGAGGGGCGCGCGGCGTCCGACCTCGTCCTGCTCCACCTGCTTCGCCTGTGGGGGCGTCCCTTGGAGGAGTCGCTGCTCGCCTCGTTCGCCAGTGGTTACGAGGCCACGAGCGGCGTCGGTGAACGGCGCGCGGCCCTCCGGCGCCTGGAGGCGGCCGGGCTCGTGGTCCCGGCATGGAACACCTGGGCCATCGCCCACGACTCCGTCGGGGAGGCGCTTGATGCGCGGATGACGCCGGCGGAGCGCGAGCGGGCGCTCTCGGCGATCATCGACTGGTTCACCGCGCATCCCACCGGCGAACTCCTCCTGCTGGAGCATCTGGCGCTGCTCTGCGGCGTGCAGGACGCCCTCGGGGACGCGCGGCGTCTCGTGGCGGCCGTGTCGCGCTCGCCCCAGTGGCGCGAGCGCGGCATCGGGGGGCGGCGGTTCGCGAGGCAGATGGCGCGCGCGGCCGGCCGTCCGGAGTGGCAGCCCCTGCTCTTCCGAAGCCTCGGCTGGGTGTCGCGACAGTCCCGGACCGCACTGGGATGGATTTCCGCGGTCGCCGCCGTGCTCGTGATGGCGGTCGCGACGCTCACCTATTTCGCCTGGCCACGGCTCGTGGTGGAGGTCGAGCCGCTTGGAGAAGATGTGGGCGCGAATCTCTACGAGATGCTGGATTCCACCCATCTGTCGGCGCTGTACGTCCAGCCGCGGGTGGCGGTCCGCGATGGCTTCGGGCGTCGGCTGACGACCCTGTCGGGCGTGGTGCGGGCGGTGGGTGTGGACAACCACGTGATCGGCGACACGCTCGT
>JBANGJ010000119.1:0-4778 GCA_037975505.1 Gemmatimonadota bacterium | reverse complement strand
GCGCTCCCGCCCCCTCGGTTGTTTGGATCAGGCCCCCGCGAAAAGCCGCTCGGCCTGCCGCAGTTTCGCGAAGCCATCCGTCGTCGGCATGAACTCGTGGGCCACATACCCCGTGAACCCGGTGGCCGCGATGGCGCGCGCGATGCGCGGGTAGAACAGTTCCTGCGTCTCGTCGAGCTCGTGCCGGCCCGGGACCCCCGCCGTGTGGTAGTGGCTGATCACGGGGGCGTAGCGCTCGATGGTGTGCACGACGTCGCCCTCCATGATTTGCATGTGGTAGATGTCGTAGAGGAGCTTGAAGCGGGGGGAGCCGAGCCCGGCGGCGATCGCCGCTCCGAACGCCGTGCGGTCCGCCTGATAGTCGAAATGGTCGACCTTGCTGTTCAGCATCTCCATCACGACGGTCACCCCAGTGCGCTCCGCAAGCGGGAGGATGCGGCGCAGCCCCGTGACGCAGTGCGCGATGCCCTCCGCGTCGCTCATCCCGCGCCGGTTGCCCGAGAAGACGATCATCTGCGGGATGCCGGCTCGGGCGATCAACGGGAGGAGCCGTTCGCTCTCGGCCACCAGTCGATCATGGTTCGCGGGCGTGTTCCAGCCGTCGGGGATGGGGCCCGGGCCGTTGGCGATGGCGCAGGTGAGGCCGTGGCGCGCGGGCACCGCCCACTCGTCCTCGCTGAGTAGGTCGATCGCGTGCAGGCCGATCGCCTTGGCTTGGCGGCAGAGTTCGTCCAGCGGCGTGGAGGAAAAGCACCAGCGCGCGACGCTCTGCCGATACGCCGGCGTGAACCCGACGGGGGCCTGTGGCGTCGCCGCGGCCGTCGCCGCGGCCGTCGCCGCCGCGAGCGGGGCGGGGAGGGCGCTGGTGAGCGCGGCGCCGGCCGCCGCACCGAGGCCGGCGCGCAGGGCGGTCCGTCGAGAGAGCGTCACAGGTCACCTCGGTTCATACGGTCCACCGCCAGCTTCACCGCGCGTGCGGTCAGGGCCATGTACGTGATGCTCGGGTTCTGGCAGGCGGAGCTCGCCATGCAGGCGCCGTCGGTCACGAGCACGTTCGGCACCTCCCAGAGCGCGTTGTTGCCGTCGCAGACGGAGACGTCGGCGGACCGCCCCATCCGGGCGCCGCCCATCTCGTGGATGCACAGCCCCGGCGGGACATCCGGGCGGTTCTGGTAGATGTTGGTCGCGCCGGCGGCTTCGAGCATCTCCGTCGCCGAGGTGACCATGTCGCGCATCATCGCCCGCTCGTTGTCGCTCCAGCGGCAGGTGATGCGCAGGGCCGGCACGCCCCACTTGTCCTTGACGTCGGGGTCGAGCGCGAGGTGGTTCTCCTCCCGGGGCAGCGTCTCGCCCCAGCCGTTGATGCCCACGCCCCAGGGGCCGAGCTCGGTCAGCATCCGGTGCTTCCACTCCGCGCCGTAGCCGGGGCCGCTCCACCGACCGCGACCGCCGGCGCCGCCCTGCATCCCGTAGCCACGCAGGAAGTCGGGGCTCGCCGCGGAGCGCTTGGTGTTGCGGAAGCGGGCCACGTACATCCCGTTGGGGCGGCTCCCCGAGGTGGTCACGTCCTCGAAGCCCGGGATGATGCCGCCGGCCCCGTGGAGCATGTGGTGGTCCATGATGTACTTGCCGAGCGTCCCGCTGCCGTTCCCCATTCCCTGCGGGTGCGCCGCGCTGGTGGAGTTCATCAGGATGCGCACCGACTCGAACGCCGAGGCGCAGAGGAAGATCACGCGCGCCTCGTAGACGGTCTCCTCCATCGTCCGGGCGTCGATGACCCGGACGCCCTTGGCCCGGCCGGTCCGCGGGTCGTGCACCACCTCGTGCACCACGCTCCAGGGCCGGAGGGTGAGATGCCCCGTGCGCTCCGCCGCGGGCAACGTGGAGCCGTTGCTCGAGAAGTACGAGTGCGTGATGCACCCGCGCTCGCAGGGGCCGCAGTAGTGGCAGGCCGCACGCCCGTTGTGGTCGCGCGTCAGAATGGCGGCGCGGCCGATCGTCCAGACCCGCTCGCCGTTGAACGCCCGGAGCACCTTCTCGCGCACGTGCCGCTCGGCGACCGTCATCTCCATTGGCGGGAGGAACTCGCCGTCGGGGAGTTGCTCGAGCCCCTCGGCCGCACCGGACACGCCGATGAAGCGTTCGACGTGCGAGTACCAGGGCGCGAGGTCGGCGTACCGGATCGGCCAGTCCGTGCCGAAGCCGTCCTTCGCGTTCGCCTCGAAGTCGAGGTCACTCCAGCGGTACACCTGCCGTCCCCACATGATGGATCGACCGCCGACGTGCCGGCCGCGGATCCAGCGGAACGGGGCGTCCTCGGGGGTGGTGTAGGGGTTCTCGCGGTCGTTCACGAAGAACTTGGAGCCCCACTCGTCGCAGGCGTAGCACTCGCGCTGCACGGGCTGGTCCCGCTCGAGGCGCGCCCGGTCGCCGTACCCGCGGTAGCGCAGCTGGGCGGGTTGCACGTGTTCCACATAGTCGCGGGCCGGGTCGATGGGCCCGCCGGCCTCGAGCACGAGCGTGCGCAGTCCGCGCTCGGTGAGTTCCTTCGCCGCCCAGCCGCCGCTGATGCCCGAGCCGACGACGATGGCGTCGAACCGCCGGCCCGTCTGTGCGTTCGCGCCGAGGAGTGAGGGGATGCGCTCAGCCATGGGCGTGCCCTCCGGCCGGGGCGGGGGTGCCGACCGGCACGTTCCCGCGGAAGTGTCCGGGCGTGATGTTGACCTTGAGGACCTCCCGTCGGACACGGTCGCTCGTGAAATAGCCGTGCAGCAGGAGCCCCTTCAGGCGCCGATACGTCGCCTTGGCGGGATGGTTGGCGTCGAGCGGCTGCTCGGCCCAGACGAGCTCGCCGTCGCGCTGCACCGGGTCCAAGGCGGGCCACGGCAGGCCGTAGGCGGCCCGCGCCCGCGTGTCGAGGGCGGCGAGGCCCGCCCGGAAGGCGGTGCGGTCCTCGGGCGTCATCCACTCCATCACGATCACCTCCACGAAGGCCGGGGCGCCCACATCGAGGGCGCCCGGTGTGTCGGTGCGCGGCAGGATGCCGTCCGCGATGGCCGCAATGAGCGCGCGCTCATCGGTGCGGAAGGGATCCGCCACGGGGCGACCCGCCTGGGCGTGGATGGACTCGGCCCAGGCCTCGAGCGTCGCCTCGTCGGCGTGCGCGAAGGCGGGGAGGGCCGCGAGGCCGGCGAGCTGCAGGAGGGCGCGACGGGTGAGGGACATGCCAGCTCCAGAGGGGGAGGCGAATGCGCAACGTTGCACGCGCGCGCGGACAGCGGCAAGCGGGCGGGGACTGGCGCGTCGCACAGCGGTGCCGCTATCACTTCGGCGTAGCCGCCAGGGGTACTCCGCGTCCGCGGGGTTGAGACAGTCCCTTGGAACCTGACCCGGTCAATACCGGCGTAGGGAGTGCGGCGTGCGATTCGGCCCGGTGGTAGAGTGGCCCGGTCGCCCGCGTGCTCGATGCGCCGCTGCCCTCGAGAGACGCTCATGCTTCGTCGCCCCTGCCTCACCGGTCTCGCCTTCGCGCTGGTTGGCCTCGTCTCCCTCCCCGCGCGCGCGCAGGAGCGTGCGGCGGCGCGCCCGGCCGCCCGGGATACGCTCGAGACCGTCACGGTCACGGCGACGCGCGCGGGGAGCGCCCCGCCGACCACGCAGACCACGCTCACTCGAGCCGCCATCGAGCGGACGTACGCGGGGCAGGATGCACCGCTCGCGCTTCAGGGGGTCACCGGGGTGACCGCGGCGTCGGATGCCGGCGCGTTCAGCGGGTACAGCAACCTCCGGCTGCGCGGCATCGATCAGACGCGGCTCGCCATCTCGGTGGACGGCGTCCCGCTGAACGACCCGGAGGACCAGGTCCTCTATTTCTCGAACGTCCCCGACTTCATGAACTCGATGGAATCGGTGCGCGTGCAGCGTGGTGTCGGGGGGAGCGCCTTCGGCCCCGCCGGCTTCGCGGGCTCGCTGAACTTCGAGTCCATCCCGCTCGCCACGACCCCGCGGTTCGCCGAGGCGCAGCTCACCGGCGGGTCCTGGGGGACGCGACGGGCGAGCGTGGAGGGGGCCACGGGGCTCGCGCGCGGCCTCGCCGCCTACGGCCGCCTGTCCGGTCAGGAGACGGATGGGTATCGGGACCACTCGGGCAATCGGGCGCGCTCGGCCTTCGGCAGCGCGGCGTGGTTCGGCGCCCGCGACGTCGTCAAGGTCACGGGGTTCGCCGGACGCTCCCAGATGCAGCTGGCCTACTACGCGCCGAGCGAGGCCGAGCTCGCCGTGAACCCGCGCGCCAATCCGATGTCGCCGCGAGAGACCGATGACTTCCATCAGGAGATGGCGAGCGTGCAGCATACGCGCGCGTTCGGGCGGAGCGCGGCGGTGACGACGACGTTCTATCGGAACAGCGCGGGGGGCGCGTACGACGTCCTCGTCGGGGACGACCTCTGGAACTTCCAGCTCGATCACGTCTGGCACGGGATCCTCTCCACGGCGACGTGGACGGCACGCGGGGTGGAGTTCGCCGCCGGCGTGCACGCGAGCGACTACGCGCGCGACCATGCACTCGCCGTCCGTCCGGCCCTCGCGACCCTCCTCTACGACAACGCCGGGCACAAGCAGGAGCAGAGCGGGTTCCTCAAGGCCGTCGGCCGTCGCGGGGCGGTGGAGTGGAGCGCCGATCTGCAGCTGCGCCGCGCGACCTTCCGCTACGCGCCGACGCCCGGCACCGACGGCCCGACGCCGCGCATCGCGTGGGGCTTCGCGAACCCCAAGCTCGG
>JBANGJ010000100.1:0-15463 GCA_037975505.1 Gemmatimonadota bacterium | reverse complement strand
GGGGCCGTGCCGGGGCACCGGCCGCTCGGTTTTTCCTCCATCCCCACCGCGATGCCCACCTTCCTCCGCCACCCGCTCGCCCTGCTCGCGACCATCGTCGTCACGGTCGCCGGCGTTGGCGCCTGCACCGCGCGAGACGCCGCGCCCGCCGCCGACGCTCCCGCCGGGGTCATTGACAGTGCCCTGCCCATCCCGGTGCTCCTGGCCCGGTTCCGGGCCACCATCGCCGACACTCCGACGGTCCTCACCGGGGGTGCGACGACTCGCGACAGTCTGGTTCGCAGCCTGCTCGCTGCGGTCGCCGCGCACGACACCGCGACCCTCCGCCGGCTCGTGATGAGCAAGGGCGAGTTCGCGTGGCTCTACTACCCGCACTCCAAGTACGTGGCGCGTCCCTACGAGCTCGGCCCCGAACTCCTCTGGATCCAGCACATCAGCGCCAGCGAGACGGGAGCCGTTCGGCTCCTCGAGCGCTTCGGTGGGTCGCGCATCCGCTTCGAGGCCCTCCTCTGCCCGGACAGCGTGATCGTCGAAGGGCCGAACCGCATCACGCCGGGCTGCCGCGTCCGCTTCGCGGTGGCCGACTCCGCGCCGCGCACCCTGCAGCTCTTCGCCGGTTTGCTGGCCCGCGACGGCCGCTACAAGTTCCTGTCGTACGCCAACGACCTCTGATCGCATGGACCGCCCCCCCTACCGCCGCGTCCCCTGGCTGCGCACCCTCGCGATCCTCTGGATCGGCGTGCTCGCGGGCTTCGCGCTGGGGGTGCAGTGGTGGCGCGCCCGACCGGCCCCCCCGCCGCCACCCTCTGGCGGCATCGACCTCGTCGGGGCGGGGGCGACGTTCCCGTACCCGCTCTATCGCCGCTGGTTCGAGGAGTACGGCGCGGCGTCGGGGGTCCGAATCAACTACTTCTCCGTCGGCTCGGGTGACGGCATCGCGCTCCTGCTCTCGGGGGGTGCGGATTTCGGGGCCGCGGACCGCCCCCTTGATGACGCGGAGCGTCGGCTCGCCCGCTGCGGGCCGCTTGAGATCCCGACCGTGGCCGGGGCGGTCGCGATCGTCACCAACCTGCCCGGGGTCTCGGACACGCTCCGCGTGGACGCCGCCGTGCTCGCCGACCTGTTCGGCGGGCGGATCACCCGGTGGGACGACCCGCGCCTCACAGCGCTCAACCCCGCGACGCCATTGCCCGGCATTCCGGTCCGTGTGGTCCGACGCGGGGATGCGAGTGGGACAGGTCACCTCGTGGACGCGTATCTCGCCGATGTGCCCGCGTGGCGCGCGCTGGCTGGGGACTGGCCCGTCGGCGAGGTGATGAGCGGGAACGAGGGGGTCGCCGCCCAAGTCCGTGCCAGTCCGGGCGCCATCGGGTTCGTGGAACTGAGCTACGCCCGTCAGGCGCGGCTCGCGGTCGCCGCGGTGCGCAACGTGGCCGGCCGCTTCGTGGCGCCCGACTCGCTCTCCGTCGCGACCACGGCCGCCGAACTGCTGGGCGCGCCGGCCCAGGATGCGAGATCGATCCTCGTCGGCGCGCGGAATCCGTCGGCGTACCCCATCGTCGGCGTCACCCGCATCATCGCCGACCAGGTCCTCGGGGATGCGCGACGGGCGGCGCATCTCCTCGCCTTCGCGCGCTGGAGCGTGGAGGAGGGCGCGCGCTCCGCGACCGCCCTCGGGTACGTCCCCCTCCCCGCCGGCGTCGTCCGTCGCGTGGTGACGCGGCTCGACGGCGTGACGCCGGGCGTCTGTCCTGGCGCCGGAGCCGACTGATGGCGCTCCGCATGGTGGACGGCCCGTATCGCGCGACGCGCGAGGATCCCGGTCAGCGCATCGCTGCGATCGACATCGGGTCGAACTCCATCCGACAGATCATCGCCGACATCTCCGCGAGCGGCGAGATCCGCATCGTGGACGAGATGAAGGCCGCCCCCCGCTTGGGCGTCGGCGTCAGCGCGACGGGACAGCTCGGCGAACGCAACATGGATGAGGCCGCCGAGGCGTTGACGCGCATGGCCACGCTCGCCCGCCAGCTCGGGGCGAAGCGCATCGAGGCGGTCGCGACGAGCGCCGTGCGCGATGCGGAGAACGGGGCGGCCTTCCTGGCACGGATCCGACGGGACGCCGGGCTCCGGCCGCGGATCCTCGACGGACAGGAGGAGGCGCGACTCGCGTTCCGGTCCGCGCTGGCGCACTTCGAGCTGGGCCATGGCCGGTCGGTCGTGATGGACATCGGTGGCGGGTCGCTGGAGCTCGCCCTCGCCGCCGAGGGCCTGGTCGAGCGGCTGGTCAGCTTCCCGTTCGGGGTCATCCGGATGACGGAGCAGTTCCTTGTCGGTCGGCCGGGTCCGAAGGGCGTGAAGAAGCTCCGGAAGCACGTCCGCGCCGCGATCAAGAAGGTGCTCCCGGTCCGCGACTGGCGCGGGGCCGAGGTCATCGGCTCGGGGGGAACGTTCACGAACCTCGCCGGGATGTACCTGGCCCGGCAGGGCATCAAGGTGCGGAGCGTGCACGGGACGCGGATCCCGCGCCAACAGGTGGAGCACCTGCTCGAGCAGCTCTCGACGATGACGCCGGAGGAGCGGCTTGGCGTGCCGGGACTGAACGCCGGCCGGGCGGACCTCATCGTCGCCGGCCTAGCGGTGACCGCCGAGGTGTTGGCGCGGGTGGAGCCGCGCGAGCTCGCGGCCTCGGCGTTCGGGATTCGGGAGGGGCTCCTCCTCGAGAGCGCCAAGGTGACCCCCGTGATCGCCGACCCCGGCGAGGCGCGCGCGCGGTCGGTCCAGGCCTTCGCCGAGCGCTGTCACTACGAGGCGCCGCACTCACGGCAGGTCCGCGAGCTCGCGCTCCAGCTCTTCGACGCCATCGGCGTGCGCCTCGGGTGCGCGGCCGAGGATCGGCAGACCCTGGCCGACGCGGCGCTCCTGCACGACGTCGGGTATCACATCAACTACGAGCAGCACCACAAGCATTCGTTCCACCTCATCTCGCACGCCGACTTCCTTGGCATCGCGCCGCGGGAGCAGGTGGTGATCGCGCACGTGGCGCGCTATCACCGCGGCAAGTCCCCGCGGCGACAGCACGAGCTCTGGTGGGCGCTCGACCGGTCCACGCGCGAACGCATCCGCCGGCTGGCCGCGCTCCTGCGGGTGGCCGACGGGCTGGATCGAGGGCACGCCGGCGCCATCGACCGGGTGAAGGTGCGCTGGGTGGATCGGGCGCTGCGCATCACCCCGGTGCCACGGCGAGCGAACGACCCGCTCCGGCTCGAGACCTGGGGCGCCGCGCGGAAGGCGGGGCTGCTGGCGGAGCTGGCTGGGGTCCCGGTCGAGATCGTCGGGCCCGGAGGCGTCGTCTCCAGCGAGGACTGAGACCGGGGACGCCGTCAGGCGTCCTGGATCACCGGGAAGCTCGCACTGGAGGACGGCGCCCGTCCCGGCGACGTCCCGGCGCGTCCCACCAGACTCGCCGGCACCGTGAAGGCACCGCTCTCCCGGCTCCCACCCCAGGGATCCCGGAGCAGCAATCGATGCGTCGCCCGCTCCCCGCGGCCACCCGGATCCCGCTGCACGTAGTGGCCATCCGACTGGAGGTCCCACGCCTGCCGGTTGTCGCTCAGGCAGACCTCGAGCACGGAGTGCAGCCGGCGCTGGAAGAGCGGATTCGCGACCGGCGTGACGACCTCGACGCGCCGGTCGAAGTTGCGCGGCATCCAATCGGCCGACCCGAAGAAGTACTCGGGGGCCCCGGCGTTGCCGAACATCCAGATCCGCGAGTGCTCGAGGAACCGCCCCACGACGCTCAGCACGCGGATCCGTTCGGAGAGGCCCGGCACCCCGGGACGCAGACAGCAGATGCCCCGGATGATCAGATCGATCTCCACGCCGGCCGCCGATGCGGCGTACAGGGCCTCGATGCACTCGGCGTCGACGAGCGCGTTCATCTTGGCGATGATGCGCCCCGGGCGCCCTGCGCGGGCGTGCTCCGCCTCACGCGCGATGAGCGCCAGGACCCGCTCCCGCATGTTCACAGGTGCCACGAGGAGCCGGCGGTACGCCACGCGCTTCGCGTATCCCGTGAGGGAGTTGAAGAGATCACTGATGTCGGAGCCGATCGCCTCGTCGCAGGTGAGGAGGCCGACATCCGTGTACACGCGCGCGGTACGCGTGTTGTAGTTGCCTGTGCCGATGTGGACGTATCGGCGGATGCCGTCAGGTTCCTTGCGCACGACCAACGCCGTCTTGGTGTGCGTCTTGAGCCCCGGGAGGCCATAGACCACATGCACCCCGAACGACTCGAGGGTCCGCGCCCAAGCGATGTTGTTGACTTCATCGAAGCGCGCCTGGAGCTCGACGAGCACGGCCACCTGCTTGCCGCGCTGGGCCGCCTCGGTGAGGGCCTGCACGATGGCGCCGTCACCCGAGGTGCGATAGAGCGTCATCTTGATCGCGAGCACCTGCTCGTCGCGCGCCGCCGACTCGATGAACGCCTCCACTGAGGCGCCGAACGACTCGAACGGATGATGGACGAGGACCTCGCGCTCCCGGATCACGTCGAAGATGGACCGCGACTGGTCCCGGAGCTCGAGCGGCACGGTGCCACTGAACGGAGGATCGCGCAGCTCCGGCAGGTCGAGCCCGCTGAGCGGCAGGAGCCCACCGACATCCAGCAAGGGGCCGGAGTCGTGGACCTCCCGCAGCGTCAAGGAGGCCATCTCGGGCGCCTCGCTGGCCCGAAGCTCCTCGAGGAGAAGCTCGCGGAGGTGCTGCGGCATCCCGGGTTCGACCTCGACCCGGACGACCTCCCCGAAGCGGCGCTGGAAGAGCTGCTCCTCGATCATCGCGAGCAGGTCCTCCGGCTCCTCGGTCGGGGAGAGCTCCAGGTCAGAGTAGCGCGTCAGCCGGAACAGGTGCGCCCCGAGAATCTCCATGCCGGGGAAGAGGGCGCCGAGCCGGGCGCGCACCAACGCCTCGAGGGGGACGAAGGCGCGCGGCTGGCCCGTGGGCACCCAGCGTGGGATGCTCTTCGGGATCTTCACCCGTGCGAACCGGACCTCGTCACCCTCCGGATCGCGCAGCTCGACCGCGAGCGAGAGTGACAGGTTCGAGATGTACGGAAACGGGTGCCCCGGATCGACGGCGAGTGGCGTGAGGATCGGGTAGACCTGCGCATCGAAGTACGCTTCCACCCGCGTGAGCTCGTCCGCCGACAGCTCGTCGACGCCGAGCAACCGGACGCCGGCCTCGCGCAGCCGCGGCAGCACGGTCCCGTGGAGCGTGTCCCGGGCCCGCGCGAGCATCTCGCGCACCCGTGCGTCGATGGCCGCGAGCTGTTCCGCCGGGCTGAGGCCATCCGCGGACGGGTGCTGGACGCCAGCGGCCAGCTGGCGGCGGAGCCCGGCCACCCGGACCATGTAGAACTCGTCCAGGTTGGACGCGAAGATGGCGAGGAACTTGAGCCGTTCGAGGAGCGGGGTCCGCTCATCCTCAGCTTCGTGCAGCACCCGCGCGTTGAACTCGAGCCAGGACAGCTCGCGATTCAGGAACCGCGGAGTCACCTCGGCCGACGGCACGTGCGGCTCACGCCAGGACGCGGATGACCGCGTAGGTCGCTGCGGCCACCGCGGCCGACGCCGGAATCGTGACGACCCAGGCCCACACGATGCGCCCGGCCAAACCCCATCGGACCGCGGAGAGGCGCGTGGTCGCGCCCGTGCCGACGATGGAGCCGGTGATCGTGTGCGTGGTCGACACGGGCACCCCGAACTTGGACGCAATCAGGATGACCGCAGCGCCCGCGGTCTCCGCGCAGAACCCGCCGACGGGCCGGAGCCGCGTGATGCGTGAGCCCATCGTGTGCACGATCCGCCAGCCGCCGAAGAGCGTGCCGAGCGAGATGGCCGAGTACGCGCCGAACTCCACCCAATAGGGGATCCGGCTCGCGTCCTCGAGATAGAGGTGCGACATCCAACCGGCCTGGTTGGCGAACTGCGCCTTCGAGGCGACGAGGAGCCCCACGATGATCCCCATCGTCTTCTGGGCGTCGTTCTGCCCGTGCGCGAAGGAGAGGAGGGCGGAACTGACGAGCTGTCCGCGTCGGAAGACCTTATCCACGCGCCCCGGCGCCGCCCGCTGGAACAGGTGGAACACCAGCACCATCAGGCCGAAGCCGAAGAGCATCCCGAGCGCCGGGGAGAGCACGATCGCCGAGAGGGTCTGGATCCACTTCGTTCCCCAGAGCAGGGCTGCGAACCCGCCCTTGGCCACCGCGGCCCCCGCGTACCCGCCGATGAGCGCGTGCGAGGAGCTCGAGGGGATGCCGTAGTACCAGGTGATGAGATTCCAGACGACGGCCCCCACGAGCCCCGCGCAGATGACGAAGGGGTCGACGATTGCCTGTTCCACGAAGCCCGAGCTCACCGCCTTGGCCACCGCGGTCCCACCGAAGAAGGCCGCCGCGAAGTTGAACGTCGCGGCCCAGATGACCGCCGCCCCCGGGGAGAGGACCCGTGTGCCGACGATGGTCGCGATCGAGTTGGCCGAGTCGTGGAATCCGTTGATGAAATCGAAGACGAATGCCAGGACGATGATCGCGAGGATGAACGTGAGCACGATCAGGAGTTCTTGAGGGAGATGCTCTCGAGGACGTTGGCGACATCCTCGCACTCATCCACGGCGTGCTCGAGGTTGTCGAAGATCTCCTTCCACTTGATCACCTCGATCGCATCCGGGGTGCCGGAGAAGAGCTGCTGGATGGCGGCCGCGTAGGCCGCATCGGCCTTCTCCTCGAGCTCCTTCACCTGTCGTGCGATGCGATGGACCGCGGAGGGCGACCGCACGAGCTTGACCGCCTTGGCGATGCTCTCGGCGCACTCGCAGAGGATGCCCGTCAGCGTGACCGCCTCGTCGCGACGGTCCGTCACGTTGAACATCTGGATGCGGCGCGCGGTGCCGTCGATGAGATCGACCACCGTGTCCAGCCGCGTCGCCAGGAGGTGGATGTCCTCTCGGTCGAGTGGCGTGACGAAGCTACGGTCGATCCGCTGCATCACCTCGTAGGTCAGCGTGTCGGCGGCGTGCTCCTCGGCCTTGATCCGGCCGATGAGGTCATCGCGCCGCGCCGGGTCGGCGCTGAGCTCCGCGAGGAGGCGGGACGCCGTGGTGAGGCGCTCGGCGAGTTGGTCGAAGAGACCGAAGAAGCCTTCGTCCGTCGGCAGGAAACGCACGGGAGATCGGGAGGATGTGGTGGCACGCCGGAGCCGAGGCTCCGGCCGAGGGCGAAACAGGGGGAAGATACCCCCGTCCCGCGAGGGGCCGCAAACGGGCCGGGGGGACGTGGCAGAACCGTTACCCTATCCGCGCACATCCTCCAAGAGCCCGCGCCGCAACAGGATAGCCCGCCGTTCCGCGACCAGCGCCGGGGACTGGAAGAATCGGATCAGGAGCACGCCCGCGACGAAGCCCCCGACGTGTGCCCAGACCGCGACCCCGCCGCCCATGTCGCCGAGCCCGGCCAGCTGCGGGAGTCCCGACAGGAGCTGGATGGCGAACCACCACAGCAAGACGGCCCAGGCCGGTACCGGGATGACGCGGAAGAAGATCCCGAAGATGAAGAGCATCCGGACCCGCACGCGCGGGAAGAGCAGCAGATACGCCCCCATCACTCCGGAGATGGCCCCGGACGCGCCGACCGTGGGCACGATCGACCGCGGGTCCACGGCCACGTGGGCCGCGGCGGCGGCCAGCCCGCAGACGAGGTAGAAGGCGAGGAACCGCCCCGCCCCCATCACGTCCTCGACGTTGTTGCCGAAGACCCAGAGGAAGAGGGCGTTGCCGAGGAGGTGCCCCCAGCTACCGTGCAGGAACATCGAGAGGACGGGGGTCCAGCGGTTGATGGCCTCGCCATCCACCACGCAGCGCAGGTCGGCCGTGAGGGGCACGCCGCTGCCGAGGGGTACCAGGCGCGTCACCTCGCCGGGGACCATCCCGAGGTTGCAGACGCTGCGGACCAGCCGGTCGTCGAATCCGGCCCCCTGCACCACGACCCAGACGACCCCCAATGCCGCCAGGATGAGCCAGGTCATCAGCGAAGGCCGGATGGTGGGATTGTCGTCACTGACGGGGATCACGGCCTCTCCGTGTCATTCTGTCGGCGCTGCACCTGACATTCCTGCCATTTCGGCCGTTCCACGTGGCCCCGGCCTTGCTCCTTCCAAATGCAGAACGCGTGCCGCCAGGTCGGCGGGTGGCGTCGAACGCATCAAGATACCCGAAAGAGGATTCCATGGCAGACAAGGTGATCGGTATCGACCTCGGCACGACGAACTCCGTCGTCGCGGTGATCGAGGGCGGCGATCCGGTGGTGATTCCGAACGCCGAGGGCGGGCGGACGACGCCGTCCGTGGTCGGCTTCAGCAAGGACGGCGAGCGCCTGGTGGGGCAGATCGCCAAGCGTCAGGCCGTGACCAACCCCCAGAACACCGTCTTCTCGATCAAGCGCTTCATGGGCGGCAAGGTCGCGGAGATGGCCGCGGAGATCTCGCGCGTGCCCTACGCGGTGGTGAAGGGGCAGAACGACCTCGCCGCCGTCGAGGTCCAGGGCAAGCGCTACACGCCGCCCGAGATCTCGGCGATGATCCTCCAGAAGATGAAGCAGACGGCCGAGGACTACCTCGGGCACAGCGTCACCAAGGCGGTCGTCACCGTCCCCGCCTACTTCAACGACTCGCAGCGCCAGGCCACCAAGGACGCCGGCCGGATCGCCGGCCTCGAGGTGCTCCGCATCGTGAACGAGCCGACCGCGGCGGCCCTCGCCTACGGTCTCGACAAGAACAAGACGACGGACGAGAAGGTCGCCGTCTTCGATCTCGGCGGCGGCACCTACGACATCTCCATCCTCGAGCTCTACGAGGTGGAGGGGACGCGCCAGTTCGAGGTGAAGTCCACCAACGGCGACACCCACCTCGGCGGCGACGATTTCGACCAGAAGGTCATCGACTGGCTCGTGGCCGAGTTCAAGCGCGACCAGGCGATCGACCTCTCCAAGGACCCGATGGCCCTCCAGCGCCTCAAGGAGGCGGCGGAGAAGGCGAAGATCGAGCTCTCGGGGACCACGAGCACGGACATCAACCTCCCCTTCATCACGGCCGACCAGACCGGGCCGAAGCACCTGAACTACCAGCTCACGCGCGCCAAGTTCGAGCAGCTGGTGGACGACCTGGTGCGGCGCACGATCCCGCCGATGGAGAAGGCCCTCCGCGACGCCGGCCTGCAGCCGTCGGACATCGACGAGGTGATCCTCGTCGGCGGCTCCACGCGCATGCCGCGCATCCAGGAGGTCGTGAAGGAGTTCTTCAAGAAGGAGCCGAACCGCGGTGTGAACCCGGATGAGGTCGTGGCGGTGGGCGCGGCGATCCAGGGCGCGGTGCTCACGGGCGAGCAGAAGGACGTGCTCCTCCTCGACGTCACCCCGCTCTCCCTCGGCATCGAGACGCTCGGCGGCGTGACGACGGTGCTCATCCCGCGGAACACGACGATCCCGACCAAGAAGTCGGAGACTTTCTCCACGGCCGACGACAACCAGACCACGGTCGAGATCCACGTGCTGCAGGGGGAGCGTGAGCTCGCGCTGCACAACAAGACCATCGGCAAGTTCCAGCTGACCGGCCTCCCGCCGGCCCCACGCGGGCAGCCGCAGGTGGAGGTGACGTTCGACATCGATGCCAACGGCATCCTCCACGTGACGGCCAAGGACAAGGCCACGGGCAAGGAGCAGAAGATCCGGATCGAGGCCTCGAGCGGACTCTCCGACGCCGAGATCGACCGGATGGTGAAGGACGCCGAGGCGAACGCCGTGGAGGACAAGCGGAAGCGCGAGGAGATCGAGACGCGCAACCGGCTGGACAGCCTGGCGTTCCAGGTGGAGAAGGAGTCGAAGGAGTGGGCGGACAAGCTCCCCGCCGAGGTGAAGACCCGGCTGGACGGCGCGGTGGAGCGCGCCCGGAAGGCGCACCGCGGCGAGGACATGGCCGAGGTGAACGCCGCCCTGACGGAGCTCACAGAGGCCTTCTCGGCGGCGGGCCAGGCGGTCTATGCGGCCCAGGGGGCGGCGGGCGCCGCGGCCGGTGAGGGGGCGACGGCGAGCCCCGGCGCCGGAAAGGATGACGTCGTCGAGGCCGACTACGAGATCGTGGACGACCAGAAGGCCTGACCCCCTGACGGAACCTCGGGACTCCCTTCACGGTAGTGAGGGGAGTCCCCTACATTCTGCCCATGCCACTCGCCATCTCCCGCACCAAGATCGCCGCCTTCGCCGTCCTCGCGTTCGCCGGCGGCATTCTCTTCGCTTCGTCCATGGATTGGACGTCGCGCCTCTTCGCCCAGGGCGGCGCCCCTCGGCCGACGGCCGAGCAGGTCCGGACCCTGGCGGACGCGAGCAACGCGTTCGTCACCATCTCCGAGCACATCACGCCGGCCGTGGTGTCGGTGCAGGCGGAGCGTGACGTCCGCGCCACGGCTCGCCGGCAGATGCAGGTCCCGCCCGGCTTCGAGGAGTTCTTCCGGCAATTCGACGCGCCGCAGCAGCCGCGGACGCAGGAGTCGAGCGGCTCCGGCTTCATCGTGTCGCGGGACGGCTACATCCTCACCAACAACCACGTCGTCGAGGGGGCGGACCGCATCAAGGTGGCGCTCCAGGACCGCCGCGTGTTCGACGCCAAGGTCGTCGGCCGTGACTCCACCACGGACGTGGCCGTGCTCAAGGTGGAGGCCGACAACCTGACGACGATCACCTTCGGCGACGACGCGCAGCTCCGCGTGGGCGAGTGGGTGCTCGCGATCGGGAACCCGCTCGGCCTCGACTTCACGGTGACGGCGGGCATCGTCAGCGCCAAGGGGCGCGGGGCCCTCACGGGCCTCCAGCGCTCGCAGTACGACATCGCCGACTTCATCCAGACCGACGCCGCGATCAACCCGGGCAACTCGGGCGGGCCGCTCGTCAACGCGCGCGGCGAGGTGGTGGGCATCAACTCGGCCATCGCCAGCCAGACGGGCTACTACTCGGGCTACGGGTTCGCCATCCCGATCACGCTCGCCAAGCAGGTGATGGACGACCTGATCGCGCACGGCGAGGTCCGGCGCGCGGTCATCGGCGTCTCGATCAGCGAGGTGACGCCGGAGGACGCGGCGGCCGCCGGGCTGGAGACGATCGCCGGGGTGAAGGTCGGCGGCTTCTCGAGTGAGGAGTCCCCCGCCCTGCGCGCCGGGATCGAGCCGGGCGACGTGCTCGTGAAGGCGGACGGCAAGCCGGTGGACCGGGTGAGCGCGCTCCAGCGCGTGATCCGCGGGCACAAGCCCGGCGACGTCGTGACCGTCGAGGCGATGCGCTTCGGCAGCCGCAAGACCTTCCAGGTGCGCCTCGGCGCCGTACCGCGTGCCGAGCGGACCGTGGCGGCCACCGACGACGCCCCGGCCACGCGGGAGCCGGCGACGAACGCCCGGCTCGGTGTGAGCGTCGAGCCGGTCTCGACGGACTTCGCGAAGATGGCCCGCGTCCCCGAGGCGTACCGGGGCATCCGGGTGACGGCCGTGGAGCCCGGGGGGCCGGCCGAGGCCCGCCTCGGCGTGGGGGATGTGCTGGCGGAGGTGCTCCCGGCCAAGAAGAAGCTCGGGAGCGTGGCCGACCTGCAGCAGGCGCTCGCCGCGGTGCGGAGTGGCCAGGTGATCAGCTTCCTGGTCTATCGGCCGAACCCCGAGGGCGCCGGGGCGACCACGGTGGTGAGCCTGCGGCTGCGCTGAGAGCCGTGGTGGGACTGAGACGGCGCGGGAGTGGCGAAATTGGTAGACGCGCAGGACTTAGGATCCTGTGCCGCAAGGCGTGTGGGTTCGAGTCCCACCTCTCGCATCGCGGCCGGCAACCATCCGCGGGGCAGGAGCGTTCAGTCGGCATGCGCATCATCGTCATCGGCAGCGGATTCGGGGGACTCGCGGCGGCCATCCGGCTCCGCGCGCAGGGGCACGACGTCACCGTCGTGGAACAGCGGGACAAGCCCGGCGGCCGCGCCTATGTGTACACCCAGGACGGCTTCACCTTCGACGGCGGGCCGACGATCATCACGGCCCCGTGGCTGATCGATGACGTCTTCGCAGCCGCCGGTCGGAAGACCGCCGACTACGTCTCCATCGTCCCAATCGACCCGTTCTACCAGATCCGGTTCGAGGACGGCACGGTGTTCCGCTACAACGGGGACCGAGAGGCGATCATCCGGCAGATCGCGGCCCTGAACCCCGGCGACGTGGCGGGCTACCGCCGATTCGTGCGCGAGGCGGAGCGCGTCTTCGCGACGGGGATGGGGCTGATCGACAAGCCGTTCACATCGCTGCTCGATATGGTCAAGGTGCTTCCCGACCTCATCCGGCTCCGGGCGGACCGCTCCGTGGCGGGCCTGACCAACAAGCACATCCGGGACGACCGACTGCGGCAGGTCTTCTCCTTCCATCCCCTGCTGGTGGGTGGGAACCCCTTCGAGACGACGTCCATCTACACGCTCATCCACCACCTCGAGCAGAAGTGGGGGGTCTGGTTCGCGATGGGCGGGACGGGGAAGCTGGTCGAGGCGTTCGTGCGGCTCTTCGGCGACCTCGGCGGCGAGCTGCGCCTCTCCACGCGCGTGGAGGAGATCACGGTGGACGAGCGCACCGGGCGGGCGAACGGCGTGCGGCTCGCCGGCGGGGAGGTCCTCCGCGCCGATGCGGTGGTGAGCAACGGGGACGTGGCCTTCACCTACAAGCATCTCATCGCGCCGCGGTGGCGCCGGACGTACACGGACGCGAAGATCGACCGGATGTCGTACTCGATGTCCCTGATGGTCATCTATTTCGGCACCGACCGGCAGTACCCCGACATCGCGCATCACGAGATCATCATGGGCCCGCGCTATCGCGGGTTGCTGCAGGAGGTCTTCCAGACGAAGACCCTGGCCGACGACTTCTCGCTCTACCTGCATCGCCCGACGGCCACCGACCCGTCGCTGGCGCCGCCGGGCGGCGACGCGTTCTACGTGCTCTCCCCGGTGCCCCACCTCGGCGGGCCGACGGACTGGGCCACGATGGCGCAGCCCTACCGCGACCGCATCATGGCCTACCTCGAGGAGCGGTACCTGCCGAACCTCTCGAAGCACATCGTGACCGAGCTCCGGATCGACCCGCTCCACTTCCGGGACACGCTCTCGAGCCACCTCGGCAGCGCCTTCTCCGTGCAGCCGATCCTCACGCAGTCGGCGTGGTTCCGGCCGCACAATCGGAGCGAGGACATCCCGAACCTCTACTTCGCGGGCGCCGGGACGCACCCGGGGGCGGGGCTCCCGGGCGTCATCAGCTCGGGGAAGATCGTGGCCGATCTGATCGAGGCCACGGCGTGAGCCTGCTCCCCGGCTTCCTGCGGGAGACGGACGCCGACCTCGCGCGGTCCGACGCGCAGCACTGCGAGTCGATCACGCGCACCTACGCACGCACCTTCGCGCTCGCCAGCGGCTTCCTTCCCGCGCGCAAGCGGCGCGGGGCGTTCGCCGTGTACGCCTTCTGCCGGCTCGCCGACGACATCGTCGACCGCGTGGCCGGCCAGGATCCGGTGCGACTGGCCGCGGAACTGGACCAGTACCGGGCCGGCGTGGCCGAGGCCCTCGCCGGTCGGCCGGATGGCCCGGTGTTCCGCGAGCTCTGGCGCGCGTACCGCGACTTCGGCGTGCCCGCCGAGGTGCTCGAGGAGCTCCTGAACGGCGTGGCCTGCGACCTGCACCCCACCGCGTACGCCACCTGGGGCGAGCTGACCGGGTATTGCGAGGGCGTGGCGGCGTCGGTCGGGTCGATGTGCACGTACATCTTCGGCGTGACCGGGGACGAGGCCGTCCGCACGCGCGCCGTGCGCTATGCCCGGACCCTCGGCGTGGCGATGCAGCTCACGAACATCCTCCGCGACGTCGGCGAGGACGCCGGGCGCGGGCGCTGCTACCTCCCGGACGAGGTCTTGGGGGCCTTCGGGCTCTCCGCCGAGCGCGTGTTGCACGATCCGACGCTGAAGGACGACCCGCGGTGGGCGGCGCTGATGCGCCACGAGATCGCCCGCGCCCGAGCGCTCTATCGTGCGGCGGCGCCGGGGATCCAGCTCTTGGAGGCCGATGCGCGCCGGTGCGCGCACGCCTGTGCCGACGGCTACGCCGCGATCCTTGGCGCCATCGAGCAGAATCGGTATGACTCGTTCTCCGTCCGCGCCCGTGTGGGGCCGTGGGCCCGGGCCGGGCTCCTCTGGACGGTCTGGCGCGGTGGGTCCGACGCGCCGCCGCCGGCGGACGGCCCCGTGATCGAGTGGGGGGAGCGCACGCTCTCGCGCCCGGAGGAGATGGCCCTGTGCGCCTGACGAACGACTCCACCCATCGGCTGGACCGCGCCGCGCACGGCTTCCTCGCCGCACACGTGGGGCTGATCACCTTCTCCACGCTGGCGATGGTGACGGTGCTCGTCGCCTTCAACGACCCCGCCTCGGCGAGCCCGCAGATGGGGCAGGTGCTCGCCTCGCCGTACTTCCAGAAGGTGTACGACCTCGGCTGGCGGTACTCGGGGCAGATCTACATCCTGCTCGGCACCCTCGCGGCACTCGCACACTCGGCGCCGCGGATTGGCACCGGCCGCGCCGTGCTGGTGATGGTCCTCGCGTCGGGCCTCGCCCTCTCCTCGGAGCTCGGCGGAACCAACATCGGCTTCCCCTTCGGCCCGTACCGCTACACCGAGATGCTGGGGTACCGGATTGCGGGCGACGTGCCATATCCCATCCCGATCTCCTGGTACTACATGCTGTATGGGTCGCTCGCGATCTGCGCCCGGACGATGGCCGCGGACGACTCCGGGGCCCGGCGGTGGCGGTGGGCGCTCGTGGGCGGCGCGATCCTGACCGCGTGGGACGTCGCGATGGAGGTCCAGATGACGCACGTGAAGCCCGTGCACTGGGCCTGGGAGTTGGACCGCCTGCCCGGATGGCTGCCGGCCTGGACGCACGGCACCCTGTTCTGGCGCGGGTTCTACCAGATGCCCCTCTCCAACTGGGTGGGCTGGTACGTGACCGGGGTGCTCATCAGCCGGCTGATGCTGGCCCTGGTGCCCCCCACGGTCTGGCGCGACCGGGTCGCGCCGGCGCTCCTCCCGCTGGTGCTGTACGCCGCCAACGGGCTGATGCCGATCGCCGTCACAGCGCGGTACGGGTACACGTGGGCCGCGGTGGGCGGACTGGTCGCCATGGGCCTGCCGCTCTGGCTGGCCCGGCGCGCGCGCACCCCTTAAGCTTCGCCGTACGGATTCCCCCCCCGCCGCCGGCCTCCGGTGGCGGGGCTCTTTGTCCCCGAGACCCTTCGCACTTCCTGCGTCCTATGGATATCCAGATCACGGCCACCAAGGCCGACGGCGCCGAGCGCCGCAT
>JBANGJ010000094.1:0-7631 GCA_037975505.1 Gemmatimonadota bacterium | reverse complement strand
ACGGATCCCTCATGCACCGCCCGGAGGTTCGCCTGCTTCCCCGACCGCGACGGCCCCCAGAACACGATCCGGCAGACGAGGTCGCGCCCGGCGGCACGCGCGCGTGGCGTCTCCGTCATGCGTCTGCCTCCGCCTCGACGAAGCGCCGAAGGCGACGCGCCGCATCGAGTCCGTCGTGGATGCGCGCGGACTGTACGGCGTCCGGTCCGGCCGTGAGGGCCGACTCCCACGCGGTGATGGCCTCCGTGAGCGCCCCCTTCGACACCGCCGCCTCCGCGGTCCGCATCCACTCGGCCACACCGGCTCCGGACGCCGTTCCGGCGTGTCCCTGCGGCGGTGCCTCGAGCGTGATGACCTCGATGTGATGCAGGCCGTAGGCGATACGGGCCACCTCGAACTCACTCATCGCGGCCGCCGCGGCGATGCCGCGCAGGTCGGTGACGCCGTCGACGAGCGCGAGCACCTGCCATTCCGCCGGCCGCAGGTCGAGGCGACGCGACGTCCCCCCGGTCGGCTCGGCGAGCACGGGGACCATCCCCAGCGAGGGCACGACGTCCGCGATGCGCGACCACTCGTCGATTCGACGCGCGCCCTCCATCAACAGCGACTCCACGGCGATGGGGAGCACCGCCTCGGGGGACTCCCCCGCGAGCCCCTCCTCGAACCGGAACCACCCATCGGTCCACGACATCAGTTCGAAGACCACGGCCTCGACTTGCAGCCGCACCTGACGCGCAATTTCGGTGGCCGTGACCACGCCGAGCGCCACGAGGAGCTCGCCGAGCCGACGCGGGTCGCCCGCGCGTTGCGCCGCCTCCGCGCGCACCAGATCCTCCGGTCCGAGCCGGCCGGAGCGCACCAAGAGGTCTCCCAACCGGTGCGGATTGGAGCGGATCCGCGCCCCCACCACCTGCCCGCCCTCGAAGAGCACGGTGCCCGCGTTGCCGCGGTCCGCCGAGGTGACGTGCAAGGTGCCCGTCTTCCGACTCACATCGAGCAGCTGGACGACGTCGTGGATCCCCAGGTCGCCGAGGCGTCCTTCGATGGCCATCAGGACGCCCCTCCGCGGCCGTTGCGCTGCAGCGAGGAGAAGTGCGCGTCCAGCTCGGCAGCCGTCGGCGCGAAAGGGACCGGCGGCCTGTGCTCGGGCGTCACCGCGGTGAGGGGTAGCGACCGATGCCCCACCGCGCGCACGACGAGCAGCCGGAAGGCGGGAGGGACCGGCGCGGAGGCCCGCCCCCCCGCCGTCGGCTCGGGCGAGTGGCCTACCCGCGCCCGCGCGAGGGCCAGGGCGTCGGACGCGGCCCTGCACTCCGGGCGGACCTGCACGGCGCGGGCGAATGCCGCGACGGCGTCGTCGGAGCGGTCCAGTCGCGCGAGGACGGTGCCCGCCCCGTACCACGCATCGGCGTCCTCCGCATCCGTGGTCAGCACCGTGCGGTAGTGCGGCAGCGCCAGCGCCGGATGCGGCCCCATCGCGAGTGCGCAGGCGAGGTTGAGGCGCAGTGGCGCCGAGCTGGGCGCCGCCTCCACCGCGGCCAGGAGCGTGACCAGCGCCTCGCGCAGCCGCCCGCGCTGGGCCAGCACGACGGCGAGGTTGTTCGTCGCCGAGAGGTCCGTCGCATCGCCGCTGAGCGCGCGTCGATAACTCGACTCCGCCTCAACCAACCGTCCGAGCTGTTGCAGCGCCACCCCGCGGCCGTTCCACCACGCCACCCGATCCGTCTGCGCCTCGCAGAGCGCGTCGTATCGGCGGAAGGCCGCCTCGGCATCCCCGGCGTCGAGGGCGAGTTCCGCGAGCGCCTCGGCGCTCTGCGGCGACCCGTCCGTCTCGAGCACCTGATGAAACGCGGCCGCGGCCGCTCCGCCGTGGCCGAGCGCGCGAGCCGCTACGCCGATCAGGTGCGCGGCCGGCACGGCATCGGGGGCCACGAGCATCGCGCCGGACCGACGCTGGGACTGTCGGCCGGGCGCCAGCGCCTCGAACCGGCGCGGGTCGTATTCGTCGAGCGCGCGATTCGCGTCCCCGCGGCCGATGGCCGCTCTGAGGAGCACCGCCGACTGGAACGCCCGATGCGCCTCGTCCCCCCGCCCGAGGTCGCCGAGCACATAGGCGAGCAGCAGGTGCGCGTCCGCGGCATCCGGGTCGCACCGCAGCGCATCCTGACCCGCCTGCAGCGCCTCCGTGTATCGCCCGACGTGGTACCGCGCCTCGGCGAGCAGACACCGCCAGCGCGCGACGGTGGGCTCCCGGTCGATCGCGGCCTCGGCCCGCAGCGCCGCGTCCTCCGGGCGTCCGGCCTCGAGCAGCACGCCGATCGCGAGCGCCGTGGCCGTTGCGTCCGCCGGGTCGAGGGCCAGCAGCGAATCGGCCGCCTCGAGCGCCTCCGCCTCGTGCCCGAGCGCCGCGTGCCAGCGCGCCAGCGTGAGCCACGCCTCGCGGCGCTCGGGGTGGGCGAAGGCCTCCGCTCGAAGCGCCTCGCCCTGCGCGGACACGGCCCCACCACGGGCGAGGGCGACCTCGAGGTTCCGTTGCGCCACCACCAGCATCGGATCCCGGAGCCGCGCCGCCACGAGGGCCGCCACGCCGTCCGCGACGAGCCCTCGCTGTACCAGCAGGACCCCCACGTTGTTCAGCGCGTCCGCGTCCTCCGCATCCACGCGCGCGGCGAACCCCCGAAGGATGGCCGCCTCGGCCGGCGTGGCGAGCCTCATGCCAACGCCCGCCGCACGGCCTCGAGCACGCGCACCGGCGCCACCGGCTTGACCACGACTTCCCGCGCGCCCCGTCGCAACGCCTCCGCCGTGACGCCGCGCTCACCGAGCGCCGTGCAGACGATCACACACGCCTCAGGCCGCGCCTGCAGGATGGCGTCCAACGCCTCGAGTCCGGAGCGATCGGGCAACACGAGGTCGAGCAAGATGACATCGGGCGTGAACCGGGCCGCCGCCGTCACCGCCGCCTCCGCGGTGCCCACCTGCGCGACGACCGAGATTCCCGCTCCCTCGAGCACGTCGCCGATCAGGTCGCGCACGAAGGCCGCGTCGTCACAGACCAGCGCCGTCGCCGCCATAGAAGCCAAGGTAGTCCAAGGGGTCGGGGTGGGCAAACCATTCCGCCCCCTCACCGACGGTCGCGAGGCAGTGCCGCAGGTCCTCGGGCAACGGCGAACGGACCTCGACGCGCGTCCCAGTCACCGGATGCGGGAAGATGAGCCACGCCGCGTGGAGGAAGTGCCGCTTAGGCGGCAGGCCGACGAGCCGGCGCCCCCCGCCACCACCGTACGTGTCATCGCCCACCACAGGATGCCCGATCGCCGCAAGGTGGACACGGATCTGGTGCGTCCGTCCGGTGTGCAGGTGCGCGCGGAGGAGGTCCACGGCATCGAAGCGCGCGAGTCGCGTGAAGTCCGTCCGGGCACTCCGGCCCGTCGGCACGATAGCCACGCGCGTACGGTCGTTGGGATCGCGCCCGAGTGGACGATCCACGGTGACGCGGTCGGCGTCGAGATGCCCCCACGCGAGCGCCGCGTACCGGCGCGTGATGGTGCGGGCCGCGAGGGCCGCGCTGAGGGCGCGGTGCGCCCGGTCGGTCTTGGCGACGAGCAGGAGTCCCGACGTCTCCTTATCCAACCGGTGCACGAGGCCCGCCCGGTCGGGACCGCCGCCCGGCGCGAGTCCCTGCCCGCGGCCCAGCAGCGCGTTCACCAGCGTCCCCGTCCAGTTGCCGGGCGCCGGATGCACGACCATGCCCGCGGGCTTGTCCACGACGATGAGGTCGTCGTCCTCGAGGACGACGCGCAACGGGATCGCCTCAGGGAGGACATCACGTCCTGGCGGCACAGGGATGGTCACCGCCACCTGCATCCCCGGCGCCAACCGCCAGCTCGCCTTCTCGGCGCGCCCGTCGACCAGCACCTGTCCGGTCGCGATCAGCGTCGCGGCCTGGGTGCGCGACCGCCCGGTCCATCGCGCCACCGCGAGGTCGAGGCGCTCTCCATCGACCTCCGCCGCGAAGGCATACGCCCCCGGCGCGAGCGGCGTGGCGCCGGCGCCGCTCACGTGGGTGACGTGGGCTCCGCGGGCGCCACACGCTCCTCCTCCTCGCGCCAGAGCACGAGGGCGAGCAGGATGGCACCCGTGCTCACCGCGATGTCCGCCACGTTGAACGTGGGCCAGCGCCATGCCCCCACGCCGACGTCGAGGAAGTCCACCACACCCCGCGCGGACCGGATGCGGTCGATGAGGTTCCCGAGCGCCCCCCCCGTGACGAGACAGAGCGCCCACACACGGGCGCGGGCCGCTGGCTCGCTCCCGCGATAGAAGCGCCACATGGTGATCACCGCCACGATGGTCAGCGCCATGAAGATCCAGCGCGACCACGGGCCGAGGTGCAGCCCGAAGGCCGCCCCGGGATTGTACACGAGCGTCAGGCGGACACCCTCCCCCCAGAGGGGGTGCGGGACGTACGCCGGCGCGAGCCGCTCAACGGCGATCGCCTTGGTCCAGTAGTCGAGGGCGACGATTCCCGCGGCGATGCCGAGGAACCGCGTGGGGGCCATGCCCCCCGGATCACTTCTTCCCATCTTCCTCCCGCTGCTTGCAATCGATGCAGTACCGGGCGTGTGGCAGCGCGTCGAGCCGATCGAAGCCGACCTCGCCCCCGCAGTTGTGGCACATCCCGAACTCGTCCGGCGTGCGGTACAGTCGCCGCAGCGCCTGATCCACGTGCCAGAGGAACCGACCTTCCTTCGAGGCGAACAGGAACGCCTTCTCCCGCTCCATCGCGTCCGTCCCCTGGTCCGCCATGTGGAACGAGTAGGCCCCGCCCTCCGCTCCCTGCGGCGTGTTGCCGAAGGTCTCGTCGTAGTACCCGAGGTCCTTGAGCACGCGCTTCCGTTCCTCCATCAACCGCTTCTCGAAGTACGTGATCTGCTTCTTCGGGAAGGGCTTGAACTTCTTGTCGCCGCCGGGGGTCGGGGTCGCCATGGTTCAGTCCTGGATGAGGGCGATGCGGGCCGTCGCGCCGTCGAGGTCCACCTCGGCGACCGCGGGCCACGCGGGGGAATCGGGGAGGGCGTCACCGATGACGCACGCCCGGGCCAACACTTCACCTGCGATCCACTCGCCGTGCGTCCGCACGGCCTCCTGCACCGCCGCGGGGGCGGCGACCGCGAGCCGAATCCGGTCGCTCACCGCGAGCCCGGACTCCTTGCGGAGCCGCTGCACGCGACTGACGATCTCGCGCGCGATGCCCTCCGCCCGCAGGGCCGGCGTCACCGTCGGGTCGAGGGCGACGGACATCCCCTCGCCCTGCTGCACGACGAGCGCCGTCGCGGCCCGCGCCGTGATGGTCACGCGCGACGCATCGAGCGCCAGCGGGCCGTGCCCGGGCACCTCGACCGTCACCGTGCCGCCCTGCTCGATCGTCCGCAGCGCTTCCTGCTCGAGCCCCTCGACGATGGGCTTGGTGGCCTTCATCGCAGGACCGACGACCTTGCCGAGCACGGGGAAGTTGACCTTGCCCTCGAGCCGCACCCAGTCGGCCGCCGAGTCGGCGAAGGTGACCTGCTTGATGTTGAGCTCGGCCGCGACGAGCGGCGCGATCATCGCGTGCCAGGCGGGTACGATGCCCGGCGCGACGCAGGTGAGGGCGCCGAGCGGCTGGCGGACCTTGAGGCCCGCCGATTCGCGCGCCGCACGCCCGAGCGCGGCGAGCGTGCGCGCCGCCGCCATCGCCCGTTCGAGCCCTTCGTCCCGCGCGACGCCCGCCGAGCGGCGGAACGGCGCCAAGTGCACCGAGCCACCGGTCAGCTCGCGGTGGATCCAGTCGCTCACGAACGGCGCGAAGGGCGCCAGCAGGCGCACCGTCACGGCCAGCACCTCGTGCAACGTCGCGAAGGCCGCGCGGTGGTCGGCGCCCTCCACCTCGTAGAAGCGGGCGCGCGAGAGGCGCACGTACCAGTTGGCCACGTCCTCCGTGACGAACTCCATCAGCGCCCGCGCGGCCGCCGTCGCATCGAACGCGAGCAACAGGCCGTCCACCTCGGCCTCCACCGCGGCGAGTCGCGAGAGGACCCAGCGGTCGAGCACCGGCCGCTCGGCCGGCGCCGGGTCCGCCGCGGACGGCGCCCAGCCGAAGTTGGCGTACTGCGCGAAGATCCCCGAGTACACGTTCCGCAACGTCACGAGGAACCGCCCCGCCGTCTCCCGGATCACCGACTCGTCGAAGCGACGCGGCACCCAGACCTGCGAGCTCGCCACCAGGAAGAGTCGCACCGCATCGGCGCCGTGCCGTTGCATCACCGCCTGCGGGTCCACGGTGTTGCCGCGCGACTTGGACATCTTCTGGCCGTTAGCGTCGAGCACGAGATCGTTGACGACGACCGCGCGATACGGGGCGGCGTGACTCGCCGCGCCGGGGAGTTCCCCCGCCCCGCGCGTCGCCACGCCCGGGCCGTTGTTCGGCAACGCGTCCCCCAGCCCGGTCGCGATCGCGAGCAGCGAGTAGAACCAACCGCGCGTCTGGTCCACCCCCTCCGCGATGAAGTCCGCCGGGAAGTAGCGCGCCACCTGCGCCGCGCTCCCCGGCTGGTGCGGGTAGCCCCACTGCGCGAACGACATCGCCCCGGAATCGAACCAGGTGTCGATCACCTCGGGGACGCGGCGCATCGTGCCCGTCCCGCTCGCGGCGGGCCAGGTGTAGGCGTCGATGTGCGGCTTGTGCGGATCGAAGTCGGCGGGCAACGCGCGACCGATGCGCTCGGCCAGCTGCGCGTACGAGCCGATCACCTCGACCTCGGCGGGATCGGCATCGTTGACCCAGACCGGGAGCGGGGTCCCCCAGAAGCGGTCGCGCGAGATGGCCCAGTCGATGTTGTTCTCGAGCCAGCTGCCGAAGCGCCCGGCGCCCACCTCCGGCGGGTGCCAGCGCACGTCGGCGTTCCGCGTGAGCATCTGGTCCCGGTAGGCCGTGGTGCGCACGAACCAGCTCGACCGCGCGTAGTACAGCAGCGGCGTCCCGCAGCGCCAGCAGTGCGGATAGCTGTGCGTGAACCGCTGCGACTTCCACACTTGGTCGCGCGCCTGCAGCTCCTCGATGATGGCCGCGTCGGCCTCCTTCACGAACTGCCCCGCCACGCGCGGCATCCCCTCGGGGAACCGCCCGCGGGCGTCCACCGGGTTCACGAAGGCGAGCCCGTGACGCTGCCCCGCCGCGTAGTCGTCCGCCCCGAACGCCGGCGCCATATGCACCACGCCGGAACCGTCCTCCGCCGAGACGAACGTCTCGCCCACGATCACCTCGTGCGCGCCCTCCGCCGGGTAGTCCACCCAGTCGAGCGGCCGGCGATAGCGCATCCCCACCAGCGCCGCCCCCGGCATCGTCGCGACGACCTCCCAGCGCTCCGCATAGTCCGCGCCGAGCACGGCCGCGGCACGGGCTTCCGCCAGGACGATCGTCCAGTCGGCGCCCGTGGTCTTGCGGAGCTCCACGTACGTCAGCTCCGGGTGCACCGCGAGCGCGACGTTGGAGACCAGCGTCCACGGCGTGGTGGTCCACACGATGATGCGCCGCCGCTGCGCCCCGTCATGCACGAGGTCGAGCGCCAGATAGAGCGAGGGGTCCTCGA
>JBANGJ010000077.1:0-2651 GCA_037975505.1 Gemmatimonadota bacterium | reverse complement strand
ATCACGGCGACGTTGGCCGGCTGCGTGAGGTACGGCGCGCGCGTGCCCTTCCGCACCTGGCGGTCGTGATGCTTGGCCGCGTAGGCGAAGGCGTGGTTCAGGCGGTCGGAGTAGCCGGTGGTCACGATGGGAGGAAGCTAGCGGCGGGGCGGGGCGACTGCACGGCGCACGCTCGCACTAACGCAGGACCTGTGCGCTGAGTTGCAGGTCGAGCAGCGTGAGCGCGAGTCCCTGTACCACCACGCCGAGTCCCGCGCCCACCAGCCCGAGCCGTCGGCCCAGGCGCCACCCCAGCAGCGCGAGCGTGGCGCCGGCCAGCACGTAGCCGAGGTCGAGGCCGATGTTGAGCCAGAGGAAGCGGTCGAGGGCCACGGCGCCCGCGAGGTCGCGCAGGGCGAGGCCGCGGCGCGCCCAGAGGACGATGGCGAGGTCCACGAGGCCCCAGGTGGCGCACTGGATCGCGAAGTGGGTGACCAGCGGCGAGTCCACGCGCCGCACGCGGAGCGCGGTGACGAGGGCGGTGCCGACCACGATGCTCAGCGCGGCCCACGCGGAGAGCTTGAGCAGGTGGAGCTGCTCCGCGGCGAGGAGGGTGTCAGCCCATTGTCCATCGAGTCCCATGGGGGGAAGCTCGCGAGCGCGGGGGGAAAAGGAAACGGGTGGCGGGGGAGATTCCCCCGCCACCCGTCAGCCTCGTGCACGGCGCGTGTGCGCCGGCGCGGTGCGACTTACTGGACGGTGACGACGCCCTTCATGCCCATCGCGAGGTGCGGCGTGCAGTTGAAGGCGTACGCGCCGGCCGGGATGTTCGCGAACGAGACGGTGACCGACTCGCCGGCGTTGAGGAGCATGTTGGACGAGAGCTCGGCCATCTTGCCCGAGAAGTTCGCATCGAGCTGCTTCTTGACGTCGGCCGAGAGGGTGGTGCCGTCGAACGCGACGTTGTGCGGGCCGCCGGAGACGAACACGAACTTGATGGCGTCGCCGGTCTTGACGGTGATGTTGGCCGGCTCGAAGCGGTAGCCCTTCGCGTCGCCGATCATCTGGACTTCGTGCGTGGTGCCGGTGACGGCGGCCGGAGCGGCCGCGGCCTCAGCGGCGGGCGCCGCGGCGGCGGGCGCGGTGGAGTCAGCAGCCGGAGCCGCCTCCTCGGTCTTGCCGCCGCAGGCGGCGAGGACGAACGCGCTCACGATGAGCGCCACATTCTTGAGCTGCATTGTAGAGGTGGCCTCCGAGGCCGAAACTGAGGGGTTTTGTGCAGTGGGACGGTTGCCCGCCCACGTTGTGAAAATATTCACAAGCACCGTGGTGCGTAAAGGGGAACGGGGGGCACCCGCCGAGGGTTCCCGTCCAGCCGCCCCTTGGACAGGGTCCGAACGAGACCCATGGTCCCGATCAGCCCCCGTCTAGAACCCCAGCAGCGTGAACCGGTTCACCTGCGCCGGGTTCCCGATGTAGGTGAACCGCATCCGGGTCATCCACTGCTGGGCCACCCGGCGCACCTGCTCCCCGGTCACCCCCCGCAACTCGGCCACGAACCGGTCCCCGGCGCGGAAATCCCCCCGATAGAGCTCGGCCCGGGCCAGGAAGTCGGCCTGCGCCCCCGAGGTCTCGTTGTCCAGGAAATACTCCGTGATGAACTGCTGGATCAGGGGCGCGAGGGCCTCGGTCTTGATGGTGTACGTCTGCAGGTTCCGGAGCTCGTCCCGCATCACCCGCAGGGTCTCCTCCGGCCGCGTGGTGGTCACGTAGAGCCCCCCCGAGACGAGGGCCCGGTCCCGGAAACGCGCCTCCACCGCATAGGTGAGGTTCCGCTTGGACCGCACCTCGGCGAAGAGCCGCCCCGAGAGGATGGCCGTCGCGATCCGCAGGGCGGGGACGTCCTCCGACGCGGCGGGCGGGCCGCTCCACCAGCCGAGGATGTAATTGGTGGGGAGCCGCTGGCCCACCAGGTGCACCCCCGAGCCGCTCAGCGCCCCGATGGGCTCCGGCGCCGTCCAGCGGTAGCTGCCGGCGGGCAGTGTGCCGAGAGTGCGGTGCACCAGCCCCTCGAGCCGCGCGCGGGTGACGTTCCCCACCACCACGAGCAGCATGCGCGAGGTCACCATCTGCGTGCGGTGGAACTCACGGAGCTGCGCCGCGGTGATCGCCGACACCGACGGCTCGGTCCCCACGGGGGAGTACCCGTAGTGGTGCCCGGCGAAGGCGACGCTGTCGGCGAGGTAGTCGAGGAGCGCATCGGGGTCGTCCGCGCGCTGCGCCAGCGCAGCCACCCGCTGCTCGCGCACGAAGGCCACGTCGGCCTCGGTGAGCGTGGGATGCATCAACCGGTCGGCATAGATGCTCCAGGTGGAGTCCACGCGATCGGTCGTGGTGCGGAGCCCGAAGACGGTGTAGTCCTCGTGCGGCACGATGCCGATGGCACTCCCGGTGCGCGCCATCGCCCGGCGCAGCCGCTCGCCGGGATACTTGGTGGTGCCGCGTTCGGAGACTTCGAGGAGCATCGGCTCGAGCCCCGCGGTGGCCTCGGTCGCGAGACTCACCCCGCCCAGCAGGTAGAGATTGGCGACGAAGAGGTCGGTGGTGGTGCGCCGATGGATGACGGTGATGCCGTCGACGACGAACTTGGTGGTGCTCGTGTCGGCGGCGGT
>JBANGJ010000059.1:0-6440 GCA_037975505.1 Gemmatimonadota bacterium | reverse complement strand
CGGAGCCGGTGAGGATGTCGGTGCGCGTCTCCGGCGTGGTCACGCGCACACGCCACGAGCGCAGGTGCACGCGCAGCTCCGTGGCCGCCCGCTCAACGGCGACCTCCTCGAGTGCCCAGATAGGAATCGTCCCCAGGTCCTGCACCCCGCCGGTGCGTGGGTCGAGGTCATCGAGCTCGACCCCGTCGAGATACACTCGCACCCGCCCCGGCGCGCCGAACCAGGCCGTGGCGGTCGGGGCGGCGATGAAGCCCGCCGTGAACACGGTGACGCCCGGAACGGTGGCGAGAAGGTCAGGCAGCGTCACCGCGCCGTCGGCGAAGATGGCCTCACGATCCCAGATGTAGCGACGCCCCCGGATCTCCGGCGCCCCTGGTCGATGCGCGACGGCCAGAGGCGCCTTGATGGTGTCCACGTACACGGAATCCCGGACCCCGCGCACTGCGGAATCCGGGATCGCCGTGGCCGGCGGGGGTGCGATCGGCTTCGCCGTCGCCTGCGCCAGCGCGGGACCGGCGACGCACGCGGCGAGCGCCGCCGCGCGGAGGAGCGCCCGTCGAAGGCTCAGCGGGCGCGCCCCCGGACGAACTCCACGAAGGTCCGCACCGGCGTCCCCGTCGGCCCCTTGGGGATGATTCCCAGGTCGGTCTCTGAGTAGGCCGTGCCCGCCACGTCGAGGTGCACCCAGGGCATCCCCTCCGCGAACTCCGCGAGGAAGAGCCCCGCCGTGATCGTCCCGGCGCTGCGGCCGCCGATGTTGCGGAGGTCCGCACAATCGGACTTGAGGAGGTCCTTGTACTCCTCGAAGAGCGGGAGCTGCCACGCCCGCTCCCCGCCGCGCCCGGCGGCCGCGAGCACCTCATCGACCACCGACTGGTCGTTGCCCATCACCCCGGTCGTGACGTTGCCGAGCGCGATGACCACCGCGCCCGTGAGGGTCGCGGCGTCGACGACGGCCTGCGGCTTGAAGCGTTTCGCGTGCACCAGCACATCGGCGAGCACCAACCGCCCCTCGGCGTCGGTATTCTGGATCTCGATGGTCTTGCCATTGCTGGCGCGCACCACGTCGCCGGGGCGCACGGCATCGCCGTCGACGACGTTCGTCGTGGCACCGACCAACCCGACGACGTTCACCTTCAGCTTGAGCCGCGCGATGGCCTCCATGGCCCCGAGCACCCCCGCCGCCCCCGACATATCGAACTTCATGAGCTCCATCCCCGGGGCCGGCTTGATCGAGACGCCACCGGTGTCGAAGCAGAGCCCCTTGCCGACGAGGGCCACGGGGGCCTCGCCCCGACGGCCACCGCGGTACTCGAGGACGATGAGCTTCGGATCCTGGGTCGTCCCCTGCGCCACGGCGAGGAACGAGCCCATCTTCATCCGCGTCATCTCGCGACGCCCGTACACCTTCACCCCAAGCCGGTGGCGTCGGGCGATGTCCCGTGCCGCACGGGCGAGGTACTCCGGCGTGCAGATGTTGCCCGGGAGCATCGCGAGGCGCCGGGCGATCCGCTGACCCTCCGCCACCGCGATGCCGGCCGCGAGCGCCGCCTTGGCCCCCGCCGCGCTCGGGACCACGCAGGTCACACGGGCGAGCGCTTTCCGCCGCTTGGCGACGGGGGGCTGGGCCTGCAGTTCCTTGAACTCCCAGCTGCCAAGCGAGGCGCCGACGACGGCGCCCTCGAGGGCCGCCCCGGTCAGATCCGCGGCCCAGAGGTGCATGGCCCCGACGCCCATCGCGTTCGCGCGACGGCCCGCGAGCGCGGCCGCACGCGTCACACCAGCGACTCGTTCCGCGGCCCCCATCCCCACGAGCAACACGCGCTCCGGGCCGGCACCCGGTGCGAAGAGGAGGAGCGTCTCATCCTTCCCCCCCTGAAAGTCCTTCCGGGCCAGCGCGCGCGAGAGCGCGCCGCCGTACCGGCGGTCGAGCGCGGCCAGCGCGCGCGGCCAGGCCGCATCGGCCGGGAGCAGCACGGCGAGCAGCGGCGTGGCGATCCGCGCCGGATCGCCCGCGCGCACCTCGAAGGCGATCGACATCACGCCATCCCCTTGATGATGGCGTCGCCGAAGCCGGAGGTGGACACCTCCGTCGCGCCCGACATCTGACGCGCCAAGTCATACGTCACCGTCTTGGCGGCGATCGCGCGCTCGAGCCCCGTGATGATCAGCTTGGCGGCGTCGTTCCACCCCATGTGCTCGAGCATCATCACGCCCGAGAGGATGACCGACCCCGGGTTGATCTTGTCGAGCCCGGCGTACTTGGGGGCCGTGCCGTGCGTGGCCTCGAAGACCGCCGCCTCGTCCCCGACGTTCCCGCCCGGCGCGATGCCGAGCCCGCCGACCTCGGCGGCCAACGCGTCGGAGATGTAGTCGCCGTTCAGGTTCGGGCACGCGACAACCGAGTACTCTTCCGGCCGGAGCAGGATCTGCTGGAACATCGAATCGGCGATCCGGTCCTTCAGGACGATGCTCCCGGCCGGGGCGGCGCCCTGGAGGTCCCCCTCGGCGATCACGCTTCCGGCGAACTTCTCCTTGGCGAGCTCGTACCCCCAGTCGCGGAAGCCCCCCTCGGTGAACTTCATGATGTTCCCCTTGTGCATCATCGTGACGGACGACCGGCCCTGCTTGAGGGCGTACCGGATGGCCATCTCGATGAGCCGCTTGGAGCCGAAGGCGGACATCGGCTTGATGCCGATTGCCGACTCGGGGCGGATCTTCTTCCCGAACTCGATCTCGATGAACCGGCGGAGCTTCTCGGCCTCGGGCGTCCCCGCCCGGAACTCGATGCCCGAGTAGACGTCCTCGATGTTCTCCCGGAAGATGACCATATCGACCTTGCCGGGCTGCTTCACCGGGGCGCCGACGCCCTCGAAGTACCGCACCGGGCGGATGCAGGCGTAGAGGTCGAGCTCCTGGCGCAGGGCGACGTTCAGCGAACGGATGCCGCCCCCGACCGGAGTCGTCAGGGGGCCCTTGATGGCGACCTTGAACTCGCGGACCGCCTCGAGCGTCTCCTGCGGCATCCACTCGCCGGTGGTCTGGTGCGCCTTCTCGCCGGCCAGCACCTCCATCCAGTGGATCCGCTTGGCGCCGCCGTAGGCGCGCTCCACCGCCGCGTCGAAGACGCGGACGCTGGCGCGCCAGATGTCAGGACCGGTGCCGTCCCCCTCGATGAACGGGATGATGGGCTGGTCGGGGACGCGGAAGTCGCCGCCGGAGGCTTCGATGCGCTCGCCCTTCGCGGGAACGCGCGCGTGCGTGTAGGTCGTCATCAGTGGACTCGGTGGGGGGTGAACTCGAGGAAAGCTAGGGAGCAGGGCGCACGGAGCAAGCGCGCCGACCAAACCTCAACGGACCACGTCCCTCGGCGTGGTACCCGCGAAGTACGCCGTCAGGTTCTCCACGACGCGCATCCCCATCGCCGTGCGCGACTCGACCGTGGCGCTGCCGAGGTGCGGGAGTAGCACGACGTCCTCGCGCTGCAGGAGCCCGGGATGGACCGCGGGTTCGTGCTCGTAGACGTCGAGCCCCGCGCCCCGAAGCCGCCCGCCCTCGAGCGCGTCGACCAAGGCCGCCTCGTCCACCACGTCGCCGCGCGCCGTATTCACCAGGATGGCCTCCGGCCGGAGGAGCCCGAGCCGCCGTCGATCGAGGAGGTGTCGCGTGGCCGCGCCGCCCGGACAGTGCAGCGAACAGACGTCCACCAGCGGGAGGAGGGCGTCCAGTGTGTCCACCCATTCAACCCCGGCGACCGGGGGCACCGCGGGAGCCGTGCGACTCCAGGCGAGCACCCGCATGCCGAAGCCGTGCAACGCCCGACGGGCGACCGCCTGGCCGATCCGGCCGTAGCCGACGATGCCGAGCGTCCGACCGGTGAGCCGATGCCCGAGGTCCCGCACCGGCCCCCAGCCCGACCACGTCCCGCTCCGCAGGCGCCGCTCCCCCGCCCCGGCGCCGCGGAGCACCGCGAGCATCAGCAGGATGGCGAGATCGGCCGTGTCGTCCGTGAGCACGTCGGGCGTGTTCGTGACGATGAGGCCCGCCGTCGCCGCCGCGGCGAGGTCGATGTGATTCACCCCGACGCCGAAGTTGGCGATGAGGCGGCAACGTCCCACGCCGGCGGCGAGGACCGCGGCGTCGAGCCGGTCGGTGACGGTCGGCACGAGGGCATCAGCGCCCCGCATCGCCTCGACGAGCCTCTGCGCGGTGTACGGCGCGTCGTCGGAGTTCACGACGACCTCGAAGCGCTCCGCGAGGGCCGCCTCCACCGCGGCCGGCAGGCGGCGGGTGACGACGACGCGTGGTCGCGCCGTCACGCCGACTCGTGGTACCAGCGTTGCGCGGCGGCGACGCCACTCCCGGGCGTCACCGGGATCCCCGCATCCTGCAGCGCGAGCTCGGCGCCGCCGATCGCGGCCAGGAGCATCAGCGGGTTGAGATCGCCGAGGTGCCCGATGCGGAACACCTTCCCATTGAGCCGCCCGAGCCCCGAGCCGAGCGCGAGGTCCCAGCGGGCCGCCGCGGCCTCGATCACCCGACGCGCATCGGCGCCCTCGGGCACGACGATGGCGGTCACGGTGTTCGATCGCCGTTCCGGGTCGCGCGCGCAGAAGCGGAGTCCCCAGGCGGCCACCGCGCGGCGGACCCCCTCGGCCAGGCGCGCGTGCCGGGCGGCGATCGCGGACATCCCCTCCTCGGCGATCATATCCAGCGCCTCCCGGAGGCCGTAGAGGTGCGCCAGCGCCGGGGTGTACGGAAAGTAGCCCTGATCGTTGTGCAGGAGCTGCGGCCGCAGGTCGAAGTACGCGCGGGGGAACCCCGCCGTCTCGATGCGCGACAGCGCCTGCGGCGAGACGCAGAGCATCCCGAGGCCGGCCGGCATCATGAACCCCTTCTGGGAGCCGCAGATGGCCACATCCACGCCCCAGGCGTCGAACTTGAACTCCAACGAACCGATGGAACTGACGCCGTCGACGAGGAGCAGCGCCGGGTGACTGGCGGCGTCCATCGCCGCGCGGATGCCGGCGACGTCGTTGGTCACGCCGGTGGCCGTCTCGTTGTGGACGAGCAGCACCGCCTTGATGTCGTGCGACGCATCCGCGGAGAGCCGTTCCTCCACCACCGAGGGGTCGAGCGCCTCGCCCCACTCGAGGTCGATGACCTCGACGTGGAAGCCGAGCCGTTCCGCCGTGTCGATGAAGAGGTGCGAGAACTGGCCGAAGCGGGCCGCGAGCAGGCGGTCCCCGGGGCGCAGCGTGTTGGTGAGCGCCGCCTCCCACATCCCCGTCCCCGTGCTGGCGAAGATGAACGGCCGCCCGTCTTCGGCCCCGAAGACCGGCTTGAGGTCGGCGAGGAGGCCGTGCGTCAGCGCCGGGAAGGTCGCGGAGCGGTGATCCTCCTGGGCGCGGTGCATCGCGCGGAGGATGCGATCGGGGACGTTCGTCGGCCCCGGAACATAGAGATGGTGTCGACCGGGCATGTCGCAATGTACGTTCCCGCGATGGATACGCGCATCGCCCCCCGCTCCGCCGTGCGCCGCCTCGCCGCCGCCTGCACGCTGGGCTGCCCGGAGTGCGGCGCCCACGGGCTCTTCTCGCACTGGATGCGGTTGCGGCCGCGCTGCCCGGCCTGCGGGCTCAAGCTGGACCGCGGCACCCCCGACCACTTCGTCGGCGCCTACCTGGTGAACCTGATCATCGCCGAGGTGCTGTTCGCCGGAGGCCTCGGCGTTTGGCTGGTAGCGGTCTGGCCCGACGTGCCGTGGCAGACCGTCCAACGGGTCGCCGTCGGGGCCATGCTGCTGTCGCCGGTCGTGACCTATCCGTTCACGCGGACCCTGTGGCTCGCGGCGGACCTGATCCTCGATCCGGTGCGGCCGTCGGACCGCTGAGAGTGGGCGCCACCCCCCGAGACGACACCGGCCGGTAATACCAGCGCTTCGCCACCTCCGTCGCAGCGACGTACCCGAGGGTAATGCCCGCGATCGCGACCGCGAGCACCGGCGGGAGCGGCACGAGCCCGACGAATCGGGCGGCGGGCAGAAACGGCAAGGCGAAGGCGACCGGGATCAGCACCACCGTGGACCAGAGCAGCAGCCGCCCCGGTCGACTCCGGTAGAACGGACGTCGCGTCCGGACGATCAGCGCCACGGCGAGCTCGGTCAGCAGGGACTCCACGAACCAGCCGGAGCGGAACAGCGCAGGCCCCGCCGCGAAGCCGCGCCGCAGGACGAGGAAGGTGACCCCGTCGAAGAGCGAGCTGATGGCGCCGAACACGACCATGTACCGCGCGACCGCGCGGATGTCCCAGCGCTCGGGCCAGGCCAACCGCTCCGGGTCCACCGTGTCGTCGGCGATCCCGACGGCGGGCACGTCGGAGAGGAAGTTGTTCAGCAGGATCTGCCCTGCCGTCAGCGGCAGGAACGGCAGTGTCAGTGA
>JBANGJ010000053.1:0-2850 GCA_037975505.1 Gemmatimonadota bacterium | reverse complement strand
TGACCGAGCTCGCGCAGGGCTCGATTCAGCCGATCTACCGGCTGCACGCGGTCCCGCTCCAGAGCGAGCCGTACGGCGGGCCCTACTCGATCGCGTCGGCGGCCGGGTACGCAGACGAGATACTGATCGCCGGACCGCCCACTCTGGAGGGCCCGCGGCTGTCGCCGGCGTCGTGGAGCTCGACGCTCGGGGGGTTCACGCTGCCGCTGGCGGGCGACATCACTACCCTTGTCGGGACACTCACGCGCGGCACGTCGGTGGTGCTCGAGATGGGCTTTGTCGGCTGGGCGCGCGCCGATTTCGAGATCATCGCGATCGGCCGGGTGATCGGCGTGCGCGGGGCCGATCCGGCGTGGGAGCTGGTGTGTGACTCGGCGCTTGCGCTTCTGGGGTCGCGCCTCACTCGCACCGCAGCGCAACTGCCGCTCTTCTACGGCGTGGGGGCGTCGACGGAGGTGGCCGTCGACTACACCGCGGGGGATACGACGCTGGACGTGGACAGCGTCACCGGGTTCCAGCGCGAGACCGGCGGCAGTTACGGCGTCAAGGTGACCCCGGCGAGCGGCGATGATCCCTACTACCTGATCGCCACCGGGACAAGCGGGAGCGACTTCACCGGGTGCGGCTCGGGCTCACTCGGCTTCGCGGTTTCCGATGCCGCTGCCGGCTCCATCGTGGATGAAATCGCCTACCTGGAGGGCCACCCGCTCGACATCGTGCGGCGGTTGCTCATCTCCGGGGCCTACGTGGCGAGCACCTGGGACACCTACCCGGACTCGTGGGGGTGGGGGATCCCCGAGACCTACGTGGACGTTGACGACATCGAGACGTGGAAGACCTACGTCGTGCTCGTCGGGAGCGGCTCCTACCTCTGGCAAATGCTGATCGAGGAGCCGATCGACGACCCGTACACGTGGCTTTCCGGGGAGCTGGCAAATGCGGGCCTGTTCCTGACGGTGCGTCAGGGGCTCATCACGTGCCGCGGCGGCCAGGCGCACACGGGCGTCACGGATGAGCCCTACATGCCGGACCTGGAGATCTTCGACCAGGACATCGTTTCCTGTCGGTTCCTGGACCTGTTCGATACGTCCCAAAGCGTCGAATACGCCGGGGTTGACGTGGTGTCTGCGAGCGGGACAACCTCCGCCACCGACGACGTCCAGACACTCCCGGCCGTCGAGGTGCGCACCTACGACGTGTCCTCGGTGGTGTACCAGAACGAAGCGGCGATCCGCTCCGAGATGAGCGGGCGCCTCACGGGGATGTCCACGCGCATCCCCGAGTGCCCGCAGCTCGTGTTGCGCGGGTTGGTGTGGTCGGCGCTCACGGTGGGCGACGTGATCCCGGTGACCACCGATCGCCTACGTGGGCGCCTGGATTCCACGATCGACGGGTACGACGCGCGCCGCGTGTACGTCGTCCAGGTGTCGGCCGACCACGCCGCGCACACCACCACGATCGTCGTGCTCGCGTACCCCACCACCAGCGCGGTATTCGGAGGCTGACGTGCATCCCATCCAACGCCGCCTCGCTGCACTCCAGGCCCGCGTTCGTGGCGTCGTTGTGCCGGTGCTTCAGCGCGTGGCGGCACCGCCGACCGGCTGGGGGATGCTCTACGTCGAAGCGGTGACGGGGAAGCTTGCGCTGATTCGTGCGGACGGATCGATCACCCGCCTTGGCGCTGGCGGAGGCGGCGTGTCGGTGTCCTCGGCTACCCCGCAGCCGCTTGGCACGGCCGATCCGGGGACCTCGCCCAACGCGAGCCGCGCCGACCACGTCCACGCGATGCCGAGCGCCTCGGACGTGGGCGCGGTCCCGACCTCCCGCACCATCACGGCGGGGGCTGGGCTCACCGGCGGCGGGGACCTCTCCGCGAATCGCTCCCTGGCGGTAGTGTACGGGTCCGGCGGCGTGCAGGCCTGGGACGCGGATCTGGATGCGGTCGCGGGGCTGTCCTCCACCGGGCTCGTCGCGCGCACCGGGAGCGGCTCGGCTGCGGCGCGCACGATCACGGCAGGCTCGGCGCAGGTGACCGTCACCGACGGCAGCGGGGTAAGCGGGAATCCGACGATCAATCTGGCCTATGCCGAGAACGTCCGTGGCGCGGGCGTCACGTACCCGGTCGGCCTGATCAGCGAAGGTCAGTTCGTGTCGCTGGTCGGCGGCACGCTGGTGGGCGTGACGCTGTCGCTCGGGCTCCACGTGGACATGGAGCGCGAAATCACCCAGTGCATCGCGCCAGAAATCGCCCTGTCCGACCTGGGAGTCGACGCGCCATGAGCCAGTCCCCGGAAAAGTTCCGCCTCGTCGGGAGCGCGAACATTGGCGCCGCCACGGTGGCCGGACACCTCGACGCGCTCTGGAGCTTGACGCAGAGCAGCACCTATTACGACGGCGGCTCGCGCACGATCGGCGCCGGGTACGCGGCGACCTGGAGCCGCTACCAGTCCGGCGGCGTGACGGAGGCGCTGTACGCGACGCCGGTGACCTCGACCCTCACGCATCGGTGGATCCTCGCGGGGTCGGCGTCGTCTAAGTCGCCGTCAATGGCCAGCCCGGACACGTGGTCAACGGCGATGGTTCTGTCCGGCATCGCCAAGAACGCGGGGAGTTTCAACGCCTGGGATGCGGCAAGCCCGTTCACGTCGGGATCGTTCTCGGGGTACTGGCGCGCGTGTAACTGCGCGCATGGCTCCGTAACCTACACAAAAATCTGGCTCTACGAGTCATCACAGGGCGTCGTGGTCCGGTGGGAGACGAGCACCGGGGGCTTCCTCGACGTGATCCTCACGATCGGGGATCCGCGGCCGTCCAGTTCATCGATGCGCGGCGTGACCTGTGAGTCGGATG
>JBANGJ010000046.1:0-14063 GCA_037975505.1 Gemmatimonadota bacterium | reverse complement strand
AGACCGCCAAGCGGAAGCGCAATCTCCGTCGTCCGACCACGGTCGCGACGAACGGCGAGGCGAAGAACCTCAAGCGCCTCCTCCAGGCCTAAGGAGACCGACCGATGCCTCGCGTCAAGTCCAACGTCGTGCGCCTCAAGCGCAAGAAGCAGATCATGAAGGCCGCCAAGGGCGCCTTCGGTGGCCGGAGCAAGCTCTGGAAGGCCGCGAAGGAGACCGTGGAGCGTGGGTGGGTGTATGCCTACCGGGATCGCAAGGCCAAGAAGCGCGACTTCCGCAAGCTGTGGATCGTCCGCATCAACGCGGCGGCCCGCCTGAACGGGATGAGCTACAGCACCTTCATCAACGGCGTGCAGGCCGCCGGCATCGCGGTGGACCGCAAGATCCTCGCGGAGCTCGCGGTGACCGATCCGGCCGCGTTCGCGCTGATCGCCGAGAAGGCGCAGGCCGCACTCAAGGCCGCGGCGTAAACGCCGGTCCACCGGCGACGCGAGGGCGGGGGGTGGCGTGGTCCGCTCCCCGCCCTCGTCGCGTATCTTTCCCCGTCGTCCCATCCCCGTCCCTCCTCACCCGCCTGCGTTCGTGTCCCTCGCCGACTTCCTCGCTGCGCTCGACCAGCTCGCCGCCGAGGCGCCGTCCCGTATCGCCGCGGCCGAGTCGCTCGACGCGTGGACCGAGGTGCGGAACGCGCTGGTGGGTCGCCAGTCCGGTCGCCTGACGGACGTCATGGCCGGCCTCGGCGCCCTCCCCAAGGAGGACAAGCGCGAGGCGGGCCAGCGGGCCAATGCGGTCAAGGCGGCGCTCGAGGCCGCGCTCGAGGCGCGGCGCGTGGAACTCGCCGCGCAGGCCGAGGCCGCCGGGCCGCGGCTCGACCTGTCGATGCCGGGCCGCCCGCGGTGGCAGGGGGCCGTGCATCCGGTCTCGCTCGTCATCGACGAGGTGGTGGAGATCTTCCGCGAGCTCGGGTTCGCCATCGCGCTGGGGCCGGAGGCGGAGCACGCCTGGTACAACTTCGGCGCGCTCAACTTCCCCGCCGACCACCCGGCGATGGACATGCACGATACCCTCTACCTGGGCCCGGACCAGGTCCTGCGCACGCACACCTCCCCGGTGCAGGTGCGCACGCTGCAGCGGTACGCGCCCCCGGTGCGCATCCTCGCGCCCGGCAACGTGTATCGACGGGATTTCTTCGACCCGTCGCACGCGCCGATGTTCGCGCAGGTGGAAGGGCTCGTGGTGGACGAGGGCGTGACGTTCGCGGATCTGAAGGCGACGCTCACGCACTTCGCGCGGCGCTATTTCGGCCCCGGGACGCGGACGCGGTTCCGCCCGAGCTTCTTCCCCTTCACGGAACCGAGTGCCGAGATGGACGTGCAGTGCGGGGTCTGCGGCGGCTCCGGCTGCGGGGTCTGCAAGCAGTCGGGGTGGGTGGAGATCCTCGGGTCGGGGATGGTGCATCCCGCCGTGCTCGAGCACGCGGGGCTCGACAGCGAGCGCTACACCGGCTGGGCCTTCGGGATGGGACCGGCACGGACGGCGATCTCGCGGCACGGCATTCCCGACATCCGGATTCTCTACGACTCTGACGTCCGCTTCCTGGACCAGTTCGCCCGATGAACGTCTCGCACGCCTGGCTCTCCCGTTTCGTCCCGCACGGCCGCTCGCCCGAGGCGGTGCGCGATCTCCTCACGGCGCACGTCGCGACGGTGGAGGGGCTCGACCATCTCCGGGCCGACCTCTCCGCGTTCGTCGTGGCGCAGGTGGTGGCGAGCGAGCGGATCCCGGACACCAAGCTCTCGTTCAATCAGGTGGACGACGGTAGCGGGACGCTCCTCGAGGTCGTCTGCGGCGCGCCCAACGTGACCGTGGGCGCCAAGTATCCGTTCGCCCGGACGGGCACGACGATGCCCGGGGGGCTGCTGATCGAGAAGCGGAAGATCCGTGGCTTCACCTCCAACGGGATGCTCTGTTCCGCGCGCGAGCTCGGGCTGGGGCAAGACCACGATGGCATCCTGACGCTGGATACCCCGGCGGCACCGGGGACGCCGTTGCTCGACGTGATGCCGTCCGGGGACGTGCGGATCGTGGTGGACGTGCTGCCCAACCGGCCCGACCTGCTCTCGCACCTCGGCGTCGCGCACGAACTGGCCGCGCTCACGGCCACGCCGCTCCAGCGGCCGCCCGAGATCGCCGCGCTGCCGGCCGTGACCGTGCCGGTGGTGCACGCGGACACGGAGGCGCGCGCCGGCGGGCTCACCGTGCGCGTGGAGGATCGCGCCGGGTGCCCGCAGTACGCCGCCGCCGTGATCTCCGGCCTCACCGTGGGCCCCAGCCCCGCCTGGCTGCGCGAGGCCGTCGAGGCGGTCGGGGGCCGGTCCATCAACAACCTCGTGGACGCGACGAACTACCTGCTCCACGGGTTCGGGCAGCCGGTGCACGCCTTCGACGCAGCGACGTTGCAGGGGCAGACCCTCGTCGTGCGCCGCGCGCGGAGCGGCGAGGCGATCGTCACGCTCGACAGCACGCGCCGGCCCCTCGACGGGTCGATGCTCGTGATCGCCGATGCGGAGGCGCCCGCGGCGATCGCCGGGGTGATGGGCGGGCGGGCGACCGAGGTGACGGATGCGACCACGCGGGTCGTGCTCGAGGTCGCCGAGTTCGCGCCGGCGCTGGTGCGCGCCACGCGTCGTCAGGTGGGGCTCTCCACCGACGCGAGCTATCGGTTCGAGCGCGGGATCGACGGCGGGGCGGTGGGGGAGATGCTCGCCATCGGCGCGGCGCTCCTCGCGGCCCTCGGCGGCGGGCAGGTGGAGGCGTTGCTGCACGTCGGCGCGGCGCCCGCGCCCAAGGCCCCGGTGACGGTGCGCCCCGCTCGCGTCGCCGCGGTGCTCGGCGATGCCGTGCCGGCCGAGGAGATCGCCGCGCTGCTGCGCGCCATCGGGTTTGTGGTGCGCGAGGGCGCGTTGGGCGCGCTCGTCGTGACGCCGCCCTCGTGGCGGCAAGACGTGACGCGCGAGGTGGATCTCATCGAGGAGGTCGCGCGGCTGCGTGGGTTCGATCGCCTCCCCGACACGCTGCAGGGCGCGCGGCCGGGCACCGTGGTGGACGATCCGCTCTTCACGGCGTACCGGCGCATCCGCGATGCGCTCGTGGCCGAGGGGCTGCACGAGGTGCGGCCGCTGCCGTTCACCGCGGGTGCGCCCGAGGGCTTCGTGCGCGTGCGCAACCCGCTGGCGGAGGATGAGCCGTATCTCCGGCGCCGCGTGCTCGACACGCTCGCCCGTCGGGCGGAGTACAACCTGACGCGCATGCAGGGTGATGTGCGGCTCTTCGAGGTGGGCGCGGTGTTCGCGCCGGCCGGCGCAGGGCTGCCGCTGGAGGAGCAGCGCGTCGGCGCGCTGCTGATGGGCGCGCGGCGGCCCGCGCACTTCACCGAGCCGCAGCCCCCCGCGTTCGATGCGTGGGACGCCAAGGCCCTCGCGGAGCGGACGGCGGCGGTGGCCTTCCCGGGCGCGACGGTGGGCTGCACGCCCGGCGAGGGCGTCGTGCTCTGGCAGGTGATGGTCGATGGCCGGGCGGTCGGGACGGTGGAGCGCGTGGCGCTCGACGCCCCGGTCTGGGCCGCACCGGCCTTCGGCGTGGAGCTCGTGCTCGGCCCGGTGGGCAACGCCCCGGTCGCCGCGCCTGGCCTGCATGCCCACGCGGCGGCGCCGGTGGCCGCCAAGCCGGCGCCCGTCCGGTACCGTGCGCTTCCCACGACGCCCGCCGCGGAATTCGACCTCGCCCTTCTCGTCCCCGAGTCCGTCCCGGCGGCGCAGGTGGAGGCGCTCCTCGTCGAGGTGTCCGGGGCGCAGCTCGAGCGGTGCGTGCTGTTCGACGAGTTCCGTGGCGCCGGCGTGCCGGACGGCGTGCGGTCGCTCGCGTGGCGCCTCACCTTCCGGCATCCCGAGCGGACGCTCCGCGACAAGGAGATCGAGGGGCGCCGCGTCCAACTTCTGAAGGCCTTGGAGGCCCAGCTCGGTGTCCGACCCCGCACGGCCTGATTCCGCGGCGTCGCGGGCGTTCCGCGACCTCGAGCACCTCGTCCGGAACCTGGGCGAGGAGCTGGCGACATTCCGCAAGCGCGCGCAGCAGGCCGAGGCGCGGCTCAAGGCGCTCGGCGCCACGCCGGCCGGTGAGGCGAGTGCGGAGGAGCGGGTCGCGGCGCTGGAGGCGGAGAACGCCGCGCTCCGCACGCGCCTGGAGGAGGCCGCCGCGCAGACGCAGGCCGCGTTGGACCGGGTCCGGTTCCTACGCCAGCAACACTCGCTCGGGGGGGACCAATGACCGTGCATTCCACGAGGGTGCGGATCGTCGGGGAGGAGTACACCATCCGATCGGCGGTCGCTCCGGAGTACACCCAGGCCATCGCGGCGCATGTGGACGCGGCCATCCGAAAGGTGCTCGAGAGCCCGACCATCACGGACCCGGGGAAGGCGGCGATCCTCGCCGCGATGGCGATCACGGACGAGCTGTTCAAGGCCCGGGAGGCGGAGCAGCAGGTGGTGGACCGGATGCGGACCCTGTCGGGGGAACTGCGTCGCTGGCTCCCCCCGGGCAAGCGCGGCGAAGGCGCCGCGGGGTGAGGGTCCGGGGCGTCTCGCCCCCCTGACAGCGCGGGCGTCGCCGCGCGTTGCCTTTTCGTCTCGTGCGCCGTACCTTGCGTTCGTCGTTCGAGGTGCGAAGGCTCGTAGGTGTTTGTGCCCCCGGAAGTTACCCTCGCCCGTCCCGCGCCCTTCGTCGACGCCGGACCGGCAGGCTGACCCGCCGGGGGGCCTGCATCGCGCGGACCGGAGCGCCTTCCTTCTGAAGCCGCGGGCCCGTCCGGCCGCCTTGCGCATAGAGAGTTTCCGATGATGATCCCGATGGCCATCGCGATCGCGATCGGCGCCGTGTTCGTGGGCGCCCTTCCGGTCGCGTTCGTATACGGACGGCGTGCGGGGCGCGCCGCGGAGGATGCCGCCCGCCGGACGGCGGGTGAGGCGGCGGACCAGGTCGCCAAGAAGATCGTGGGAGAGGCGGAGCGCGAGGCCGACGCGGCCCGCAAGCAGGCCGTCCTCGCCGGCAAGGAAGAGGTCATGAAGGTCCGCGAGGCCTGGGAGGTCGAGGCCCGCAAGCGGCGCGAGGAGGTCGAGCGCGAGGAGAAGCGCGTCGGCGACCGCGAGGCCGCCGTGGACCGGAAGGTCGACATCGTCGATCAGAAGGAGAAGGAGCTCGGGCGCCGCGCCAGCGAGCTCGGGCGCCGTGAGAAGCAGCTCGAGGAACGGCAGACCGAGCTCGACGGGCTGGTGGGCGAGGAGCGTCGCCGGCTCGAGAGCCTGGCCGGTCTCTCCGCGGAGCAGGCCAAGGCCGAGCTGATCCGCCGGCTCGAGGAGGAGGCGCAGGCCGACGCGGCGAACCGCATCCGGGAGATCCGCGAGTCCGCCAAGCGGAACGCGGACCGCGACGCCAAGAAGATCGTCGCGCTGGCGGTGCAGCGCATCGCCGCGGAGCACACGGCGGAGATCACCGCGGCCGCCGTCGCGCTCCCCAAGGACGACATGAAGGGGCGCATCATCGGGCGCGAGGGGCGCAACATCCGGGCCTTCGAGCTCGCCACGGGTGTGGACGTGATCATCGACGACACGCCGGACACGGTGGTCGTGAGCTGTTTCGATCCGGTACGGCGCGAGGTCGCGCGGCTGGCCCTCGAGAAGCTCATCGCCGACGGGCGCATCCATCCGGGGCGTATCGAAGAGGTCGTCGAGAAGGCGCGGAAGGAGGTCGATGCCTCCATCGTCGAGACGGGGGAGCAGGCCGCGTACGAGGTCGGCGTGCACGGCCTCCATCCTGAGATGATCAAGCTCATCGGCCGCATGAAGTGGCGCACGAGCTACGGGCAGAACATCCTCTTCCACTCCAAGGAGACGGCTTTCCTCGCGGGGATCATGGCGGCCGAGCTGGGGCTCGACGTGGCGATGGCCAAGCGCGGGGCGCTCCTGCACGATGTGGGCAAGGTCCTGACCCACGACCACGAGGGCACGCACGTGCAGCTCGGCGTGGAGGTGGCGACCAAGTACGGCGAGCACCCGCTGGTGGTGAACTGCATCGCGGCGCACCACGACGACGTGCCGCACGAGAGCGAGGTGTCGGTGCTGGTGCAGGCGGCGGACGCCATCTCGGGGTCGCGTCCCGGCGCGCGGCGCGAGGCGTTCGAGACCTACGTGAAGCGTCTGGAGGGGCTCGAGAAGATCGCGGGCAGCTACAAGGGCGTCGACCGCGTGTTCGCCATCCAGGCGGGGCGCGAGGTGCGTGTGATCGTCGACCCGAGTGGGGTGGACGACGCCCGGATGCAGTCGCTCACCGAGGAGATCGCGCGCCGGGTCGAGTCCGAGCTCCAGTACCCCGGGCAGATCCGCGTGGTGGCCATCCGCGAGACGAGAGCCTCCGACATTGCCCGCTGAGCGGATCGACGGCGTCGCCATCGCGGCGCGAGTGCGCGCGCGAGTGGCAGAAGAGGCCGCCGCGCTCGTGGCCGCGGGCGTGACGCCGGGGCTGACGGTGGTGCTCGTGGGTGACGACGCCGCGAGCGCCGTCTATGTGGCGAGCAAGGAGAAGGCCTGTCGCGAGGCGGGGATGCGCGGCGAGACCCTCCGGCTACCGGCCGCCACCACGGAGGCCGAGCTGCTGGCGGTCATCGACCGGCTGAACGCGGACCCCGCCGTACACGGCATCCTCGTGCAGATGCCCGTGCCGAAGCAGATCGACGCGCAGGCCGTCATCCGACGCATCGATCCGCGCAAGGATGTGGACGGATTCCATCCGGTGAACGCGGGGAAGCTCCTGATCGGGGATCCCGACGCCTTCGCCCCCTGCACGCCGGCCGGCGTGCAGGTGCTGCTCACGGAGAGCGGCGTGGAGACCGCGGGGAAGGAGGCGGTGATCCTCGGGCGCAGCACGATCGTTGGGAAGCCGATGGCGGCCCTGCTGATGCAGAGCGGGCGCGGTGCCGATTGCACGGTCACCATCTGCCACTCCCGCACGCGCGACCTTTCGGCGCACACGCGGCGCGCGGACATCCTGATTGCCGCGATCGGCAAGCCGGGGATGGTGACGGCCGACATGGTGAAGCCGGGCGCCGTGGTGATCGACGTGGGGATCAACCGGGTGGAGGATCCTGCCGCCGCGAAGGGCTATCGCATCGTGGGCGACGTGCAGTTCGACGCGGTGAGCGCCGTCGCCTCCAAGATCACGCCGGTGCCCGGCGGGGTGGGGCCGATGACGATCGCGATGCTCCTCGCCAACACGGTGCGCGCCGCGCGCCTCACGCTGGCGCCCTGACGCGACGCATGACCGCCCCCGGCGCTTCCATCGAGTCGGCCCTCGGCGTGGGGGAGCTCGCGGGCTATGCCAAGGAGGCCCTCGAAGCCGCCTTCCCGGGCCTCTGGGTGAAGGGCGAGGTCTCCAACTTCAAGCGGCACTCCAACGGCCATTGGTACTTCTCGCTGAAGGACGCGTCGGGGCAGCTCCCGGCCGTCGTCTGGGCGCGGGACGTGCGCCGCATCCCGGCGCCGCCGGACGAGGGGATGAGCGTTTTCGCGCGCGGCACGCTGAGCATGTGGACCGGGCAGGGGAAGCTGCAGTTCATGGTCGATGCGCTCGAGGCCGAGGGGGCCGGGCTCTGGCAGAAGGCGTTCGACACGCTGAAGGCGAAGCTCGAGGCCGAGGGGCTCACGGCGGCGGCGCGAAAGCGGCGTCTCCCGCGCTTCCCGCGGCACGTGGCGGTGATCACGAGCGGAGACGGGGCGGCCTGGCGCGACATCCAGGCGGTGGTGCGGCGCCGGCACCCGGGCGTGCACCTCACGCTCATCCCGGCGGTGGTGCAGGGGGACTTAGCCCCGGCGTCGCTCGTGCAGGCGCTCGACCGTCTGGCACGCTGGGGCAGCGCGGACGTCGCGATCGTCGGTCGGGGCGGTGGGTCGCGCGAGGACCTCTGGGCGTTCAACGACGAGGCGGTCGCGCGCGCCGTGGCGGCGTGCCCGATTCCGGTCATCTCGGCCGTCGGACACGAGACCGACTTCACGATCACGGACTTCGTGGCGGACCTGCGCGCGCCCACGCCGAGCGCCGCGGCGGAGTCGGCGGTGCCGGTGCTCGCGGAGCTCCGCCTCGCGGTGCGCGCGCTTGGCGGGCGTCTCGCCGACGGGCTCGAGGACCGGGTGCAGCGTGGAGCGCGTGAGCTGCGCGCGCGGCGCGACGGGCTGGCCCTGCGCGCCCGGCGGGTCGTCGAGCGTCGCCGCGCCCGTGTGGCGCAGGTGGCGGGACGCCTCGAGGCGCTCTCGCCGCTGGCCGTGCTGGGCCGCGGCTTCGCGGTCGCGCGCGGGACCGACGGGCGCACCCTCTCGCGGCGCGCCGACTTCACTCCTGGGACGCCGTTCGATCTGCTGTTGCCCGACGGCCGCGTGCAGGCGCGCACCGAGCGCGTGGATGCCGAGGCCCCGCACCTGAGGACCCCCGCATGACGTTCGAGCAGACGCTCGCCCGGTTGGAGGCGATCGCCGCCGCGATGGACCGTGACGACGTGCCCCTGGAGGAGGCGTTGACGCTCTTCGAAGAGGGCATCGCACGGCTCCGGGAGGCCTCGGCCGTGCTGACGGACGCGGAGGGGAAGGTGCGGACGCTCGTCGAGGCGGTGGACGGCGTGTTCGAGGAGCGCGCGTGACCGGCGCGGCGTCCACGCCGATCGACTTCGGTGCCGATCGGGCACGCGTGGCCCGGGCCATCGACGCGCTCGTGGCGCGGTGCCTCGCCGACTGCGAGGGCCCTGTCTATGACGCAATCCGCTACAGCCTGCAGGGCGAGGGGAAGCGGCTGCGCGCCGTGCTCCTCCTGAGCGCGTATCGCGCCGCGGGCGGTCAGGGCGACGCGAGCGGGCTCGCCGCCGCCATCGAGGTCGTGCACGCCTATTCGCTCGTCCACGACGACCTCCCGTGCATGGATGACGATGCGATGCGACGCGGACGGCCGACGGTGCACGTGGTGCACGGCGTGCCGGCCGCGACGGCGGCCGGGATGGCGATGGTCCCGCTCGCCGCGCGCGCGGCGTACGAGGCGGCCGAAGGGCTGGGGCTCTCGGCGGCAGAGGCGGCGGACATCGTCCGGGTGTTGATGCAGGCCTCCGGTGCGGCCGGAATGATCGGCGGGCAGCTCCTCGACCTCGAAGGGGAGGGCCGGGATCTCTCACTCGAGGAGCTCGAGCGGATCCATCGGCTCAAGACCGGCGCGCTGATCGAGGCGTCGATGCGCATCGGGGGGCTCGCGGCGCGTGCGCCGGCGGCGCTGCTCGAGGCCTTCAGCACCTACGGGGCCTCCGTCGGCCTCGCATTCCAGATCGCGGACGACGTGCTCGACATCACCGCGACCACGGATCAGCTCGGTAAGACCGCGGGCAAGGACGTGGAGTACCGCAAGAGCACGTATCCGGCCCTGCTCGGCGTCGCCGGGGCCAAGGCCCGCGCCGAGGCCCTCGTGCAGGAGGCCTGCGCCGGGCTCCAGGCGCAGGGGGCGCTGACCCCCGAGCTCGACTTCCTCGCCCGGTTCACCGTCGCACGGCGCTCCTGACGCGCCCGGGCTGGCGCCGCTCCGGCCCCGGTGGCAACCTACTCCTGTTCCTCCCTCCCGTCGTCTCCCATGACCCTGCTCGATCGCATCCAGACGCCCGCCGACCTCCGCCAGCTCTCCTCGGCGGAGCTGCGGCAGCTCGCCCAGGAGGTCCGCGATTTCCTGATCGCGACCTGCTCGGTCACGGGTGGGCACATCGGCGCCGGGCTCGGCGTGGTGGAGCTCACCATCGCCCTGCACAAGGCGTTCGAGACCCCGCGCGACCAGCTGGTGTGGGACGTCGGGCACCAGGGGTATCCGCACAAGGTGCTCACCGGTCGGAAGGACCGGATGCACACCCTCCGTCAGGAGGGGGGCATCTCCGGGTTCCTCAAGCGCACGGAGAGCGAGTTTGACACCTTCGGGGCGGGGCACGCCGCGACGTCCATCTCCGCCGCGCTCGGGATGGCGGCGGGCCGCGACCTCCGCGGCGAGGACTTCAAGGTCGTCGCCATCATCGGCGACGGGTCGCTCGGGTCAGGACTCGCTTACGAGGCGCTGAACAATGCCGGCGCGATGGACCGCGATTTCATCGTCGTGCTCAACGACAACGAGATGAGCATCGCGCCGAACGTGGGGGCGATGCACAAGTACCTCACGCAGGTGCAGCGGAACCCGATCTATAACCGCCTGCGCAGCGCCATCGGCGACTGGGCGGACCACGCGACCGGCGTCTTCAAGGACGCGGGGGCGCTCGTGCGCCGGTGGGAGGAGTCGGTCAAGGCGTTCCTGACGCCCGGCGTTCTCTTCGAGGAGCTCGGCTTCCGGTACTTCGGGCCCATCGACGGCCACGACATCGACCAGATGACCGAGGTCTTCGAGTCGGTGAAACAGTTCAAGGGGCCGCGTCTGGTGCACGTGATCACCAGCAAGGGCAAGGGATTCCCGGCGGGAGAGCACGGGGAGAAGTGGCACGCGCTGCCGCCGGGGCACGACCCGGCGACGGGGAAGCTGCTCAAGCCGGTGACGGGGAATCCCAACTACACCGCGGTGTTCGGCACGGCGCTCGCCGAGTTGATGACGGAATTCCCGTCGGTGGTCGCGCTCACGGCGGCGATGCCGGGCGGCACGGGCATCGGCACGGTGGCCAAGGCGCATCCCACGCGCACCTTCGACGTGGGGATCGCCGAAGGGCACGCGGTGACCTTCGCGGCGGGGATGGCGACGCAGGGGGCGCGCCCCGTGGTCGCGATCTATTCCACGTTCCTGCAGCGCGGGTACGACAACATCGTCCACGACGTGGCGATCCAGTCGCTCCCCGTGATCTTCGCGATGGATCGGGCCGGGCTGGTGGGGGAGGACGGCGAGACGCACGCGGGGCTCTACGACATCGCCTACATGCTCGCCGTGCCTCACATGACGGTCACCGCGCCCAAGGATGGCACGGAGCTCGTCGGGTTGCTGCGCACCGCCATCGCGCACGACGCGGGGCCGTTCTGCGTGCGATACCCGCGCGACGTGGCGCCGGACCTCGTGCCGGCCGCGTCCCAGGTCCCCGCCGTGCCCCCGGGCACGTGGGAGGTGCTCCGCACCGGCGAGCGGATCGCGATCCTCGCGGTCGGGACGATGGTCCAGCAGGCCCTCGCGGCCGCGGATGCCCTCGCCGCCGAGAGGCTCGCCGTGACCGTGGTGAACTGCCGCTACCTCAAGCCGTACGACGAGGCGACGCTCGCCGCGCTCGTCGCGGGCCACGAGCAGCTGCTCGTCGTGGAGGAGGGGACGGTGGTGAACGGGTTCGGAGCCTTCATGGCCTCGGTCGTCGCGGCGATGGATCCGGCCGTGCGCGTCCACGCGCACGGCGTACCGGACCGCATCATCTACGCGGCGTCGCGCGCGCGGCAGCTGGCGCAGTGCGGCCTCGACGCCGAGGGAATCGCCCATCGGGTGCGGGCGCTCGCGGAGAGCGGGGCGCTGGCCGGGTGACCACGCGGCTCGGCGTCGTCGGCCACCGCGGCTACGACGGGCTCGCCGAAGTCCTCGCCTTCTTGGAGCGCGAGGCCACGGCGCACGGGTTCTCCCTGCGGTTCGAGGAGGCGCTCGCCCCCGGCATCGCACCGGGCGCGCGGCTCTCGCACCCCGACCAGGTGGACGTGCTCCTCGCGCTCGGCGGAGACGGCACCCTGTTGCGTGCGGCGCGCTTCCTCGCCGGCGCGCCGGTGCCGATTCTCGGGGTCAACCTCGGGAAGCTCGGGTTCCTGACCGCGTGCTCGCACGATGAGTTCCCGGTGGCGTTCCAGGCCTTCGCGCGCGGGCGGTACGCCGTCGAGTCGCGGCTCGCGCTGGAGGCGACCACCACCTCCGTCGCCGGCGCCACGGGCGTCCAGCTGCGCGCGCTCAACGACATCGTGGTGCACAAGGGCGGCTTCGCCCGGGTCCTGCGCCTCCGCGTCTTCGCTGACGACGAGTTGGTCGGCGCCTTCGCGGCCGACGGCGTGGTGATCGCCACGCCGACGGGCTCCACCGCGTACTCCCTCTCAGCGAACGGTCCGGTCGTCGTCCCGTCGCTCGACACCATCCTCGTCACCCCGGTGGCGCCGCACACGCTCGCGCTTCGGCCCACCATTCTCCCCGCCGACACGGTCCTGCGGATCGAGGTGGAGGATGCGCCGGACGAGGTGTTGGTGACGTCGGACGGCCAGGTGGGCACGTCGCTCGGGGCGGGGCAGCACCTCGAGGTGCGGCGCAGCGAGGCGCCGGTGCGACTCGTGCAGTTCGACGGGCACAGCTTCTTCACGCGCCTCCGCCGCAAGCTCGGGTGGGGCGGCCTCGCCGAGCGCGACACGTGAGACGGAACGTCCACGCCGGCGCGCCCGTGATGCGGACCGGCGGCGTCGACGGGGCGAGGATGCGCGCGTGCTGACCGAGCTGCGGATCCGCAACCTCGCGATCATCGACGCGGTGTCCCTCGCACTCGCGCCAGGGTTCAACGTCCTCACCGGCGAGACGGGGGCCGGCAAGTCGATCGTCGTCGGCGCGCTCGGGCTCCTCATCGGCGAGCGGGCCAGTTCCGACCTCGTGCGCACCGGCGCGGAGAAGGCGACCGTGGAGGGCGTCTTCGACGTGCACGGACGCGATGACCTGCTGCGCGCGCTCGACGAGCGTGGGCTGGAGTGCGACGGCACCCTGATCCTCAAGCGGGAGGTCCCCGCCGGCGCGGGGGGACGCGCTCGCGCGTGGATCAACGGGAGCCCGGCCACCGCCGGGGTGCTCGCGGAGATCGGGCGCACCCTCGTGAACGTCCACGGCCAGCACGAGGCGCAGGCGCTCCTGCAGCCTGAGGCGCAGTTGCGCATCCTGGACGCCTTCGGTGGCGCCGAGGAGGCGCGCGAGGCGGTCGCGGCCGCACATCGCACGCTCGCGGAGGCGGAGGCGGCGATTGCCGACCTCGCGGCGCGCCGGGCGCAGGCGCAGCAGCGTGCTGACTGGCTCTCCCACGTGACCAAGGAGATCGCCGAGGCGGCGCCGGTCCCCGGTGAGGACGAGCGACTCGACGAGGAGGCGCGCCGGCTCACGCACGCGGAGGAGCTCCAGGTACTCGTCGGGGAGCTCACCGAGGCGCTCGACGGCGAGGAGGGAGCCCTGGGCCGCATCGGACACCTGCAGCGGCCTCTCGCGGCACTGCAGCGGATCGATCCCGCCACCGCGCGCCTGCAGGAGCTCTTCGATGCCGCCTGGTATGCGCTCGAGGAGGTGGCGCGCGAAGCGCGGGCCTACGCGGAGGGGGTCGAGCACGATCCCGCGCGCCTCGACGAGGTGGAGCGCCGCCGTGATCTCCTCTTCCGGCTCGCCAAGAAGTACGGCGGGTCCATCGATGCCGTGCTCGCCACGGGTCGTGAGGCGCGCGCCGAACTGGAGCTCCTCGACACCGCCGGCCTCGATCTGCGCACCCTCGAGACGCGCCGGACCGAGGCGCAGGCGACCTACACGGCGTGCGCGGCGACGTTGACCGCTCGACGCACGGCCGCGGCGACCGCCCTCGCCGCGGCGGTCGAGGCCCGACTCCCCGACCTCGGGATGCCGGACGGCCGGTTCGTCGCGGCCCTCGTGCCGCGGTCCGGTGCCGGACCGCTCGGGGCGGAGGAGGTGGAGTTCCGCGTGGCGCTCAACGTCGGGCACGAGGCGCGGCCTCTGGCTCGGGTGGCGTCCGGCGGCGAGCTGGCCCGCGTGATGCTCGCCCTCAAGACCATCCTCGCCCGCCTGGATGGCGTGCCGACGCTGATCTTCGATGAGGTCGACGCCGGCATCGGCGGACGCACCGGACTCATGGTCGGCGATGCGATGCGTGACGTCGCCGGGCACCATCAGGTCTTCGCCATCACGCACCTGCCGCAGATCGCCGCGCGCGGCCATCACCACATCGTCGTGCGCAAGGCGGCCAAGGGGGG
>JBANGJ010000045.1:0-26419 GCA_037975505.1 Gemmatimonadota bacterium | reverse complement strand
GCCCCCTGCTGCAGGAACTCACCGCGGGACCGGAGCGGTGCGCCGGCCCGTGAGGTGGTCAGCGTCTGGGTGAACGCCGCGCGCAGGGTGCGCGCCCCGGTGTACGCGGTGGCGGTGCGGTCGAGCAACGCGGCCACCTCGGCATCGGCGGGCGCGGACGGCGATGCGGGCTGGGCCGTGAGTGGCGCTGCGAGCGGCGCCACCATCGCGCTCGCGATGACCACAGCGACCGCGAGCGTGGCCCGTCGCGCCGTCATGCCAGGGTGCGGCCGAGCACCGCCGCGATCCCCGCCAACTGCCGCATCGTCGCCGTGAACTGCTCCGGCGTCTGCGACTGCGCGCCGTCGGACATCGCCTTCTCGGGCTCGGGATGCACCTCGATGATGAGCCCGTCCGCCCCGGCGGCCAGCGCGGCGCGCGCCATCGGGAGCACGAGGTCCCGACGCCCGGTGCCGTGGCTCGGGTCCGCGATGATCGGTAGGTGCGAGACCTGATGGACCACGGGGATCGCGGTGAGATCGAACAGGTTGCGCACCGTGGCATCGAAGCTGCGGAGCCCGCGCTCGCAGAGGATGACCTGCGCGTTGCCCTCCGCGAGGATGTATTCGGCGGAGAGCAGGAGGTCGGCGATGGTCGCCGCGGCCCCGCGCTTGAGGAGCACCGGCTTCCTGAGGCGCCCGACCGTCTTGAGGAGCGCGTAGTTCTGCATGTTGCGCGCGCCGACCTGGATGCAGTCGGCCACCTCGGCCACGGCCCGGGCGCCCTCATCATCCATCGCCTCGGTGACGATGGCGAGCCCCGTCTCCTGACGGGCCCGCGCGAGGAGCCGAAGGCCCTCCGGCCCGAGGCCCTGGAACGCATACGGCGAGGACCGCGGCTTGAAGGCCCCGCCGCGCAGCGCCACGGCACCCGCCGCCTTGACCCTCTCGGCGGCGGCCACGATCTGCACCTCAGACTCCACGGAGCACGGACCGGCGATCACGGGGATGGCCGTCCCACCGAACGCAACGCCGGGCGCGATGGTCACCACGGTGGGATCGGGATGCGCCGTGCGCGCCGCCTTCGGATACGGGGGCTCGACCTGCAGGATCTCGCCGATCCCGGAGAGGCCACGCAGGGCGGCGCCGACGGCGCGGCCCTCGACGCCGTCGACGGCGATCGCCGTCTGAGCGGCCCCGGCCATCACCTGCGGCGTGAGCCCGCGCTCGCGCACGAGGTCGCAGACACGCGCTACGTCTGCCGCGGTGGCCGCGGCCCCCATCACCACGAGCAGCATCGTCGGCTCAGCCGCTGGCGACCGGGGCGTCCGCGGCGTCGGCCGCGTCCACCGCCGGGCCGTTCATCCGCACGCTCACGAGCGACGAGACCCCGGGCTCCTGCATCGTGACGCCGTACACGGCATCCGCCGCCCCCGTCGTCGTCGCCGGGTTGTGCGTGATGACGATGAACTGCGTCTGCTTCTTGAACTCGTTCAGCAGCGTCACGAAGCGCCCGATGTTCGCCGCGTCGAGCGGCGCGTCGACTTCGTCCAGGAGGCAGAAGGGGCTCGGCTTCGTGAGGAAGATGCCGAAGAGGAGCGAGACCGCCACCAGCGCGCGCTCCCCGCTCGAGAGCAGGTGGATGCGCTGCGTCCGCTTGCCGCGCGGGCTCGCGTGGATCTCGATGTCGCAGTCGAGCGGCGCGTCGGGGTTCTCGAGCCGGAGGTCGCACTCGCCGCCGCCGAAGAGCGTCATGAAGATCGAGCGGAAATGCCCGCGGATCTCCTCGAACGTCTTGAGGAACATCTCGCGCGCCGTGACATCGATCTCCTTGATGGCGAGCTGCAGCGTGCCCTGCGCGTCCGCGAGGTCGGCGCGTTGCGTGGTCAGGAACTCCAGGCGGCGCGTCTCCTCCTCGTGCTCCTCGATGGCCAGCGGATTCACCGGCCCGAGCTGCTCCACCTGGCGACGGAGCTCCTCGGCCTCGGCGCGGAGCGCGTCCTCCTCGGCCTCGACCGGGGTGTAGGTCGCGAAGAGCTCGTCCAAGGGCCGCCGCCACTCGGTTTCGAGGCGTTCGGTGATGGCGGCCCGCTTGCCCGAGAGCTCGGCGAAGCGGAGCTCGGCGAGGTGCAGCGCCTGCGAGCCCTCCTCGGCCCCGCGCCGCGACTGGTCGAGCCCGCGCTCGGCCTCGGCGAGCGCGACGTCGGCCATCCGCACGGCCTCCTCGGCCGCGGCGAGCGTGGCGTCCGCGTCGGTCTGCGTGGCGCGACGCCCGGCCAGCTCCTGCTGCCAGACGGTCATCTGCTCCTCCAGGTGCCCGTCCTCCTGGGCGAGGGAGGCGAGCTCCTGCTCGAGCGCCGCGAGCCGCGTGGCCGCGGTGGTGCGCTCACGGTCGATGCGCTCCCGTCGCTCGGTCGCCACCTGACGGCGCGCCTCGGCCTGCGCGTGCGCCACCTGCTGCGCGGCGCGCGCCTCGCGCGCTTCATCCTGCGTCTTCTCCGCGGCCATGAGCATGGTGCGCGTGGTCGCGGCCGTCTCGTCCGCGACCACGAGCCGCTGGGCCGTCTCCTCCTGTGCCGCGATGCTCGCGGTCACCCGGTCGCCGAGCTCCGTGTGGCGGCCCGCGAGCTTCTCCGTGAGGGCCACCGCGTCGGCGAGCTCGCGGGCCGCGCGCTCGCGCACGCGGTCGCGCTCGTTGCGCACCTGAGCGGCCTGCGCCGCGGCCTGCTGCGCCCCGGCCGTCGCATCGGCGGCCGCGGCCGCGGCCGCTTCGGCGCGCACCACGTCATCGAGCACCTGCTGCGCCGCGGCCTGCACCTCGGCGCGTCGGGTCTCGATGCTCCCCAACTGCGTGCGCAGCTCGTCGAGCTCCGCCCGGCGGCGGAGCGGGCCCGCGCCGGACTCCTTCGCCGGGAGCCAGACGGCGCCCCGCCCGTCGACGAAGCCGGTGCCGTCCGCCATCGCCCGCACGCGCCCGAGCAGCGTCCGGACCCAGCCGGAGACGGCGCCTTCCGTCCGCACGCGCGCGCCGAGATCCTCGGGGTCCGCGTCGGCCCCGCCCGCGACCGCGTCGAGCGGCAGGAGCAGCAGCGCGCCGGGATTGGCCTCCGTGTGCCACGCGCGGATGGCGTCCGCGGTCGCCCGGTCGCGCACCACCACGGCGTGCACCGTCGCACCGAGGAAGCGTTCGACCTGGGCCGCGACGGCCGTGTCGGCGCCGATGTAGTCGGAGAGGGGGCCGAGGATGGCATCGGCTCCGAAGCGCTCGCGTTCGCGCAGGAGCCGGGCCGCGGCCGGCGCCAGGCCGACGCGCTCGCGCTCGAGCCCTTCGAGGGCCGCGAGGCGACCCTGCAGGGCGGTGTGCTCCTCCTCCACGCGGCGCACGTCGGCGCGCGCGGCGGCCTCGCGGTCGCGCGCGGTCCGGGCGGCGGCGCGCGCCTGGTCGAGCGCGTTCTCCGCGGCCGCGGCGGCCTCTCGGGCCGCGGCGAGCGTGTCGTCCGCCGCCGCCAGCTCGCGGTCGGCGAGCGCGAGGCGCGCGGTCAGCCCCTCGTGCTCGATCCGGAGGGCCTCGCTGCGCTGCGCCACCTCGGCGAGCTCCCGCTCGGCGTTCTCCCGTTCCAGCTCCAGGCGACGGACCCGGTCGCGGAGCTCCCGGGTGGCCCGGTCCGCGTCCTCTGCCGCCGTCCGCGCGGCCGTGACGCCGGCCCGCGAATGTTCCTCCGCCTGCTGGCGCTCGGCCAGCAGCGTCGCGGCCTGCGCCAGCGATTCGCCACAGAGGGTCTCGTCCGCCTGCGCGGCCTCGAACTCGCCGCGCATCCGGTCCTCGAACGCCACGCCCTGATCGCGCTCCTGGATGGTCCGCTCCCGGCGCGTCAGCGCATTGCGGTGCCGCTCCTCGGCGACGGCGAGTTGCTGCTGCAGCTCGAGGACCGCCGCTCGCGCGGCGGCCGCGAGCACCGCCCGCTCCTGCCGCGTGGTCTCCGCCGCCGCGCGGGCGGCATGGGCGGCATCACGCGCCGCCTCGGCCGTGCGCACGCCGTCCTGCGCCGAGGGCAGCGCTTCGCGCAGTCCGCCGAGCCGCGACTCGATCCCCGTCAGCTCCTCGAGCCACGCGCCCATCTCGCGCGAGGCGAGCGTGAGCTCCACGGCGAACCGGCGCGCGGTGATCTCCGCGTGACGCTCCGCGCGCTTGCGCTGGCGGAGCAGGGACCGGACCTGCGTCTGCACCTCGCCCATCAGGTCGTCGATGCGCACGAGGTCCGCGCTGGTGGCCTCGAGCTGCCGCTCCGTGCTGCGTCGGCGATCGCGGTAGAGTCCCACGCCCGCCGCCTCCTCGAAGAGCTCGCGCCGGTCATCCGGGCGGTCCGAGAGGAGCAGGTCGATCATCTTGCTCTCGATCACCACGCCCGTGTCGGCGCCGAGGCCGGTGCCGCGGAGCAGGTCGTGGATGTCCCGCAGACGGCAGGGCGCGCGGTTCAGGAGGTACTCGCTCTCCCCGCTCCGGGAGAGGCGCCGGGTGATCACGACCTCCTTGAACGGGACCGGCAACGAGCCGTCCTCGTTCTCGAAGTGCAGCGACACCTCCGCGACGTTCACAGCGCGTCGCGCCGAGGAGCCCTGGAAGATGACCTCTTCCATCTTGGCGCCACGGAGCAGGCGCGCGCGCTGTTCCCCCAGGACCCAGCGGACCGCGTCCGACACGTTCGACTTGCCGCACCCGTTCGGCCCGACGATGGCCGTGGCGCCCTGGGAGAACGTGAGGACCGTGGGGTCCGCGAAGGATTTGAAGCCGTGCAACTCGAGCTTGGTCAACCGCACGAAAACCGATCTCCGGAGAGGGGGAGGCAGCCTCTCAATTTGCACCCGGCGAGGGGGTGGCCGCTACGCCGCGCCAGAGGGAAACGCGGGGGTTGACGGGGCTCAGCGTCCGGTGTCGAACACCCAGAACGGGAGGTCGGCGGCCATGCCGGCCCGCTCCGCGGCGTCGCGTGACGGGAAGGGCCCGAGCACCACGCGCCAGGCCGGCGCCCCATCCCGCGTGGTTTGCTCCACGCGGGCGCCACGGACGCGGCCGGCCAGCGCCCGCGCCGCCGTGGCGTCGGACAGGGTGGCGAACCCCACCATCCAGCGGGCCAGCGCGGCCTCGTCCGCCTTCGGCGGCGGCGCCGCCTGGCCCGACGGATCGGACGGCGCACCCGGCGGGGCCGCCTCGGGCGCCGCCGGGGCGGGAACGCCCGTGCTCAGGGCGGTATCCTCCGCGGGGAGACCGTAGCGCGCCCGAACCATGGCGGCGAAGGCGCTGTCGGCGGCGGCCGTGTCGGCTGGTTGGTCGGCGCTCAGGCGGCCATCGAGATTGGCCCGTCGCGGGCGGAAGCCGTCCCATCGCACCTGGCGCCAGAGATCGGCCGCGCCACCGGGGATCTGGAGCCGTTCGCGTCCCGAGGTGATCTCCACCTCGACGACGTCTGCGCCTCGGGCGGTCACCACGGTCCCGGCCGGCGTCGTGACGGGGAGGTCCTCCCGCCACTCGCCCTCGATGGTCGCCACCACCCGTCCGGTCCCGATGGCGACCACGAGGAACGCGTTCCCGCTCGCTGGCCGCGCGAGCAGGTACACCCCCTCGGCGTCCATGCGCAGCGCGACGGCGGGGGCCGGGAGGTCGATCGCCGCGGTCTCCGTCTGGGCGAAGCGGTCCACCACCTGCAACGACGCGCCGCCGGCCGCGACGTACAGGCGATCACCGCTGGGCGTGGTCTCGATCGCGCGAATGCGGCCCGAGACGCCCTCGGAGAAGAGCAGGGAGAGGTCCCGGGTGCGCACGGCGACCACGTCCCCGTTGGACACGCCCCAGACGAGATCGGCGGCGGTCGTGCGACGGAGGTCGGTCACCGCGTCCAGTGCGAGGCTGTCCACCGGCGCGGACTCCGGCGGGCGCACGCGGCGGATCATCGACGCCGCATCGCCGGTATTCGACACGACGAGGGCCCCGCCATCGGGCAGGGGAACGATTGCCGTGGGCGGCGCCGGCGACCGCCAGCTCCACGTGGAGACCGGCGTGATCCGGCGCACGCGGTCGACCTCCGCGGTGAAGAGCGCGGCACCGTCCGCCACGGCATCGGCACCGATCTGCTCCGTCCCGAGGCGTTCGACCCCGCCGACGCGAAGGTTCACCCCGTAGCCGAACCCGCTCGAGTCCCGGGCCATCAGGGTCCCGAGGTACTCGTCGAAGCCAAGGAGCGTCTGCGTGGGCGGAGCGGGGTCGCGCGACCGCCAGACCACGGAGTCGTCCCCAGGGCGGTAGACCCGCACCACGCCGCCGGCCCGCGGGACTCGGACGAGCAGGGCCTCGTACGCGCCGCCCCCGGTGAGGGCGGACGACGGAGCCGGGGCCTCGCCGCACCCGAGGGCGCCGAGGAGGAGCAGGAACAGGACGGGGCGGCGCACCCCGGGAATCTACTCGGCGCCCGTCAGAACGACTGGCCGAGGGTCCAGAACCAGTACCCCTTCGTGAGCGACCCGTCGCGCGGGATCGAGTAGTCCCACCGGATCAGCGCGATGTTGAACAGGTTCATCCGGATGCCGAAGCCGTAGCTCCGCAGGGGATACCGCTGGGTCAGGAAGTCGTAGTTCGCCGGGCGCGTGGCGCTGATGGTCTGGCCCTGCGACCAGGCCATGCCGAAGTCGTAGAAGAAGAGCCCGTCCACCGGCGGGAGGGAGATGGGCAGCACGCCCAGCACGAAGCGCCGTACGAGCGGGAACCGGAGCTCGACGTTGGCGTACGCGACGCGGCTCCCGAGGAGCTGGGTGGCCGCGCACTGGTTCGGGTCGCTCGCGGACACCGAGCACTCGCTCGTGTACAGCTCCCGGTCGTAGCCGCGCACGAAGTCCGGTCGCCCGATGAACTTGGGGAACTCCATCTCGTCGGGGCCCGCGGAGACGTTCACCGCGAACCGGGAGGCCAGGGTGAGATAGCTGAAGACGATGGGGTCGTAGCGGCGCAGGTCCAGGCCGTAGGTGGTCCACGCCACGTTCCCCGCGAGCTTCTCGACGGAGGCCCGGTAGCGGTGCCCGTAGATGCCGCCGGTCCCGCTGAAGAGCGCGTTGTCCGACACGTACGCCACGAACGGCGCCACGTAGTTGAGCGAGCCGGCGCCGACGATCGAGTCGAGGTAGAACCCGGAGGCGAGCCCGAGATTGAGGTCGATCCCCTGGCTGATGTACATCAGCGAGCGATCGACGTTCTGGAAGTTGGCCCCGTACTCGAGTCGGGTGAACCGGTTGAACGGGTAGATGCCGTTGGCGTAGACGTTGCGCGCGATGTAGCGCGCGAGGACCTGCGTCTGCAGGTACTGCCCGCCGCCGCCCGTCTGCTGTGCCCCGGCGAGGAAGAAGTAGGGCTGCTGCTGGAGCCCGAGCTGGTACTGGAAGCGGCCGCCGAGGTTGGTGTACTCGGCGAAGAGCTGCGCCTCACTCAGCCGCCCGTTCACGCCGCCCGCGAGCGCGAGGCGCTCGTTGCCGACCATGTCCGCCAGCACGATGGCGGTGCCGCCGTAGACGCCACGGCCGAAGTTGTCCTGCGCGTACCCCACCTGTGGGCGCGCCACGTACTCCGCCCGGAGTTTCCCCTTGTACGTCGCGGTCGTGAAGGTGGCGGGGTCCGGGAGGGCGAGCGTCGCGCTGTCCAGCAGGGCGGCCACGGAGACGCCGGCGCGCTCGGTCGACGGCAGGACCCGAGCTGGTCGGAGACCCTCGGTGCCGCGATACACCGCGCGGCGACGCGGGTCGGCCGACAGGGCCCGTGCCTGCGCGATGCTGTCGGCCAGCGCGCGGGCGATCGCCACGGCGCCGGCCCCGGGACGCACGGTGTCCGGCCTGGCGACCGTCGCGACCACCGCCAGCGCGCGGTAGGGCTCCTTCTTGAGCTCCCGCGGATTGACGATGCTCCAGATGGTGAACTCGCCATCATCCTGATAGGTGAAGGCGAGCTTGTCGGCCTCGCGCGCCCAACTCATGACGGGGCTGTTCTCCGTCACGGAGAGCACGCCCCCCACGAAGCGCGTCAGCTGGTAGTGCTCCTGCGTGGCGAGGTCGTACAGGAAGATCTGGGCGATGCCGGTCCGGTCCGAGACGAAGGCGAGGGACTGGCCGTCGGGCGCCCACTGCGGGTTGAGGTTCTTCCCGGCCTGCCCGGGCAGCGTCGTGATCGTGCCGGTGCCGAGTTCCAGCACGCTGATGCGCCAGGGCCCGAGGGCGAGCGTCGCCAGGTCGGTCTGCGGGCCCCGCTCGCTCACGAACGCGATGCGCTGTCCGTCCGGGGACCACTGCGGCATCAGGTCGCCATAGTGGTCGTCGGTCAGCCGCGTGAGATTGCGGCCGTCCGCATCGATCATGTAGAGGTCGGACAGCCCGCCCGACGCGCCGCTGAACACCAGCTTCCGCCCATCCGGGGACCAACTGGGCCCCATCATGGCCTGCAGGTCGGTGTCGAGACGGCGGACGACGGTCTTCTTCCGCAGGTCGTACACATAGAGCACGTCGCGGCCGCGGCGCTGCGCGGTGAAGGCGAAGAGCCGGCCGTCGGGGGAGAAGGCGCCCTGCGAGTACAGGTACCGGAGTTCCTCGAACTCGGGGTCGAGCGTGCTCTTGGTGAGGCGGGCGAGTCGCTTGCCGGTGGTCGCGTCGGCCAGGTACAGGTCGAGGAAGACCTCGGCGCGCAGCAGGCTCCCGGTCGAGATGTACGCGACGCGCTTGCCGTCGGGGGAGAGGGCAGGGGCCACGTACACGGGGATCACGCCCCCCGTGCGCCGCTCGTTGAGCAGGGGCGCGGCGCTGCGCCGCGGCCGCTCGAGCGTGGCCACCTGCGGCAGGTAGCGCTGCTGCACGTCCTCCTTCCACTCCTCGCCGAGGTCCTCGAGGTCCATACCGAGATAGCGCTTGAAGGCGCGATCCACCCCGAGGCTCGGGGCGGCCTGCAGGATCTCGCCGACGATCTCATCCCCCCACCGACGGCCGACGTAGGCCCAGAGGGCCTCGCCGTAGCGATACGGGAAGTAGGCGTTCGGTTGCTCCGTCATCTCCTCGATGGTCGGGAGGTGCCCGTTGAGGGCGGCGTCCCGCATGATCGCGTCCGTGTACGGATGCTGCGGTCCGATGGAGAGGTATTCGGCCATCCCCTCGATGAACCAGAGCGGCGGGTTCACCTGGGCGAGCTGCTGCATCCCCTCGCCGGCCCGGCCGCGCGCGAAGATGTCGTACTGGAAGACGTGCGCCATCTCGTGCGTGAGCACATGCTCCGCCTCGCCGAGGTCCCCGGCGAAGAAGAACATGTTCCGCTGCCGGAGCGCGTCGGTGACACCACCGGTGCCCTCGCCGAGGTCACCCGTGACGTTGTTCTGCGCGAACTCCGTGCGGGAGCCGAAGATGAGGATCGGCTTCCGCTCCCGGAACTCGTGCCCGACGAGCCGGGAGAGCCGGGCGTAGGAGCGCTCCGCCATCTGCCCGGCGTACCGCGCGACCGTCTCCAGCTCCGGATAGTAGTGGATGTCGAAGTGCTCGGTCTTCAGCACCTGCCACGCGAAGGTCCGGAACTGGACGTGGTTCTGGCCGAAATAGCCGCCCTGCGCCCGGAGCGGCGTGCCGAGCGGCATCACCGCGAGGGCGAGGAGCGGGAGCAGACGTCCGGAAAGGCGCATCGGGTCTCTCAGGCGGGCAGGGGGAGCGCCGGGGCATCGCCCCAGAGGCGCTCAAGCTGATAGAAGCTGCGCAGCGTGGGATGGAAGATGTGGACCACGAAATCCACGTAGTCGAGCAGGACCCACCGACCCTGCTCAAGCCCTTCCACCGAATGCACCGGGAGGCCCTCCGCCTTCAGCGTGTCCATCACGTGATGGGCGGTGGCGCGGACGTGCGTGTCCGAGGTCCCGCTGGCGACCAGGAAGTAGTCCGCCATATCGGTGACTCCGCGGAGGTCGAGCAGGGTCACATCGTTCGCCTTGTGGTCGGCGAGGACGGCGGCGGCGCGTTTGGCGGCGTGCAGGATGGCGGCGGGGGGAGTGGCCACGTGGGACGGGGACGGTGTCGGCTGTGCGGACCCTCTCTGCGGCGAAAGGTTCCGTGGGGGCGGGGTCGGCGCAAGCACGGCGCCGGTGGGTGGGGGGAAACACGGAGGGGCGGTCCCGGGACCCGGGACCGCCCCTCACGCGGACCGAGCGGGGCTCAGGCCTTGATCACCCAGACCTTGATCTCGGGCTTCACGTCGGCGTGGAGCCGGATGGCGACCTTGTACACACCGAGCGCCTTGATGGGCTCGTGCAGGTCGATCATCCGCTTCTCCACCTCGGCGAACCCCTGCTGCTCGAGCTGGTGGGCGATGTCCGTCGCCGTCACCGACCCGAAGAGCTTGCCCTCCTCCCCGACCTTGGCCGAGAAGGTGAGCGAGACCTCAGCGAGGCGGTTCGCGATGGCCTGCGCGGCGTCGCGGCGCGCGTTCTCCGCGGCCTCGAGTCGCTCCTTCTCCTGCGCGATGCGCTTCTTGTTCCCCGGGGTCGCCTCATAGGCCACGCCGCGCGGGAGCAGGAAGTTGCGGGCGTAGCCGGACGAGACGTCCACGATGTCGCCGGGATGCCCGAGGTTGTCGACGGCCTGCCGAAGGATCACTTCCATGGTTCACTCCGAACGTTGGGATTCTCGCCGCGCACTGCGGCGCCAGTCGAACCAGGTGTCGCCGAGCCCCAGCCCGACGGCCACCGCCCCGATCACCGGCCAGAACAGCAGGGTGCAGAGGACCCACACCACCGCCATCACCCGGCCCGGTGCCAGGAACCACGCCAACACGCCCAGTCCGCGCCACGCGTACAGGACGCCGAACGCCACCAGCAGATTCCACCCGAGCGCCTCGAGTGGGCCCGTCACCGGCGCCGCGACGAGGGCCAGGCCGGCCACGACGCCCCAGATGAGACGGTCGTCGAACCGGAGCTCTCGCCACCGCGACAGGGGCGGTCCGAGACGCGACCGCCCGATCCGGTGGTAGATGGCCCACCCCAGCGCCATCACCACCAACGACTCCAAGGCGAGGAGGGCCGGGAAGATTATCCGGACCCGCGCCGGCCAGATGGCGAGCTGTCGTTCCACCTGCGCCGACGACTCCGCCCAGGCCGGTGACGAGGCCATCACGTCCTGCCACTCCGGGGTGGCCACCATCCGCTGCCATTCCCGTGTCGCCGCGATCGCCCGTCGTCCCACCTCATCGCCCACCAAGGCGACCGCCCCCGCCAGCCCGCCGGGGACCACCGCCACCACCACCCCCGCGGCCACCAGGGCCACGCCCAGCGCCGGCAACGCCTGCGCCAGGAACCCGGTCCCCACCCGTCGCGCCCCCACCAACCCGAACGCGAGGCAGAGCACCAAGGTCCATCCCACGGTGAAGGTCGCGTATGCGCCCCCCACCTGCACGGTCCGCCAGAGCACCGACCCAGCGAGGCCGGTCCAGAGCGCCGCCAGCGGGAGCCCCCCGCCCGTCCGCCATCCGAGCACGGCGCCGGTGGCCACGAGTGGCACCAGCACCACGAGCGGGGCGGGGAACGGGAGGACGATCCGAAAGAGCGGGACCGTCGTCACGAACGAGAGCAGCAGCAGGACGCCCAGCGGCGCCCAGATGCCGCGCTCCCGTGGCGGCTCGTCGTGCTCCGCCACGTCCATCACTCCCTTACTGCGCCGACTGGCTGCGGGTGTACGGCAGGAGCGCCAGGTAGCGGGCCTTCTTGATCGCCTTCGCCAGCTGCCGCTGGTGACGGGCGTCCACGCCGCTCAGACGGCTCGGGAGGATCTTCCCGTTGTCCGTCACGAAGCGCGAGAGGAACCGCTCGTCCTTGTAATCGATGAACCGGATGCCGGCCTCGGTGACCGGGCAGACCTTCTTCGGGCGGCGCATGGGCTATTCCTCGTCGTCGTCGTCATCGCTCTCGCGCGCCCGGCGCGCGGCGAGCTGCTCTTCCGTCATCGGCGGCGCGCCGAGCTCGTGCTCGTGCACCGAGATGAGATAGCGGATCACGCTCTCGTCGAGCTTGAGCGCCCGCTCGAACTCGGGGAGGGCCGTGCCCTCGGCCGTGAACCGGGCCACCACGTAGTAGCCGGTCTCCTTCGTGCCGATCTTGTAGGCGAGCTGGCGACGGCCCCAGTGGTCGAGCGTGATCGGGGTGGTCGCGCCGAGGAGCGCGTGATGCTTCTCCAGCTTCTCGGCAATGGCGGCGTCTTCGAGTCCGGCGTCGAAGATGTACACCGCCTCGTATTCACGAGACAATGCGGCAATCCTCCCTTTGGTCGTGATCGCCCCCCGCGGGTTGCCGACGCGGGAGGAGAGCGGGGATGGCAGGCCGACGGACGTCGGCGCTGAAAGACCCCGGATGTGAACAGCCTCTGAACCTAACCCCGCCACTCGGGCGGGGTCAACCCGTCCCGTCAGACGTTGAAGCGGAACAGCAGGACGTCGCCGTCCTTCACGAGGTACTCCTTCCCCTCGCTCCGGACCGCCCCCTTCTCCTTGGCCCCCTTCCAGCCCCCCAGGGCCACGAAGTCCTCGTACCCCACGGTCTCGGCGCGGATGAACCCCCGCTCGAAATCGGTGTGGATGACCGCCGCCGCCTTGGGGGCCGTGTCCCCCTGCTTGATGGTCCACGCGCGGACTTCCTTCTCCCCGGCGGTGAAGTAGGTCTGCAGCCCGAGGAGGTGGTACCCGGCCCGGATCAACCGGTCGAGGCCCGCCGACTCGATGCCGAGCGAGGCGAGGAACTCCCCGCGGTCGGCCGCCGGAAGATCGGCGAGTTCCGCCTCGATCTTGGCCGAGAAGGTCACGACCTCGGCGGGCTCGTGGTCCGCGGCGATCGCGGCCCGGAGCGCCGTCACGTAGGGGCCCTCCGCGCCGGTGAGCTCGGCGTCGGTGACGTTGGCGGCGTACAGGATCGGCTTGAGCGTGAGCAGCTGCAGCGGCTTGAGGAGCTCGCGTTCCTCCGGGCTCAGCGGCACGTGCCACAACGCGCGTCCCTCGGCCAGCGGGCCGTGCGCCTTCTCGAGCGCGGCCGCCTCCGTCGCAGCGGCCTTGTCCCCGGTCTTCGCGGCCCGCTTGGCCTTGTCGAGGCGCTTCTCCACCACGGAGAGATCGGCGAGCGCGAGCTCGAACTCGATGGTTTCCCGGTCGCGGGCGGGATTCACGCTCCCGTCCACGTGGATCACGTCGGGGTCGTCGAAGCAGCGGACGACGTGCACGATCGCATCGGTCTCGCGGATGTTCGAGAGGAACGCATTCCCGCGCCCCTCGCCCTGCGAGGCACCCTTCACGAGCCCCGCGATGTCGACGAACTGCACGGCGGCCGGCACCGTGCGCTCGGGGTGGACGATCGCCGCGAGCGCGTCGAGCCGCGGGTCAGGCACCATGACGACGCCGACGTTCGGGTCGATGGTGCAGAACGGATAGTTCGCGGCCTCGGCCTTGGCGGCCGTGAGGGCGTTGAACAGGGAGGACTTGCCGACGTTGGGCAGACCGACGATGCCGAGGCTGAGCATCCTGAGGTAGGGCAGGAGGTGGGGACCGCGACGAAAGGTAACGGCGCGCGGGAATTCGATGGCGCCGCCGGTCCCGTGCGGGATGAACGTGGCCGGGCAGCGACGGGTGCCCCCGCGGCGGGGCCGAGCGGAGCGGAAACGACGAGGGGGAGGCCGACAGGCCTCCCCCTCGTCACTGCGGTGTCGATGCGATCAGCCGAGGAACCAGGGCGCGAGGACGAGGCTCACGACGCTCATCAGCTTGATCAGGATGTTCATCGCCGGGCCGCTCGTGTCCTTGAACGGGTCGCCGACGGTGTCACCCACCACGGCGGCCTTGTGCGGGTCGGAGCCCTTGCCACCCATGATACCGCCCTCGATGGCCTTCTTGGCGTTGTCCCACGCGCCGCCGGCGTTGGCCATGAAGAGCGCCATCATCACGCCCGTGACCGTCGCGCCGGCGAGGAGGCCGCCGAGCGCCTTCACGCCGAGGAACTTGCCGACCACCACCGGGAGGAGCACCGACGCGACGCCGGGGAGGATCATCTCCCGCAGTGCGGCCGTGGTGGAGATGTCGACGCAGCGGGCCGAATCCGGCTTCACGCCAGGCTTCCCTTCGAGGAGGCCGGGAATCTCGCGGAACTGGCGGCGGACCTCCTCCACCATCCCCTGCGCGGCGCGACCGACCGCGGTCATCGTCTGCGCGCCGACGAAGAACGGCATCACGCCGCCGATGAAGAGGCCGATGACGACCATCGGGTCGACGAGGTTGAGCCCTTCCTTGTCGAGGCCGACCGCCGAGGCGTAGGCGGCGAACATCGCGAGCGCCGTGAGCGCCGCCGAGCCGATCGCGAAGCCCTTGCCGATGGCGGCCGTGGTGTTGCCGAGCGCGTCGAGGCCGTCGGTGATCTTGCGGACCTCAGGGCCGAGATGGCTCATCTCGGTGATGCCGCCGGCGTTGTCCGAGATCGGGCCGTAGGCGTCGACCGACATCGTCACGCCGACCGTGGCGAGCATGCCAACCGCCGCGATCGCGACGCCGTAGAGGCCCGCCGCCCAGACGGAGACGAACATCGCGGCGCAGATGAGGAGCACCGGGACGATCGTGGACTCCATCCCGACCGCGAGGCCGGCGATGATGTTCGTGGCCGGGCCGGTCTTGGACGACTCGGCGATGCGCAGCACGGGGCCCGCGGCCGTGTAGTACTCGGTCACGAGGCCGATCGCGACGCCGGAGACGGTGCCCGCGATGACGGCGAACCACGGCCCGAGGGCCGGGAAGGCCTCGGCGGTCTCGGGGTTCACCATGTTGAGCGGGATCTGCTTGGTGAGCACGTACGCGAACGCGAGGAAGAGCCCCGCGGCGATGAACGTGACCGCTCGGAGCGCGTTGGCCGGGTCGCCCTTGGAGAGCACGCGCATCAAGAAGATGCCGATGAGCGAGGCCGCGAGACCGGCGGCGGTGTAGCCGATCGGGAGGAGGAGCGCCGCAAAGAGCGTCTCCTCCGGGATGAGCGTCGAGGTCGCGGCAAGCGCGATGGTCGCGATGATCGCGCCGACGTACGACTCGAAGATGTCGGCGCCGAGGCCGGCGACGTCACCCACGTTGTCGCCGACGTTGTCGGCGATGGTGGCGGGGTTACGCGGATCGTCCTCTGGGATCCCCGCCTCGACCTTGCCGACGAGGTCAGCGCCGACGTCCGCGGCCTTGGTGTAGATGCCGCCGCCGACGCGGGCGAAGAGGGCGATTGAGCTGGCGCCCATCGCGAAGCCCGAGATGATCTCGCCGAAGGTCTGGTAGCCGGTGCCGCCGAGCAGCCCCTTCTGCCAGAGGAAGACGCCGGTCACGCCGAGGAGGCCGAGGGCCGCCACGGCGAGGCCCATCACGGCGCCGCCGCCGAAGGCGATGCGGAGCGCGGCGGCCTGGCCCTGCGCGCGCGCGGCTTCAGAGGTGCGGACGTTGGCCTTGGTCGCGGCGGTCATCCCCGCCCAGCCGGCGGCGATGGAGCAGAGCCCGCCGAGCACGTAGGCGATGCCCGTCTCGACGTTCAGGGCCCAGCTGAGCAGCCCGGCCACCACGAGAAGGAAGGGCACGAGCACGGTGTACTCGCGCTTGAGGAACGCCATCGCGCCCTTCCGGATCTCCTCGGCCAGGTCCTGCATGACCTGGGAGCCGGGGGCGTTGCGGACGATGCCCGCATACGTGAGGTAGCAGGCCACGAGGCCAGCCACCCCGATCCCGAGGGCGTAGATCGTCAGATTCTCGAGCATTGGGGGAATGGGGTGAGAGTGGGGGAGCTGACGAACAACAGGAACGGACGGACCATCAACGATTGAACGCGTTCATCACGGGCAGAATCCCCTCCGCCACCCACTGGCGGAGGCCCTGCTCGAGGGTCGGCAGGAGCGCGCGGACCTCGTCGCGCTCCCCCTTCCCGAACTCGCCGAGCACGTAGTCGGCGAGGTCGCCGATGCGGCGCTGCGGGTCGTTCGGCCCGACCCCGATGCGGAGCCGGGCGTAGTCCTGGCTGCGGAGCGCCTGCTCGATGCTCTTCAGCCCGTTGTGCCCCCCGGCCGAGCCCTTGGCGCGGAACCGAAACGCGCCCACCGGGAGCTGCACCTCGTCGGAGACGACCATCAGGTCGGCGGCTGCGGCCCAGAAGGGGCGCCGCAGCCAGGGCTTCAGGACCGCCCCCGAGAGGTTCATAAACGTCTGCGGCTTCACCAGTCGGACCTTCGTGGTGCCGAGCGCCCCGGAGCTCGTCAGGGCCTCGCCGTCCTTCCGCCAATCATCGCACCCCCACGCCTCGGCGAGGTGGTCGAGCACCCACCATCCGACGTTGTGGCGCGTGCCAGCGTACTCCGCGCCCGGGTTGCCGAGCCCGAGGATGACTTTCATCGTCGTGCCCGGCGCGCCGGCAGCGGGTTACTTCTCCTCGGCCGCGTCCTCGGCCTTCGGCTTGCGGATCAGCTCGGGCTCAGCGGCACCGGCCTCACCGGCGGCCGGCTCGGCCTCGACACGCGGCGCGGCGCAGACGCAGACCGTCGCGTCCGGCGTCGAGCTGAGCGTCACACCGGCCGGGAGCGGCACCTCACCGGCGTGAATCGACTGCCCGATGCCAAGTGCCGTCACGTCCAGCGTGAGGTGGCCCGGGATGTTCGTCGGGTCGCAGGAGATCTCGAGCTCGTGGAGCACCTGGTCGAGGAGCCCGCCGCCGAGGCGGACGCCCTCAGGGATACCCGTGAAGTGGATCGGCACCCGCACCGTCACCTGCTCACCAGCGACGAGCTCCTGGAAGTCCACGTGCACGATCTGCTTCTTGAACGGGTGGCGCTGGATCTCGCGGATGAGCGTGTTGCTCGTGGTGCCGTCGATGTCGAGCGCGATCACGGTGCTCTGGTACGGGTGCTTCTCGAGCAGGAGCTGGAGCGCGTGGTGGTCCAGCGCGAGGGGCTGGGGCTGACGCGCGTGCCCGTAGATGACGGCGGGGACCTGGCCGGCGGCCCGCAGCTTGCGCGCGACGCCCTTGCCGGTGGTGCCACGCTTGGTGGCGGAGAACGGGATGGTAGCCATCGGGAACAACCTCGTGGAAATCGGCGCGCGACGTGGGTGCCCGGGGAATCCGGCCCGGCGGCGCGCCAATGGAGTGAAAGGAACCGCACCAACAACAACACCGGCACCTGCGACCTGCCGCCGGCGGCGCGCCGGCGTCCTGCCCGGGGTCAGTCGAACAGCGATGACACCGATTGATCCGCATGCGTGAAGCGGATCGCCTTCGCGAGCAACTCCCCGACGGAGAGCACCGCCAGGGTGGGGAACCGCTTCTCGGGGGCGAGCATCACCGAATCGGTGATGGCGACCTCGGTGATGGGCGCGTCGGAGAGCCGCTGCACCGCCGGTCCGCTCAACAACCCGTGCGTGGCACACACGTAGATGTCGCGCGCCCCGAGCTTCTTGAGGGCGCGCGCCGCCTCGCTGACGGTCCCGGCCGTGTCGATCATGTCATCGGCGAGGAGACAGTCCCGCCCCTCCACCTCGCCCACCACGTTGACGACCTCGGCGACGTTCGCCGCGGGGCGCCGCTTGTCGATGATGGCGAGCGAGGCGTCGAGCCGCTTGGCGAAGCCCCGCGCCATCTTGGCGGCGCCCACGTCGGGCGCGACGACCACGGGATTGACGAGGTGCTTCCGGCGGTAATGCGCGGTGAAGACCGGCGCCGCATACAGGTGGTCGACGGGGATGTCGAAGAAGCCCTGCAGCTGATGCTGGTGGAAGTCGAGGCCGAGCACGCGATCGGCGCCGGCCCCGATGACCATGTTGGCCATGAGCTTGGCGCCGATGGCGACGCGCGGCTGGTCCTTACGATCCTGCCGCGCGTAGCCGTAGTACGGCATCACGACGGTGATCCGCGCCGCCGAGGCGCGTCGGGCGGCGTCGATGAGGAGCAGGAGCTCCATCACGTTGTCGCCCGGCGGGTTGGTCGGCTGCACGATGAAGACGTCCGCGCCGCGCACGTTCTCATCCAGACGAACGAACACCTCGCCGTCGGCGAAGCGCGTCACGGTCGTCTTGCAGAGCTCCACGCCCAACGCCTGCGCGATCCCCTCGGCGAGCGGCCGATTGGCCGTGCCGGTGAGGATCCGGAATCCGCGGATGGGGACCGACAAGCCGTCCATGCAACGAGTCCGTTCAGGGTGGGTCGGGGGAGCCTCGAAAGCTAGACACACCCGGGACGGGACGGGAGGGGGGCGCGGGCCGCAAGTGCCTGCCGCGCCCGCAGTTGCCCCTGGTGGATTCGAACCACCATTCTCGCATCCAAAGTGCGATGTCCTGCCGTTGGACGAAGGGGCAGCGGCAGCGCCGACGCTCCGAAACTAGCCGAGGCGCTCGACGGGGGCCACCCGGTCGGCGAGGCGGGTGCGGACAACGCGCGTGCCTTCCGGGAGGCCGCGCGCGAGGGGCGGGAGCGCTCCGGGGAAGACGCCGAAGGTCGTCGAGCCCGAGCCGCTCATCCGGGCGAGCTCCGCCCCGGCGGCCGTCAGTGCGTCGAGGCAGGTGGCGATCTCGGGATGCCGCGCGATCACGGGGGGCTCGAAGTCGTTGGCGGCCAGCGCCGCCACCCCGTCCCACCCGTGGAGGTGGTCCAGCGTCAGCGGGGCCGACGCGGTTAGCCCAGCGCCCGCCCGCGCCTCGGCCACCCACCCGAAGGCGGCGGCCGTCTCCACTCCGAAGGGCGGGAGGCAGAGCAACATGTCCCGCGGCGGGAGCGGCGGTAGGGCGAGCAGGCGCTCGCCGCGGCCCCACGCCAGGGCGAGCGGGTGCTCGACGGTCAGGAAGGGCACGTCGGCGCCGAGGCCGAAGGCCAGCCTCGCCAATTCCGTGGCGGCGAGCGGTGTGGGCGCCAGCGCGTTGAGGGCGCGGAGGACGGCTCCCGCGTCGGCGCTGCCGCCGCCGAGTCCTCCACCCATCGGGATGCGCTTCTCGATGGTGATCGCAAAACCCGTCCGCCACCCGGTGGCGCCCAGGAAGGCCTCCGCGGCACGGAAGGCCAGGTTCCGCTCCATCGGCCCGACATCAGCCCCGCGACAGGTCACCTCGCGGACCGCGGTGTCCACCGCGACCTCGATGGGGTCGGCGAGGTCGATGCGCGCGAACAGGGTCTCGAGCTGATGGTAGCCGGACGCCTCACGCGCCAGAACGCGCAGGACGAGGTTCACCTTCGCCTGGGCCTGCACTCGCGCCGTCGTGGGGGTCATACCGTCTCCTGCGACGGGGCCGCGAGGTCGCGGAGATGCCAGCGTTGCCGGGCGAGATACCAGGCGCCGATCACGGTGATGGGCACGAACGAGAGCAGGTGGAAGCCGATCGCCCAGCTCACCGCGGCGTCGGCTGGGACGAGGTAGAGGGCGAGCCCCGCTTTGCCGGCGGCCTCGAACACCCCGAAGAAGCCGGGGGCCTGCGGGATGGCCACGCCGATGGCGATGATGCCCTGGAGGAAGAAGGCGGCGCTGAGCGGCGCGTCCAGCCCGAGCGCGCGGAAGCCGAGCCAGAAGGCGACGGCGTTCGTGATCCAGTGCAGCAGCGTCCACCAGGCGACCTCGCGTACCAGCGCGGGGGACCGGAGCACGGCGACACCGGCCGCGACGGACTCGACGAGCGCTCGCACGCGCCGTCCCGCCGCGGGCGAGATCAGCCCCACGCCGCGCTCAGCGGCGCGGCTGAGCACATCGGGTGCGAGCACGAGCCCGGCCAGACCCAGCAGCACGACGCCGAGCACCGTCGCCGCGACGCCGGCGATCCGGCCGGCGGACCAGCCCAGGACCGTGGCGTCCGCGGGGAACCGCGGGTCGAGGGTCGCGGCGAGCAGCAGGAGGAGCACGATCGTGCCGTCGAAGAGGCGATCCACCACCAACGACCCGAGCGCCGCACCGAACGGGACGTCGGGTCTCGCGCGGGTGAGCGAGAAGGCCCGGGCGAGCTCCCCCGCCCGGGCGGGCACGACGTTGTTGACCATCATGCCGATGGCGGTCGCGTGCCAGAGCGGGGCGACGGGGATCCGCGTGCCGAGCGGGGCGAGGATCGCCTGCCAGCGACGCGCGCGGAGCGGGAAGATCGCAGTCGCCGTCACGGTGCAGGCGAGCCAGAGCACGCCGTTGGACGTCGACAACAGCGTGAGCACACGTCCGATCGCCACGTCTCGCAGCGTGGCCCAGAGGAGCAGGACGCTGAGGGCGATGCCGAGGAGGGCGCGCCAGCCGATGCGCATCGGGTCAGTCCGTGGCGGTGGAGGGGAGCAGGAACGCGTCGATGGACGGCAAGGCGTCCACGCCGACGGGGGGCGTGGCACGTCGGACGCGCGCCAGGGGCGCCGTGACGGGGGGCGGCTGCGGCCCGTCGAGGCGGGCCTGCAGCCCAGCGATGGCCTGGTCGAGATCCGCGAGGCGCAGGGCCGGATCGGAGAGGAGGGCCCCCACGTCGTCGAGGACCCAGAGGGCCTTCGGCGCCAGGCGGTGGGCTCCGAGGCGCGCGTCGCGTAGCACCCGGGCGATGCGCGGTTCGGCCAAGCTCTCCGCCAGCGCCGTGAGCTGGTCGATGGTCGCCTGCAGATCAGCGGTCACCCGCGTCCGTGTGATGACGTCCTGCGCCCTGCGGCTCTCCGCCACCAGGTGCCGCAGACCCTCGGCCAATGGCGTGGCGTCGGCGTGGAAGCGGACCCGCGTGCGCAGCGGGTCGCGCGCGGGGAGCGTGCTCGCCGCGTCGGTCGCGAGGAGGCTCTGGATCGGGACGATGGGTGTTGATGGGGGCACCACGGCGGCGCCGCCGCGCAGCACCTCAGCGAACGCGTCGAGTGGGCCCGAGTCGGTCGGCGGCAGCGCCCCGTGGGCAATAGGGGCCACGCTCTCGGCGAGGACCTCCGCCGCGGCGCGCAGGAACGCGGCGAGTCCGCCGGCCACCGGGCCCGCCGCGTCGCCGCCCCTCCGGGTATCGGTGAGCCGGCGGTCCAGCGCGTCCAGCGTCTCCGAGATCGTGGGGATCGCCCAGACGGCGGCGACGCCGCGCAAGGTCGCGAGTGTCCCGACCACGTCATCTACGGCCGGGCTGAGCCCGTCGGTTGCCGCGGCGTGTCGCAGAGCCGCCACCAGCGCCTCGAGCTGCGAGGCAAGGAACTGCGCGCCGGCGCCGCGCGCCTCGCCGGGGGTCGGGGCGGGGAGCAGGCGGAGCAGGCGGGCCTCGGCGCGGCGCAGGTCGCGCTCCTGCGCGGGGGTGGGATGGCCGTCGCCGAGCATCTCGAAGGCGTCGACCGCCGCGCGCACGGCGTGGCGCATCGGCTCCTCCCACGCGAGGCGCCCGGCCGCAGACGCCGCGGCGACGCGCTCGAGGACCACCGCGAGCGGCGCGACCGCCTCGAGGTGCGCGAGGACGGCTTCGCCCTGCAGGCGACGCACCGTTGCGAGCAGGACGCCGGGGTCGGGCGCGGGCTCGGCGGCGACGAGCGCCGCCAACGTGCTGGCGCACGCGCGCACCTCCCGGGCCATCTCCTCGCGCCACCGATCGATCATCGCGCCTCCGCGCCGTGGGCGGGAATCGTCGCCCGACACCGCACCGAGGTCAACGGGGCCGGGCCGCATCCATCGCGGCCCGCATCCGGCGCACGGCCTCCGCCAGGCCGACGAAGACCGCATCGGCGACGATCGCATGGCCGATGTTCAACTCCTCGCACGTCGGGATGGCCGCGACCGGGCCGACGTTCGTCAGCGTCAGGCCGTGGCCGGCGTGGACGTGCAGCCCAGCCGCACTGGCGTGCGCGGCGGCGTCGTGCAGGGCCCGGAGGGACTCGGGCCGCTCCGGGGCGTGACAGTAGGTTCCCGTATGGAGTTCGATCGCGTCGACCCCGAGCGTCCGCGATCGATCGATCTGTCGACGATCCGGATCGATGAAGAGCGAGGTGCGGACCCCGGCGTCTCGGAGGGCCGCGACGGCCCGCTCGATGCGACCGGGCTCGTGGAAGAGGTCGAGTCCCCCCTCGGTGGTGACCTCCTCCCGTCGCTCGGGCACGAGCGTCACCTGATACGGCCGCACGCGACAGGCGATGGCGACCATCTCGTCGGTGCAGGCCAGTTCGAGGTTGAACGGTGTGCGCACGGCGGCGGCGAGGGCCGCGACGTCGGCATCCTGGATGTGGCGGCGGTCCTCCCGGAGGTGCGCCGTGATCCCGTCTGCCCCGGCGTCCTCGCAGCACCGCGCCGCCGCGACGGGGTCGGGGTAGTCCACCCGACGCGCCTGCCGCAGCGTCGCCACATGATCGATGTTGATGTACAGTCGCTGGTAGTCCATCTTGCGGAATCCCCTTTGGTCCCGGAGCGAAATCAGTGTCCCGTCTCGTGTCTTTCGTCGTCCTGCTGGCTGTGGCGGGCTGTGCATCCGGGGCGGCGCTCGGCGGGATCCCCGGCGGCGGGGCCACCGGGGAAGAAGCGGTGCGGCGCTACCTGGAGGCGGCAACCACCAAGGATCTGGCGGGCCTCGCGGCGGTCTGGGGCACGGAGGAGGCGCCGCTCGCCACCCGCGCCAGCCGGCAGGAGATGGAGCGCCGGTCGCTCATCGTGATGTGCCACCTGCGCCACGACGCGGCCCAGGTCGGTGTGGCCGAGCCGGGGGAGGCCGGGCGCCAGCGCTTCCGCGTGGAGCTGCGGCAGGGCGAGCGGTCGGCCACGACGAGCTTCACGACCGTGCGGAATCGCCGCACCGGACGCTGGTTCGTGGAGACGTTCGACATGCCCGCCGTCGCGACCTTCTGCACGCATTAATATTCAGTCAGTTCGACCAGCACCCCGGCCGTCGAGGCGGGATGCAGGAAGGCGATCCGCTTCCCTTCGGCCCCGAGGCGCGGGTGCTCGTCGATGAGGCGGATGCCGGCGGCGCGACAGCGGGCGAGAGTGCCCTCCAGGTCGTCGACGGCGAAGCAGAGGTGATGGATCCCGGGCCCGCGCTTGGCGACGAACTTCCCGATAGGGGAGTCGGCGACCTCGGGCTCGAGGAGTTCGACGAGGGGCTCGCCGGCGGCCAGTCCGACGATCCGGGCCCCGTCGGCATCATCGAGCGGCACCTCGGGCATCCCGAGCACCTCTCGATAGAAGGGCAGGATGGCCTCGAGGGACGCGACCGCGACGCCGATGTGGGCGAGTCGGGTGCCGCGGGGCGAAGCAGGAGGGACGGTCATGTCGGTCGGGCGGCTCCGGGGCGATGCGCACGGGGGACGCCGTAACGTTAGCGAGGTGCGACGGTGCCCGACACCGTCGCCCGAACCCAAGAGGAAGCGACAGATGGCGAAGCCCGTGGTGGTGACGGACGCGACGTTCGCGGCCGAGGTCGAGCAGCAGGCCGGCCTCTCGGTGGTCGACTTCTGGGCCACGTGGTGTGGCCCGTGCCGGATGATCGCGCCGATCCTCGACCAGCTGGCCGAGGAGTTCGCGGGGCGCGTGAAGATCACCAAGCTGGACGTGGACGCCAATCAGGGCACGGCGATGCGCTTCCAGGTCCGGTCGATCCCGACGCTCCTGTTCTTCAAGGACGGGAAGCTCATCGACCAGGTGATCGGCGCCGTTCCGAAGCCGGCGCTCGCGGCCAAGTTCGAGCAGCACTTGGCGTGACCGCGGTCGGCGAGGGCGCGCCGGGGACGCTCCACGTGGTGAGCACCCCGATCGGGCACCTCGGCGACCTGAGTCCGCGGGCCATCGAGGTGTTGCGCGGCGTGGCGGCGATCCTCGCCGAGGACACGCGGCACACGCGCGTGCTGTGCGACCGGTTCGACATCCGCACGCCGCTCGTGAGCTATCACGAGCACAACGAGGCCGAGCGCACGCCCGGCCTCGTTGCGCGTCTGCGCGGCGGCGAGTCGCTTGCGCTCGTGAGTGACGCGGGGACGCCGCTCCTCTCCGATCCTGGGAGCCGGCTCGTCCGCGCCGCGGTCGAGGCGGTGGTGACGGTCTCGCCGGTCCCCGGTCCCTCCGCCCTCCTCGCCGCGCTCGCGGCCGCCGGACTGCCGGCGGACCGGTTCACGTTCTACGGGTTCCTGCCGCGGAAGGGGAGCGAGCGCGCCCACACCCTCGACGAAATTGTCGCGCTGGCGCACACGGCGGTGCTCTACGAGGCCCCGTCGCGGGTGGGGGGCACCCTCGCCGCGTTGTCGGCCGCGGGAGCCGGTGCGCGTGAGGCGGTGGTGGCGCGCGAGCTCACCAAGCAGTTCGAGGAGTTCCGGCGCGGGACCGTCGCCGAGCTCGCGGCGGCGTACGCCGAGGAGGGGCCGCGCGGGGAGGTGGTGCTCCTCGTGGCGGGGGCGCCGCCGGTGGCGCTGGACGAGGCGGCGCTCGCCGATCGCGCTGCCGCGCTCCGGGCCGAGGGGATGAGCGCCCGCGAGGTGCAACGCGTACTGATGGAGACGATGCACGCCCCCCGCAACCTGGCCTATCGGCTCGCGCACGCATGAGGCCGTTCCGTCGTCTGACGGTGCTCGCCGCCGCAGCCGCCGTCGGGGCCGTGGGAATCGCCGCGCGCCCGCTGCACAAGGCACGGGGTGGCGCGTCGTCGCACGAGGCACCGCGGTTGGCGGTGGCGCGGCTGCAGTACGAGGGGGACGATTGGTACGCCAATCCTTCCAGTCTGCCCAACCTCATCGCGGCCATCCGCGAGCGGACGGCCCTGGCGGTGGAACCGCGCGAGGTGCGCCTCACGCTGATGGACGAGCGGCTCTGGGATTACCCCTTCCTGCATCTCACCGGCCACGGCACCATCACCTTCAGCGACGCCGAGGTGGTGCGCCTGCGGGAGTATCTCCTCCGCGGCGGCTTCCTCCACGCGGATGACAACTACGGGCTCGACGAGCACTTCCGGCGCGAGATCGCCAAGGTGTTCCCCGACCGCCCATTGGTCGATGTGCCGCTCGACCATCCCATCTACCGCATCGTCTACGCCTTCCCGCAGGGCATCCCAAAAATCCACGAGCACGACGGCAAGCCGGCGCGTGGGTTCGGGATCTTCATCGGCGACCGGCTCGCGGTCTACTACTCGCACGAATCCGACCTCGGGAACGGCTGGGAGGACGTCGGCACGTACGCCGACGATCCGCCGGAGGCGCACGAGGCGGCGCTCCGCATGGGCGTGAACCTCTTCGTCTACGCCGTGACGAGCGGTCCCGGGCGATGACGCTCCTGGCGCTGATCACGCGCGAGGTGGAGCGCCTGCGTCGGCTGCGCGGGGCGGTGGTGGCGTGCGTGCCGGTGGCGGTCGCCGCCGTGGTGCTGGTCGGCGGGGCGCGACTCCTGACCGAGGGGCGGTGGCTCACGCTCCCTGCGGCGCTGCCGGTGCTCGTCTGGGGGGCGGCCATCGGCGCGGCAGCCGTCGCGGCGCACCGCGTGCGTCGGCGGTTGGCCGAGCAGGGATCGGAGATGGCCGTCGGGGAGGCGATCGAGCGCGAACAGGGGCTGCGGCGCGGAGCGCTGACGGGATGGCTCGAGGTGCGAGCCGCGGGCGGTCCCTTCGCCGGACGCGCCGCGGAACAACTCGCCGCGCGCTTGGCATCTGTGGCCGACCGACCGGCGCCGCAGGCGCACCGGCACCTGATGCGCTGGGTCGTCGTCGCCACGGCGGGCCTCCTCGTGGCCGTGGTCGCCACAGGGATCTCGCTGGTCCGTGATGCGGACGGGTGGATGGCGATCCGCCATCCGGTGGCCGCGTGGCGCGGGACCGTGTTGCCGCCGCTGTCGGTGCTCGAGGCGCCGGGGCGACTGCCGCGTGGCGGGCGCGCGCGCGTCGTCATCGCGGCCGAGGGGCGGCGGCAGCTCCGGGTCCGCTGGCGATTGACCGGCGCCGGTTGGCGTGACACGACGCTGCGCGTCGACGCCGGCCGTTCCAGCGTCGAGCTCGGGCCCGTCGACGCGGACCTGGTGCTCGTGGCCTCCGACGGGCGCACGACGAGCGACTCGGTGCGCCTCCGCGTGGTGGACCGTCCCTTCCTCGGCGACGTGGTGGTGCGCGCGACGTATCCCGCGTACCTGGGACGCCCGACGGAGCGCCTCCCGGTGGATGCCCCGATGCGACTGCCGGAGGGGACGCGGGTGCGCGTCGAGGGGAACGCGTCCGAGACGCTGGCGCGCGTGGCGCTGGTCTCCGGCGACGGTCGCCGCGTCGGCCTCCGCGCGCAGGGACTGCGGTTCGATGGCGAGTTCCGCCCGAGCGGGATGGCGGCGTGGCACTGGGAGGCGCAGGGCGAACGGCAGGAGATCGTGGACCTCCCCGCGCCGCTGGAGATCGAGGTGGTGCCCGACTCGGCGCCGCGCGTGGCGATCGTCGAACCCACCGGGGAACTCACGGTGGGGCTCGAGGACCGCGTCGGGTTGGAGATCGTCGC
>JBANGJ010000029.1:0-19173 GCA_037975505.1 Gemmatimonadota bacterium | reverse complement strand
CGGAGCCACTCCGTCAGCATCCGATGCCGCACGTCGGCCGACTCCTCCTTCGGCGCCGGCGCGTACTCACCGAAAACGGCCACCGACTTCCCGGCGCGCTGGGCCGCCTCCCAGAGGAAGCCGCCGCTCGAGTAGGCGAGCGGGTCATCCGATTGGCTCGGATAGCTGCGCCCGCCGTAGAGCGGCCAGTACGGATAGTCCGTCTCGTTGGCCTGCGTGAGCCATTGGTGGCCGTCGGCGCTGTTGCCACCGCTCGCGAAGAAGTGGTCGATGAGGACGAACTGGTCGGCGAGGGCGTGCGCGTTGGGGGTGACGCGTCGGTCGTACATGACGAGTGACGAGTCGCTCGCGCCGCGCCCCATGTCCCCGAGGACCTGGTCGTACGTGCGATTCTCGCGGATGACGTAGACCACGTGCTGGATGGGGCTGGGTTCGCCCGGGCGCTCGGGCACCGGCCGCGCAGCGATCGCACGCCGCGGGGCGATGTCCCGCGCCGCATCCTGCGTGAGTGTGAGGCGGTTGTTCTGCGCGACGCTCGTCGTGAAGGCGGTAAGCTCGGCGGGGCTCGGGACGGCGATGACGTTCACCGAGCCGCGCACGCTGTGCACGAACCCGCCGGAGCGTCCGGGATGGCCGGACGTGGTCCCGATCCCTGAGCCCACGCCGAGGAGCGTGCCCACCGCGAGCACCCGTCCGTCGGGGCTCACGTCGAGCGCGCTCGGATACCACCCGGTGGGAATCAGCCCGAGGAGGTGGGCGCCGGCCGCGGTGCCCGCCGCCACGTCGTACATCGCGACCGCGTTGAGGCCGCCGAGCGCCACGAAGAGCGTGCGGCCATCCGGTGTGAGGCCGACGGCCGTCGGGGCGAGGCCGATGCGTCGCTCGTGGAAGGGGGTGACGCGGATGCGGCCGGCCGACGCGGCGCGGCGCGTGTCGACGACGGTCACCTCGTCACTGTTGCCGTTGGCCACGTAGAGCAGGCCGCGGGCCTCGTCCCACGCCACGCCGGTGGGATGCAGGGCCGTCGGGACGTGCGCGGTCACCGTGCGGGTGCGCAGGTCTACCCGCACGACCTCACCCGCCGCGGCGATTCCGCGCGTATCCACGCGCACCGGCTCCACGCGCGCGTCGCAGCACTGCTGGGCCGCGCGATCGCGTCGGGTGGGCTTGGGGCCGCCGAAGACACTCACCCACGCCGTGCTCCCATCGGCCGAGACGACACTCGCCACGGGGAGCACGCCGAGCGCGACCGTCCCGATCGCAGAGCCGTCGTCCGCGTCGAGCACGACGAGCTGGTCGTTGGCGGGGAGGGGGACCACGACGGGGCGCTTCCCGGTGTCGTTCCGGCGCCGGGCGACGGCGGGACCACCGGCCATGTAGTCACCGATGCTCCCCGAGTTGAAGGCGACGGGCGCGGCCATCGCGGCGGGCGCCGCTTCGGCGCTGAAGGCGCGCAGCTGCGCGATGACCCGCGCGCCGTCAGGCGCCTGAGTGCCTGGCACGCGGTTGTTGGCGATGGCGGCGGGGAGCCGCCCGACGCTCGAGACGAGCGCGCGGTCCGCAACGGGGTCGTACGCCACGCCGTGCACGCCTGGGCGTCCGTCATAGGCGCCGTGCGCGAGGACGCGGTTCGCGCGCCAATCGAGGCGATAGACGCCGTCCGGGACGGCGACCCAGAGCTCGCTACCGTCGCGGCCGAAGCGGACCCCGCTCACGCGCCCCGTGAAGACGGACTGCACGCCCGCGGGGGTAACCCGCTGGTCGGTGGCGATGATGCCCGAGTCGGGGACCTCGCGCCGCGGCAGCGGGGCGGAGGGCTGAGCGGCCTGCACCTGCAGGAGGACGAGGACGGGGAGCAGCATCGGGACGCTCGGGTCGAGAGGAGGTCAGTATCCTTTGGCGCGATCGATCACCCAGCGTGGCCAGGCGCCGCGCTCAAGGGTGGTGAGGCACTCGAGAAAGCCCTGCACGGCGCCCTCCACCATGGTGGGGCCGGAGCAGTGTGGGGAGATGATGACACGCGGATCGCGCCAGAGCGGGGAGGTGGCCGGTAGCGGTTCCGTCACGAAGACGTCGAGCGCGGCCCCGCGCAGCCAGCCCTGGTCGAGCGCCTCGGGCACCGCCGACTCCTCGACGGCGGCGCCGCGGCCGGCGTTGAGCAGGACCGCGCCGCGGCACCGCGCGAGGACCGCGCGCGAGACGACGCCACGGGTCGCGGGCGTGTCGGGGAGGGCGAGGATGATCCAGTCGGCGTCCCCGACGAGGGCGGGGAGCTCCGACGTCGGGTGCACCGCGGCGAAGCCCGGCACCGGCGACCCGCTGCGCGACACGCCCGTCACGGTCACGCCGCACGCGCCGAGCAGGCGTGCGATGGCGCCGCCGATGTCGCCGGTGCCGAGGATGAGCGCCCGCGAGCCGGCCAGGCGCGACACGCCGGGGTCCGCCCATCGCCCCGCCTGCTGGGCCGCCGCGAGCTCCGGGAGGCGCTGTGTGAAGGCGAGCACCCGCGCGAGGGCCCACTCGGCGATCGCCGGCCCGAAGGATTGCGGGGAGCGCGTCAGCAGGACGTCGGGGTCGAGCGCCGCGGGCGCGAGCCAGGGGTCCACGCCGGCGCCCGTGGAGTGCACCCATCGCACGGCTCCCATGTCATTGACGGGGGGGCGGCGGAAGCCGACGTACACCTCGGCCCAAGCGACATCGGCCGCGGTGAGTGTGGCGTGTGGTCCGCCGCGGAGCTCGAGATCCGGTCGCGCGGCGTGGAGACCGGCCATCACGGCCGACGGGTCGGACGCCCCAACCAGGATGCGCCGCGGGGCGTAGGGAAGAGAGACGGGGGCCGGCATCGGGTGGAAAGGTGCCGCCGACCCGTATATTCCGATATCCCCTCACCCGGACTGTGCGGATGAAGCGCGTCGTGCTCGGCCTCGTCGGTCTTGTCGCCCTCGTCTTCGTGATCTTGACCATCGGCGCGCTGCGCGTGCCGGCGCCGGCGCCCGCCGCTGCGGCTGGCCCCGCCGTCACGGTGGATTCCGCACGCGCCGCCGAACGGCTCGGCAAGGCCGTGCGGCTCGCGACCGTCTCCTATGGCTCCGGTCAGCCGGTCGACACCGCGGCCTTCCGCGGATTCCACGACCTCGTGGCGGCCGAGTTCCCGTTCGTGCACCGGACGCTGACGCGTGAGGTGGTCGGCGGCCTCAGCCTGCTCTACACGTGGCGCGGCGCGGACACCGCGGCCGCGCCGGTCGTGCTGATGGGGCACATGGATGTGGTCCCGGTGCCGGACGGCAATCTCCCGGAGTGGACGCACGGGCCCTTCTCGGGTGACGTCGCGGAGGGGTACGTGTGGGGGCGCGGCACGCTCGACGACAAGACGACGGTGCTCGCGACGCTCGAGGCGGTGGAGGGGCTGATCGCCGCCGGGTGGGTGCCGCCGCGCACCGTGTATCTGACCTTCGGTCACGACGAGGAGGTCGGTGGGCGCTACGGCGCCAGAGTGATCGTCGATACGCTCGTCGCGCGCGGGGTGACGCCGGCGCTCGTCGTCGACGAGGGCGGCTTCATGGCGAGCGGCTTCCTGCCCGGGGTGACGGGGCGATCAGCCATCGTCGGCATCGCGGAGAAGGGGTACATCTCGCTGCGGGTGACCGCGAAGGCGCAGGGCGGGCATTCCTCCATGCCGACCGCGCGGACGGCGGTGGGGGCGCTGAGCCGGGCCATCGTGGCGCTTGAGGCATCCCCATTCCCGAGCGCGCTCGATGGGCCGACGCGCGGGATGCTCGAGGCGCTCGCGCCCTACACGTCGTTCTCGCGGAAGCTCGTGCTCGGCAACCTCGGTCTGACCGGGCCGCTCGTGCAGCGGATGCTCGCGTCCACGCCGATGGGGGGCGCGCTGCTGCACACCACGATCGCGCCGACCCTGTTGCAGGCGGGCGTGAAGGACAACGTGCTCCCGCCTGAGGCGAGCGCCGTGGTCAACTTCCGCATCCGGCCAGGGGAGACGTGGGAGAGCGTCCAGGCGCGCGTGACGGCGGTGATCGCGGACACGCTCGTGACCGTCGCGCCGCTCGACAGCGTGCGTGTGAATCCATCGCCGGTATCGGACGTCCGCTCTGAGGCGTATCGCCTGATCGAGGAGACCATTCGCGGAATGTCCCCCGGCGAGTCCCTCCCCGTGCTGCCGTATCTGGTGATGGGCGGTACCGACGCCAAGCACTGGAGTGACCATTCCGACCGCGTCTTCCGGTTCCTTCCCGTGCCGCTCGGCGATGGAGACGTGGCGCGCGTGCATGGCGTGAACGAGCGCATCAGCGTGCGCGACTATGGCACCGCCGTCGGCTTCTTCTCGCAGCTCCTGCGGGGCATCGATCGGCTCCCCTGAGCCACCCACCACTCCCTTCACGACGAACCATCAGAATCCCATGAGACCACTCGCGCAGACCCTGCTCGCCACCCTCGGGGCGGCCCTCCTCAACGTACCGGCCGCCGCGCAGGCCTCGGCGACGCCCCCCACGCCGGAGATCTACTTCCGCGCGCCCCGCGATGGAGCGGTGGTGGGTCCGACGTTCGACCTAGCCTTCGGCCTCCGGAACTACGGCGTGGCGCCGGCGGGCGTGAAGATGCCGAGCACCGGCCACTTTCACGTCCTGATTGATGTGGAGGCGCCGGAGCCGGGGATGGTGATTCCGGGGGACTCGCTCCATCGGCACTTCGGGGCGGGGCAGATCGAGACGTCGCTGACCCTCTCGCCCGGCGTGCACACGCTTCGTCTGGTGCTCGGCGATGCCGACCACAAGGTGATAGGGCCCGCGCTCGTCAGCGCGCCCATCCGAATCACCGTCCGGGCGCGCTGAGACGCGAGCGGGGGCGGCCGCCGTTCGGCGACCGCCCCCGCTCGTTCGACGTCTCACCCCGGTACGAGCGACTTAGGAGCGCCGGACGGGCTCCAGGCGGACGAGCTTCGAGGGGCCGCCGCCGGCGTCCTCGAAGGCGATGTAAAGGTAGCCGTCGAGGCCCTGCCGAATGGCCCGCACGCGGCCACGGTCCTGCACGAGGTTCTCGATCCGCTTCACGGTGCGCCCATCGATCTCGAGCCGCACGAGCCGCTGGCCGGCCATGCCGCCGACGAAGAAGCTCCCCTTCCACTCCGGGAACCGGTCGCCCGAGTAGATGACGAGGCCGGAGGTCGCGATGGAAGGCACCCAGACATTCACGGGCTGTTCCATCCCCTGTCGCGTCGTGCCGATGTGGATGTTTGAGCCGGAGCGATAGTTCACCCCGAATCCGATGACGGGCCAGCCGTAGTTCTTGCCGGCCTCATCGAGGTTGAGCTCGTCGCCACCCTGCGGCCCGTGTTCGTCCGTCCAGACCTGATTGGTGGTCGGATGCACCGCGATGCCCTGCACGTTGCGATGCCCGTAGCTCCAGATCTCCGGGAGGGCGCCCGGCGTGTTGACGAAGGGGTTGTCGGCCGGCACGCGGCCGTCGTCGTGCAGACGAATGACCTTGCCGTGGTGCGTGCCGAGGTCCTGGGCCGGATGCTTGAGCAGGGAGTCGATGGGCCCGGCCGGCAGCACCTGACGATCGCCGAGCGTGATGAACAGGTAGCCGTCGCGGTCGAAGGCGAGGCGGGAGCCGTAGTGCGCCATCCCCCGCGACCAGTTGCGGGCCACGAAGATCTCCCGCACGTCGCTCAGCCGGTCATTTTCGAAGCGCGCCCGGACCACGGCGGTGGCGCCCTGTGTGCCGTCCTCGCTGGGCTTGGAGAAGCTCAGGTAGATGAAGTGGTTCTCGGCGAAGCGCGGATGCGCCACGACATCCAGGAGTCCGCCCTGACCGCCCACGCGCACTGCCGGCACGCCGGGGACGGGGGTCGGCAGGAGCGCGCCGCCGCGGATGATGCGCAGCGTCCCGCCGCGTTCAGTGACGAGGATGTCGCCGCCGGGAAGGAACGCCATAGACCAGGGACTGACGAGGCCGTCCGCCACCGTGACGATCTTGAAATCGTGGCGCTGCGAGCGCTCGATGTCCTGGGCGCCCACGCGGGGGGCGGAAGCGGCGAAGAGCGCGACGAGCGGCGCCATCGCGGCGATGAGTCGATGGGCGAGCGAGCGGGCCATTGGTGTCAGGGTGTGGGAAAGAGAACCACCGAGCGGTGCAAGTTGGCCGGAGTCGCCGGGTGGGCGCAATATTCCCCGTCCCTCAGCCGTGGAGCCTCCGTGTCGGTTCGACCCATTCTCGTTGTCGCGCTCCTCTCGCTCGCGGGGGCGCTGCGTGCGCAGCGTCCCGATCCCCTCGTGGAGGAGATCGATCGGCGGGCGCGGGCCATTGCACCGCGCGTCACCGAGTGGCGGCACGACATCCATCAGCATCCGGAACTCTCGTTCCAGGAGACGCGGACCGCTGGGCTCGTCGCCGACCACCTGCGCCGACTGGGGCTCGAGGTGCAGACCGAGGTCGGGGGGCACGGCGTGGTGGGCATCCTGCGCGGAGGGCGCCCGGGGCCGGTGGTCGCGCTACGCGCGGACATGGATGCGCTCCCCGTCGCCGAGTTGGTGGACGTCCCGTTCAAGTCCACGGTGCGCACCGTGTACAACGGCGTCGAGACGGGGGTGATGCACGCGTGCGGCCACGATATGCATGTGGCCATCCTGATGGGGACGGCTGAGGTCCTCGCGGGGATGCGCGCGCAGCTCGCGGGGACGGTGAAGTTCCTCTTCCAGCCGGCGGAGGAGGGGGCCCCGACGGGCGGGGCGGGCCCGATGATCCGCGCGGGGGTGCTGGCGTCCCCAGCCGTCGATGCGATCTTCGCGCTGCACGTGGGGCCGGGCCCGCTCGGCAGCGTGAACTACTCGGTCGGGGCGCGCCAGGCGAGCGGCGACAACTTCCGCATCGTCGTGCGGGGCAAGCAGACGCACGGCGCCATGCCGTCGAGCGGCATCGATCCGCTGGTCGTGGGGGCGCAGATCCTGCTCGGCGTGCAGACGATCGTGAGCCGGCAGGTGGACCTCACGGAAGCGCCGCTCGTGGTGACGGTGGGCGCGTTCCACGGCGGGCTGCGGGAGAACATCATCCCAGATACCGCCGTGATGATCGGCACCATTCGGGCGCTGAGCCCCACGGTGCGGCGGGAGGCGCACGAGCGGCTACGGCGCACGGCGACCAACATCGCCGAGGCCTCTGGGGCGACCGCGGAGGTCACCATCACCGACGGCTACCCCGTGACGGTGAACGACACCGCGCTCACCGGGTTCCTAGTGCCCGTCTTGCAGCGGACGGTGGGGGCCGGCCAGGTCGCGCAGGTGAAGCCGTCGATGCCCTCGGAGGACTTCTCGCGCTTTCAGGAGCGCGTGCCGGGGGTGATGTTCGGCCTCGGCGTGACCCCCGCCTCGCTCGACTGGCGCACCGCGGCGAACAACCATTCGCCGCTCTTCCAGGGCGATGACGCGGCGCTGGAGATCGGGGTGCGGCTGATGAGTCAGGCGGCGGCGGAGTATCTGCGGTCGGGTCGGCCCCGGATGTGAGGAGCGGTTGCAACGGGCGCACGCGCTGGCGCGTTACAGAAGCACCCATGCCCCGACTCTCCCGCTCCCTGCGTCCCGTCCTCCTGCTCCTCGCCCTGCTGCTCGGCACGCCCGGCGTGCGGGCGCAGTCGCCTGCGACCACCGGCGCCTGGCCACGGGTGCGCCGCACCACCGCGGCAATCCGACTGGATGGGCGGCTCGACGAGGCCGACTGGGCGCTCGCCGACTCCATCTGGGACTTTAAGACCAAGGAGCCCACCGAGGGGGGCGTACCGAGCGAGCGCACCGTGGTGCGGCTGCTCGCGACGCCGCAGGGGTTGGCGGTGGGGTGGTGGAACTTCGACCGCGACGTGGCGGGTCGCCGGCGGTCGCAGCTGCGCCGCGACGCCGAGCTCCGCTCCGACGACTATGTGAGCCTGATGATCGACGGCCTGCGCGACAAGCGCAGCGCGTTCTACTTCCGGACCAACTCCAACGGGGCGCTCTGGGACGGGGAGCACATCAACCAGGAGCGCGGCAACGAGGAGTGGGACGGCATCTGGGACGCCCGGACCGACGTGTTCGAGGGTGGATGGACGGCGGAGATGCTCATTCCGTGGGGCACGCTGCGGTATCCGCTCGACGTGACCTCGATGGGGATGAACTTCCGACGCTTCCTGCCGCGGACGAACGAGGAGGTGCTCTGGCGCGCGTGGAAGCGGGGCCAAGGGTACCGCTTCCTCGAGGACGAAGGCGTCATCGAGGGGTTCCAGGACCTCCCGTCACGGCCGCGGGCCGAGTTCCGTCCCTTCGTGCTCGGCGAGGCCGCCCTGCCTGAGCGGACCATCGCGGCGGACGGCACGCTCCCCGAGAGCGCGCCGGGGACTGCGGGGCTCTCGACCGGCCTCGATATGAAGGTGGCGGTGTCGAACACGCTGACCGCGGATGTGACGGTCTTCCCCGACTTCGCGCAGGCGGAGGTGGACCGGCAGGTGGTGAACCTGACGCGCTTCCCGCTCTTCTTCCCCGAGCAGCGGCCCTTCTTCACGGAGGGGGCGGCGATCTTCGCATTCGGGCGTGAGCAGCAGGCGCAGCTCTTCTACTCGCGGCGCGTGGGGCTCGGGGCGGGGGGGACGCCCGTGGCGATTCCGTTCGGCGCGCGGATGCAGGGCCGCGTGGGGCACAACCAGCTGGGGTTCCTCGCCGTCCGCACCGGTGACGACGAACGGGCGACCGATCTCGTCGGCCGCGTGCGGCACGACGTCCTCGGGCGCGGCTATGTGGGCGCGATGACGACGTACAGCGACCGCGCCACGCGGCCGGGCGCGCTCGGGATGGGGGTGGACTTCGAGTTGCCGTTCATCCTGCGGGAGCGGGACAATCTGATTTTCCAGGGGAATGCCGCGTGGAGCCGCGACAGCATCGGCGGTCCCGGCGGCGCGCACTACCGCTTCGTGATCGACTATCCGAACGACCACGCCGACATCACGACCCGGTTGGATCGGGTGGAGGCGGGCTATGACCCTGTGCTCGGGTTCGTGTCGCAGCGCGGCATCCAGCGGTGGGGCGGGCAATTCGCCATCACGCCGCGGCCGGCGCAGCCGTCGGTCATCCGCCGGTGGGAGTTCAATCTCCTCAGCTACGACCTCGTCTGGGACCTGGCCGGCCGACTCGACAACGCCTCGCTCAGCGTGCGCCCCATCGGCGCGCAGCTGCAGAGCGGGGACCGGCTCGAGCTGAATCTCATTCGTCGATTCGACGGCCCCACGGAGGCGTTCACGCTCGTGCCGGGCACCACTGTGGCGGCCGGGGAGTACTGGTTCGATCGCGTCGAAGTGCGCTACATGGGGGCCAACGTCCGGCCCTGGTCCCTCGGGGGCGCGGCGAGCACGGGGGCCTTCTACGATGGCACGCGCGTGGACCTCTCGCTCAACGCCAGGGTGCGGCTCCAGCCGCATTGGGAGTTCTCGCTCGACCTCACGCGGAACGACGTGTCGTTGCCCGGGAGCACGTTCACGGCGAACACCGTGCGTTTCCGCGGGGATTACGCCTTCTCGCCGCGGCTCACCGGAACGCTCTTCGCCCAGTACGACGACCAGTCGGACCGTGCGTCGATGAATGCGCGGATGCGGTGGACCACGTCGCCCGGGAGCGACCTCTATGTGGTCTGGAACTCCACCTGGCCGACGGGGCTCGACCGCGGGATCCCGTGGGCGGAGCCGCTCCGCGGCGGGCTCGTGGCCAAGTACGTGCGCTACCTGCGCTAGGGCAACGCACGCGGTAGACTGTCGGTATGGCGCGTCACTTCGACGACCTGCGGGACTCCGGCATCGCCGGCGGCTTTGTGCTCGCGGGGGCGGCCGCCACCGCGATGATCTTCGCTGGGGCCCTCGGCGGTGCGTGGCTCGGCGGATGGGCGGTCCTGCTCGTGCTCCTCGCGGGCTTCCTCATCGGCACCCTGCTGCACCGGGCCATCCTGCGCGCCACAGGTCAGGCGGTGCAGCGTATGCTTGCCGTCGACGGCGGAACGACCCCCTACAAGCCCACCTTCAGCGACATCGAGACCCTCGAGGTCCGCGGGGATCTCGTGGGGGCTGAGGCCGCCTGGGCCGCCGCGCTCCAGCGCCACCCGGGGAACGCCTATGTGCTGATGCGTGTGGCGGAGTTTCATCTGCGCCTCAAGCGCGATGCGGCGACCGCGCTCCCGCACTTCGAGGCCATCCGCGACCTGCCGACGGCGGGACGCGAGCTCGGGCGCTATGCGGCGCAGAAGATCGTGGATCTCCACCTCGGCCCGCTCGCGGACGAGGGGAAGGCGATGGTCGCGCTCCGCCGACTCATCGACGGGTATCCGGACACCCGCGAGGCAGCGGAGGCGCGCGAGGCGCTGGCCCGCCTCAAGGCCGCTCGGCCGCGCCTCGACTGAGGCGCGGCCCAGTGCTCAGTCGTTGACGTAGGTCAGCCAGCCGTGCCGGTCGTCGGCGCGGCCGTTGACGAGGTCCAGAAAGCAACGCTGGAGCTTCCGCGTCACGGGCCCCGGGGTGCCGTCGCCGACCGGGAGCCGATCGACGCTGCGGATCGGAGTCACCTCGCTGGCCGTCCCGCAGACGAAGACCTCGGCGCTCGTGTAGAGTGCCTCGCGCGTGAGCGGCGTGACGCGCACCGGGACGCCGAGGTCCTCCGCGATGGTCAGGATCGCGTCGCGCGTGATGCCCGGGAGGAGGCTGCCATCCACGGGCGGCGTGTGGAGAATGCCCCCCTCGACGACGAAGACGTTCTGCCCGGAGCCCTCGCTGACCATCCCGTCGGCGCCGAGCGCGATGGCCTCGTCGAAGCCGTTGCGGAGCGCCTCCATCTTGACCAGCTGACCGCTGAGATAGTTGCCCGCGATCTTCGCCGCAGCCGGGATGGTGTTGGGGGCGACCCGGGCCCAGCTGGAGACGCAGGCGTCGACGCCCTCCTCGAGCGCCTTCTCGCCGAGATAGGCGCCCCAGGGCCAGCAGGGGAGATAGGTCTCGATCGGGCTGTCGAAGGGGACCATCCCGGCCGCGCCGTAGCCGCGCAGCACCATCGGCCGGATGTAGCAGGAGTCGATGCCATTGCGCCGCACGAGTGCCCGCGTCGCCTGGAACAGCTCCTCCGGCGTCCACCGCGGGTCCATGCGGTAGATCTTGCAGGAGTCGAACATCCGCTTGAGATGCTCGCGCAGGCGGAAGATCGCCGGCCCCTTGGGCGTGGCGTAGCACCGGATGCCCTCGAACACCGCGGAGCCGAACTGCACCGAATGTGCGAGAACGTGGATCTGCGCGTCCGGCCAGCGGATGAACTCGCCGTCGCGCCAGATCCACTCCGTCTCACCGATCTTCGCCATGCGACCCTCCTGAGGGGAACCTGCCCGTCCGAAAGCTAACGGGCCTGGTCCCCATGGTGCTCACATGCCCGGGCCGGCCGAGACCTTCCGGACGAGTCGGTACATGAACTCGAGGCCGTCGTAGAAGGCCTTGGTCGAGACGTGCTCGTTCATCCCGTGGGCGTTCGGGTTGTCGTAGAAGAGGCCCGAGACGCCGTAGACGGGGATGCCCGCGTTGCGGAGGATGCGGCCGTCCGTGGCTCCCGTGCTCATCGTCGGGACCACCGGGACGCCGGGGAAGACCTCGCGGCTGGCCTCCTCGATGGCGCGGAGGAGGTCCGGGGTGAGCGGGGAGGGCGGACTGTCCTGCGCGCCGCGTGAGGTGCTCACCTTCACGCCGGTGTCGGCCACGGCCGCCACGATCCGCGCCTGCACCGACTCGGCGGTCTCGTCCGGGAGGATGCGGCAGTTGACGGTGGCGCGGGCGCGCTGCGGGAGTGCATTGGAGGCGTGCCCGCCCTCGAGCATCGTCGCCACGCAGGTGGTGCGCAGGCGCGAGTTGTTGGCCGGGTCGCGCGAGATGAGCGCCGCCGCGGCCGCATCGCGCTCATTCGCGACGATGCGAGTCATCGCGCGGCCCACCTCACCGCCGGAGATCGCCGCCTGTCGGCGGAAGTACTCCCGCGTCACTTCGTTGAGGTGCACGGGGAACTGGTACTTGCCGAGGCGGTCCAGCGCCGCCGCGAGCTGGTAGATGGCGTTGTCCGGCCGCGGCTGGGAGCTGTGCCCGCCGGGGTTCGTCGCCTCGAGGGTGAAGTTGGCGACCTTCTTCTCGCTCGCCTGGGTCTCGTTCGCCACGCGGCGCCCCTCCTCGACCCGTCCGCCGCCCCCCTCGTTGAACGCGAACTCGGCGCGCAGCAACTCGGGCCGGTTGCGGACGATCCACTCGACGCCGTTCGCCGGGCCGCCCTCCTCGTCCGTGGTGAGCGCCGCGATGATGTCGCGGTCCGGAACGATCCCCTCGGCCTTCATCCGGAGGAGGATGGTGAGGTGGATCGCGCCGTCGTCCTTGTCGTCCGCCACGCCGCGGCCATAGAAGGTGCCGTCGCGCTCGATGAACTCGAAGGGCGGGAGCGTCCAGTCCGCGGGGTTCGCCTCGACCACGTCGATGTGCGACAGGAGGAGAATCGGCGGCTTGCCGGTGTTCCGCCCGCGATAGCGGACGATGAGGTTCCCCTTCCGCGGCGCGTTCTCGACGACGACGACGTCCTGCTCGGGGAAGCCGGCGTCGCGCATCCGCTTCGCCATCGCCTGCGCGGCGGTGACGGTGTTGCCGACGCTGTTGGTGGTGTTGATCTCGACGAGCTCCTTGAGGAGCGCACGGGCCTGCGCCTCCCACCGGGAGAGGGTCGGCTGCGGCTGGGCGTGGAGGACGGCGGGGATGAGGGCGCCGAGGACGCAGGCGCGGCGGAGGGAGAGAGTCATACCGCGAAGTTGCCGCGCCCGGGCCGGGGCCGCAACTTCGGGGCCCTCGGACCGGGAGTGGCGATGCGGATGCGGACGGTGGTGGCGAGCGTGTGCGTGAGCGTGGCGGCCCTGGCGTCGCGAGGTGGGACGCAACAGGTGCCCGACCGGGCGTTCCGGCCGCCGGTCCCGCGGCCGGCGTTCGCGGAGGGGGCGGGCCCACGGCTCTGCCTCGACGAAGGGCACCACAACTTTCACACGCTCGACAATCGGTTCTGGGCGTTCGGCGCCCTCGCGCGCCGCGACGGGTATCGGGTCGCCCCGCTCCGCGCCGCCCTCGACGCGGCGGCCCTCGCGGCGTGCGACCTGCTGGTCATCTCGAACGCGCAACCGGATGACCGGCCGTGGACCGAGTATCCGCTGCCGACGCCGTCGGCGTTTGCGCCGGAGGAGATCGCGGCCGTGCAGGCGTGGGTGGCCGCCGGCCATGCGCTCCTCCTCATCGCCGATCACATGCCCCTGGCGGGCGCAGCGGCGCCGCTGGCCGCGGCCTTCGGCGCCGCCTTCACCAACGGCTTCGCGTATCTCGCCACCCCGGGCGCGGACGGGCGGCCCACCGTGGAGCGGGTGCGCGACGTGCCGACGACGTTCGACCGCGCCGACGGGACGCTGCGGGCCCACGCGATCATCGAAGGGCGGGATTCGAGCGAGCGTGTGACGCGCATCCGCAGCTTCACCGGGCAGGCCTTCCGCCTCGACGGGCCCGGGGTCGAGCCCGTGATGGTGCTGCCGGCGGGATTCGTCTCACTCGAGCCGCGGATCGCGTGGCAGTTCACGGCGGACACACCGATGCGACCCGTCGGCGGCTGGCTCCAGGGCGCCACGCGCCGCGTGGGGCGGGGGCGCGTGGGGCTCTTCGGCGAGGCCGCCATGTTCAGCGCGCAGATCGCGGGCGCCGAGCGGCGGCCGATGGGGATGAACGCGCCGGGCGCCGAAGAGAACGCCCGGTTCACGCTCAACGTGCTCCACTGGCTGTCAGGGGTGCTCGATCCCTGAGTGGTGATGCTCGGCGGGGTCCATTCCCTCGGCGCCGGACCCGCCGCCGCTGCCGAGGGCCGCGCGCAGGTCCCGCACCTGATAGAGACGCCCGCCACGCACCACGGTCTCGAGCCGGGCCAGGTCGCCGATCCGCTCGGTGGGCCGCCCGTCCACGATCAGTACGTCCGCCACCTTCCCGACCGCGATGCTGCCGTACGCGTCGGCCTGCCGCATGTGGCGCGCCGCCTCGATGGTCGCGATCTGCAGGATCCGTTCCCGGGGCAGTCCGGCGCGCTCGTACATCTCCAGCTCGCGTCGGAACGTGGCGCTGGACGAGTTGTCCGTCCCGGCGATGAGCGGGACGCCCGCCGCGTCGAGCCGTTGGATGAGACGCAGGTACGCGCTGTCCGCGCGCTGCTGGTCCGTCGAGCCGCCGGCGCCGACCAGCGCGCCGCCCCCGCCGATCCAGAGGTTGAAGGTGCCGTCCACCGCGGTGCCGTGCGTCCGCAGCACCTCGATGAGCCGCGTCATCCCCGCGCCGTCGACGTCGAAGGTCGGCGCCACCGCGGTCGCGACCTGCGAGTACGCGCGCATGCGCGGCAGATAGAGCGAGTCGGGGAAGAAGTCGGAGAAGAGGAACGCCGCGTGCTGGACCTCGTCGAAGCCCAGGGAGACGGCCGCCGCGATGCTCATCCCGCGCGGGATGTGGCCGCTCAGGCGCATCCCGCGTCGCTTGGCCTCGGCCGCGATGACGGGGACCAGGTCGGGATGGACGACGTTGTACAGCTTGATCTGCACGTAGCCGAGTGAGTCGTAGCGCGCGACCCAGGCGCGCGCCTCCGCCTCGTCACGGACCAGGGCCTCGCTCGGTCCGGCCCACGCGAGCGGGCCCTCGATGAATCCTGCGAGGACGGGGCGGGGGGAGGCGAGGCGGCCCGCGCGCTCGCGCGCCCGAAGGCTCGTGGCCACGTCGACGTCGGACGCCAGGTCGCGCGTCGTGGTGATGCCGTTCGCGAGCTGGCTGATCCCGAGGCCGGATTGGCTCGCGACCTGCAGATGCCCGTGCATGTCCCACATCCCCGGCATGACCGTCTTGCCGCTGGCGTCGATGACCGTGGCGCCGGCCGGGACCGCGATGGTCGCCGGGTCGCCGACCGCGATGATGCGGTCGTCGCGGATCACCACGGTCTGCCGCGCCCGCAGGACGCCGGCCTCCGCATCGAAGAGATCGCCGTTGGCGATCACGAGGGTGGCGGCGGTGGGCGTGCGGACCGTCGTGGCGAGTGCCTCGCCGCGCGTGGCGCGCCAACTCAGCTCCATCCGGCGCAGCGTCGGCAGCTGGGCGCGGGCGTCCGCGCGCACCGTGATGAACCACTGCACGTCGGTCGCGACCAGCTCCCCGCGATCATCAAGCCAGACGCCGGTGGGATCAGGCTGCGTCCCGGTGTGGATGACGACAAAGCGCAGGCGTTGCCGGCCGCGCGGGGTCTCGACCACGCTCGTCTGCACGACCTCGGCCCGGACGCTGGCGCCACCGAGGGTCGTGGCAGCGGATCGGCGGCTGAGGAGCTGACTGGCGAGGGCGGCGGTCTCGAGCGGCGTCCCCGTGCGGAGGCCGACATAGAGGTCCGGGGTCCGTGCCACCATCCGCGTTGCGCCCCCGGCCGCAGTCACCCGCACCGAGTCCCCCACCACCTCCACGCGTTCGCTCGGCGCGCCGGCACGACCCTCGGCGTCGACCGCCCGCTGCTCAGCGAAGCGGATGGTCCCGTCGGGGGCGCGAACCGTGCGGGTCTCCACGCGTCCGCCGCGGTTGCGGTCGGTGTAGATCCACCGCGCCACGACGGTGTCGCCGCGCTGCGTGGTCGCGAGGTCGCCGGCGCGGCGACCGTGGTTGTCGACGATCCACGTGGGGGGGTCGGTGGAGAGAGCGGCCTGGAAGGCGAAGGCGAGCGCGGGAAGGAGCATCGTGGCGTCCGGTGGAAGTCCGGCCGGGAATGTGCTACCTCTCTCACGTCCCCGCATCCACCCTCAGGAGTCGCCCACATGTCCGTCCGTCCTCTCCTCCGCCTGATCCCCCTCTGCATCGTCGTCGCGGCCTGTGAGGGGCGGACGCCCACCGCGGCCGAGGTGCGCGCACTCGACGCGCGTCAGGCGGAGCGCGGCGCCGCCGCGCTCCTTGGGGCGGAGTCGGGGTCGGCCACCTACATCGTCGACGGCGCGCCGAGCACCCGTGCCGCCGCCGAGGCGCTCGCGCCGGAGGAGATCGCCGCGGTCAACGTGAACAAGCAGGTGATCGGGTCCGAGACGCGCAGCGAGATCCGGATCGTCACCAAGGCCGGCGCCGCGCGCGGGTTGCTGGCCGGCGAGCCTGATGGTCCCCGCGTGATCGTGCAGGGCGGGGCTACCACCGGCTCACCGCTCATCCTCATCGACGGCCGTCGGGCGACCAAGGCGGAGATGGACGCGCTGCAGCCGTCGGGCATCGTCTCGGTGGAGGTGCTCAAGGGGGAGGCCGCGGTTCGCGAGTACGGCGACGCCGCCAAGGACGGCGTCATCAAGATCACGACCAAGCCCGCCCCGTCGCCCGCGCGCTGACCGCCGGTTGACATAGGGGGAGGGGGTACCTAGCGTCCCGCGCACACCCCTCCGGGAGGCGCGATGGGCGCGGGAAAGACGGGCGCGGCGAGCTGTGGGTGCGGGGCGCAGGCGGGCGAGGGCCGGAAGGCGGTCGAGGTGGACGCCGACCGCAAGGCGCGCAACCTGACGCGCCTGCGCCGCATCGAGGGCCAGGTGCGTGGGCTGCAGCGCATGGTCGAGGAGGACCGCTACTGCGCGGACGTGGTCACGCAGATCGCCTCAGTGCAGGAGGCGCTGCGCGGCGTGAGCCGCGAGCTGATGCGCAATCACCTGCGGCACTGTGCGGCGACGGCCATCCGCCGCGGGGACGCCGCCGCCGAGGCGATGTACGACGAGTTGGTGGACCTCATGTTCACGGGACGGCGATGATCACCTTCGACGACGTGCTCGCAGCCGAGGCGCGGATCCGGCCGCATCTCGCGCCCACGCCGATGCGGCACTACCCCCTGCTCGACACGCTCGTGGGGCACGGCGTCGAGGTGTGGGTGAAGCACGAGAACCATCAGCCCACGCAGAGCTTCAAGATCCGCAACGGCCTGAACACGGTGCTGGCGCGCGATGAGGCGGCGCGGCGCCGCGGGATGATCGCGGCCAGCACGGGGAACCACGGGCTGGGTGTCGCGTACGCCGGTCGCCTCACGGGGACGCCGGTGACGATCTGCGTGCCGCTGGGGAACAACCCGGAGAAGAACGCGGGGATCCGCGCGTTGGGCGCGGAGCTGGTCGAGGTGGGGGCGACGTACGACGAGACGATCGGCGCCTGTGCGGCGATCGCCGCGGAGCGCGGCCTCACGCTGGCGCACTCGACGAACGACCCGTTGGTGCTGGCCGGGGCGGGGACGATGACGTTGGAGATCCTCGCGCAGGCGCCGCCGCTCGACGCGCTCGTGATTGCGCTGGGGGGCGGGTCGCAGGCCGTGGGCGCGCTCGCGGTGGCGGCGGCGCGCCAGCCCGCCCTCAAGGTCTTTGCGGTGGGGGCCGCGGGGGCGCCCGCGCAATACGAGAGCTGGCGGCGCGGGGAGCGGCTCACGGGCCAGCCCGTTCGGACGTTCGCCGAGGGCATCGCGACGGGCGCGGCCTATGAGGTGACGTTCGAGGCGCTGCGCGCGGGCCTCGCGGGCTTCGTCACGGTGCCCGACGACGCGCTCTACGCGGCGATCCGCGACCTCATCCGCATCACGCACAACCTGCCGGAGGGCGCGGGGGCGGCGGGGCTCGCGGGGCTCCGGGCGCTCGCGCCGCAGCTGGCGGGCCAGCGCGTCGGGATCGCGATCTGCGGCGGGAATCTCGCGGAGCGGGACCTGCGGATCGCGCTCGCGGACTGAGTCAGCGCGCCGGCATCGCGGCCAGGCACTCGATCTCGAGCTTGGCGCCCGGCGAGACGAGGGCCTTCACCACGACGGTCGTGCGCGCGGGCGGGTTCTGCGGCCAGAAGGCGCGGTACGCCTGATTCATCCCCTGGAAGTCCGCCCCCTCGACGAGGAAGACGGTGCACTTCACCGCCTGGTCGATGGTGGTGCCCGCCTGCTCGAGGACCTTCTTCACGTTCTCCAGCGTGCTCGTGGTCTGCGCCTGGATGGTCGTGTCCGCCCCGCGGCTCGGCAGCTGGCCGGAGGCGAAGACGAGCGCGCCGACGCGGATGGCCGGCGTGAGCGTCGGCGACGCTTGCCCGACGGGCTCGCGGGCCTGCGCGTGCAGGGCGGCCGGCAGGACGAGGAGCACGAGGAGGGCGACGAGCGGGCGGCGCATGGGAACTCCGGTCAACGGGGAGAGGAGGGGAAGGCCAGACGGACGGCGGCGAGGGCGCTGGTGTCCGCCACGAGCGGGACGGGCGCGACCGGCATGCCGTTGAGCTTCATCAGGTACGCGACGATCGACAGGTAGGTGCCGCGGCTCAGGGACCCCGGGTTCCCGTCGGGCATCGTGCGCGAGATGAGATCGAAGAGGTCGTGGGCGCTCCGCCCGCCCCACTTGAGACGGAAGTCGGGGCTCGAGAGGACGCCCGTGGCGTGGCACTCGAGGCAGGCCGCGCGGAACCACTGCTCGCCGCGCTCCACCTGACGCGAGGCGAGCGCGGCGGAGTCGGGTGCCGGGGCCTCCTGCGCGGCGAGCGGTGTTCCGAGCGCCGCGAGGAGAAGCAGCGCCGGGAGGAGGCGCGGACGCAGGAGGGCAGGGGGGAGGCGCATCGCGGAGGAAGGTGTCCGACGGCCTCAACGCGTGCAACCCACGGGGCGTTGAGGGGCGGTGCCAGTCCCACGGGCGGTTTGCCTTCGCCCCGCGCGGGCGGCATCTTCGCGCGTCCCCCACCTCGGACTCCCTGATGAGCGACTCCCCCCTCGATCGTGATCCCGCCGCGCCCGAACTCCCGCGGCGCGACTTTCTGCGGATGGCCGGCGTCGGCACCGGCGCTCTGCTGGCTGGTGCCGCCACGTTGGATCCCGCGACGCTCGCCGCGCAGGACACGCAGGCGCGTCCCTTCCGTCGCCGCTTCGGGCGCGCCTCGGGCCACGTGGTCGTGGTCGGGGCGGGCGCGTGGGGCGCGTTCACGGCGCTCAATCTCCGGCGCGAGGGGGTGAAGGTCACCCTCGTCGATCAGTACGGCCCCGCGAACTCCCGCTCCACCAGCGGCGACGAGACGCGGGGGATCCGCTCCTCGTACGGGGACCGCACGGTCTCGGCCGA